>NZ_JBEZDO010000023.1:0-173395 GCF_040648355.1 Nonomuraea sp. NPDC049152 | reverse complement strand
AGAAAGACTTCCAGCAGCTCCGAGAGGATCACCAAACATGATCAACAAGCCGCGAGCCGAGTCCACCGGAAGATCACGAAATGTGTGCCAGACCCTGAATCTTGGGTCTGGCACTCATTCCGATCTCTGCGCCAGGGCCCTTCCGTTCCGGATCGGTGGCCATCTGGGCTTACGGACCGTGAGCTGCGATTCGGATCCGACTGCGGTGACTCCGGGGCTGCGATTATTGGTGTGGGATGTCTACGCCGGCGGAGCGCAGTTTCGTCTCGACCAGCGTGGTCAGCCGGGCCATGGCCGGTTCCTGGTCTTCGCCGTGGTGGTTGAGCAGGCCGTATCGGGTGGCGTCAGTGCGGGCCTGGAGGCCGTTCGGGATCGCGAGCAACGCGGGGTTGGCGAGGAAGCGGTCGGCCACGGCGGTCGCGAGTTCCTCGATGCGGGGGTCGTCGGGTTCCCAGTCCTTTGCGGCCCAGCATTGCTTGATCAAGGCGACGAACCGGGTGTCGTCGAGGGCGTGCTCGACCTCGGTGAGAGAGTCGTCGAAGCCGTCGGGGACCAGGGCCCTGGCCAGCACCATGCCCTCGCGGTAGGCCGCCACCTCGTCCGAGGTGAAGCCGAGGTCGGCGGCCCGGTCCAACAGCGCGCAGGCCCGGTCGGGCAGCAGGGCCCGGTCACCGTTGGCCACCCGGTCCAGCAAGTCGCGGCGCGTGATCAGCTCCTCGATCCGCTCGGTCAGCCGCCGTTTGACCTCGGCCAGGTCGGCGGCGAACCGCTGCGGATCGGCGCCGAGCAGGGCGCCGATCTCGGATAGCGGTACGCCGGACTCGGCCAGCGTCCGGACCTGGACCAGCCGCAGCAGGTCGGACGACCCGTAGCGGCGATAGCCAGAACCGTCACGGCGCGGTTCGTCGACCAGGCCCAGCCGGTGGTAGTGGCGTATGGTCTTGATCGTGACGCCGGCGAAGGCCGCCGCCTGGGCGATCGTGACGCCGCTGGTCATGGTCGTCAGCGACTTTTGCGGGTGAGGGCGGCGACCTCGCGTGTGGCCTCGGCGATGGCGCGGAAATCCTTGCGCACGATCGTGCCGTGGTTGCTGGCAACCTTCGCGCTTATCGTGAGGTTCGGGTTGCGGGCGAGCACCGGGTCGAGGGTAGTGCGCATCTGCTCCTGCCAATTGTCCTTGCTTCCCAGAGCCTCCCCCGAGGCGACCACATATCGGACCGGGACGGTCAGGCTGTCGAGGACCGGTTCGAGGGCGGCGTGGATTATGTGGGCCTCGATGTTGATCTCGGCATGCTGTTCGGCACTCATCCGCGCGGCGTTGCCGACGAGGCGCACTATCGGCAACAACCATCGGCCCTTATGGAACATCCGCCGGATGTATTCGTGGCGGGCATCGTCAGTCCAGCCGTACGGATAAGGGCCGTCGACCCCGACCACGCCGGCGACGCGGCCCGGATTACGAGCGGCCCAATGCACCCCGAGCAACGCGCCATAGGACCAACCCACCAAAATCGGCCGCTCCATCCCCCTGGCTTTCAGAACGGCGTCGAGATCCCGGACGCAGGCCTCGAAGGAATAGTCCGCCGACGTCTTCGATTTGCCGCGAGCCCGCTCGTCGTAGGTGATGTGTCGCCACCCCGACCCCAGGTCGTTGATGACGGGCCGCCAGTGCCGCTGGCTAGCGTAGGAACCGTTCAGGTAAACCACGGGGGTACCTGTCCCGCCGGTGTCGGTCACGGCCAGCGCGGTGTCTTCCACCGGCAACATGCCACTCCAGACCGAGTAACTCGCGTTCGAGTTCGTCATGCCACCAGCGTCGACCCTGACCTAAGGTCAAAGTCAAGCCGCGGTTTCATGGACTCCGGCACAACAGGTGCGCAATGACGAGGCCAGCCTTGCCGACCACGCCAAACTCGACCTGCCACGCAAACGTGTGCTACTCGCCCCACGTATACCGCTACATAGCGTGACGAATGGCCGGGGAACTTTGCCGTCCGTCCCCGGGAAGAATAGGGCTCTGCCGCAGAAGAGAAAGTCGTCGCCGAAAGCCCGGTTCCCAGCGTGGCCGAAGCCACGAGTTCAACTCCCGCTTGTCGAACTCACCGCCAGGTCGCGGTCGACCAGGCCCTGGTTGTGCGACGACAGGCCGCGGGCGACGCCGATGTAGTGCTCGGCCAGCTCCTTGCCGATATTTCGCGAGCCCGAGTGAAGCACGATCCACACATTCTGCTCGTCGTCCGCGCACACCTCAAGGAAGTGGTTGCCGCCGCCGAGCGTGCCCATCTGCGCCTCGGCGCGCTCACGCCGCGCGTGCACGGCGGGCGCGAGCTCGTCGAAGTCCTTCCAGAACTCGCCCCAGCCCAAGGTCTTCATCCCGTGGATCCTGCCGGGGTCGACGGGCCGCTTGTGGTGCCCGAACCCCACCGGTACGAGCGACAGCCCTGGCTTCGCTCCGCCGACGAGGTCAGCCGGTGGTGTACGGCTGTCGCCGTGCGCTCTTGGTGGCCGGCACTATCGTCACCGCTATCGTGAACGCTCCGAACCGACGTCTGACGGGCACCCCGCCTGATCACCAGCACAGGTTGCCCCCGCTGGGACCGGAGCGGACCTGCAGAAGATACTCGTCGCCGCCCTTCCCGTCCGAGTACGACATCGACAGAAAGACATTCCGACCGCTGATAACCCTCGTGAGGCAGACCAGCGTCATGCCGGCGCCCTCCTCCGGCACCGGTGCCGACCGCCAGCCGTCCTTGATCGCGGCCTCGCGATAGAAGGCCGGCACATCGGCATGTGACGCCGAAAGCCGGTAGAACTGCTCGGCGTACGCGAGCCGGTCGTCGTCGTCGCATCCTCCGAGGCGTTTCCCGGACGGATTCGCGCCGACCGGATGAGCATCGAGAATGCTGAGCGCTACAAGGTGCGACCCGAGCTGTCTGTCATCGTCGGTACAGCGGGGAAACGGCGATTTCAGCAGCGAGACCAGACGATCTTTCACGTAAGCGCCGACGCCCAGAACGCAGGCGGCCGCGAGCACTGCGACGATCAGGCGCTTCATGATCTAGAAGCATAGGCTCTCAACAGGCCGACAGATTGCGTCGATGCGCTCGCGGATGACGCCCGCCTTCCCGATGGCGCCCGCGATGCCGTAGCGGAAGGGCTCCTCGAAGGTGGACGGCCCGCGCGCCCTGTTCGCGGGCTCGGCTCCATCAGCACCCTGGTGACGGGCTAGTCCAGGCGGGCGAGTTCCTCGGGGGTGAGGGTGAGGTCGGCGGCGGCGACCGAGTCGAGGATGCTCTCCGGGCGACTGGAGCCGGGGATGGGGATGACGACGGGGTTGTGGGCCAGCTCCCATGCCAGGCACACCCGCTGCGGCGAGACCCCGCGTTCGGCGGCGACCTCGTTGAAGGCCGCGTGGGCGTCGCCGAGCCCCGCGGCCGACTTGATGCCGCCGAGGGGCGACCAGGGCAGGAAGGCCACCCCCAGCTCCGCGCACACGTCGATCTCGGGCTCGCTGGTGCGGAAGCGCGGCGAGTACTCGTTCTGCACGCTGGCCAGCCGTCCGCCGAGGATGTCGTGGGCCTGCCTGATCTGCGCGGGGTCGGCGTTGGAGATGCCCGCCAGAAGGATCTTGCCCTCGTCGAGCAGGTCGCGCAGCGCCCCGATGCTCTCCTCGTACGGCACGGCGGGGTCGGGCCTGTGGTGCTGGTAGAGCCCGATGGCCTCCACGCCCAGCGCCTTCAACGACCGCTCGCACGCCTCACGCAGGTAGGCGGGGCTGCCGTTCAGGCCCCAGCCGTCACCAGGCGTCCTGGTGTGACCGCCCTTGGTGGCCACGAGGACGGCGTCGCGGTCGCCGCCCCACAGCGCGAGGGCCTTGGCCACCAGGCGCTCGTTGTGGCCGACCCCCGCGGCGGTGGGCGTGTAGGCGTCGGCGGTGTCGATCAGCGTGATCCCCGCGTCGAGGGCGGCGTGGATCGTCCTGATGGACTGCGCCTCGTCGGGCATGTGTTCGGCCACGGACATCGGCATGGCGCCCAGGCCGATGGCGCTGACGGAGATGTCCGCGATGGATCGGTTCCTCATGGGCACATCCTCCCGGCTGGAGTTCGGTCCAGGTCAAATGCAAGATGGTGATTCATGGGCTTCGACGTCACTCGCGTACGCGCGCTGTACCCCGCTCTCTCCGATGGACACGCCTGGCTGGACGCCGCGGCCGGCACCCAGGTTCCGCAGACCGTGATCGACGCCATCGCGGGCGCCTACCGCGACGGCATCGGCAACGCGCACGGCGCGTTCGCCGCCAGCGCCCGCTCCGACGCGATCGTGGCCGAGGCGCGGGCCGCGGTGGCCGACCTGGTGGGCGGTGAGGCGGGGGGCGTGGTGTTCGGTCCCAACATGACCACGCTGACCTACCGCTTCTCCGCCACGCTGGCCAGGACCTGGGCGGAGGGCGACGAGGTGGTCGTCTCCAGGCTCGATCACGACGCCAACGTGCGTCCGTGGGTGCAGGCCGCCGAACGCGCCGGCGCTGTCGTGAAATATGCGGACATCGTGGTGCCGTCGGGCGAGCTGCCCGCCGAGCAGTACCGGCGGCTGGTGACCGAGCGGACCAGGCTGGTGGCGGTGACGGCGGCCAGCAACGTGCTCGGCACGATCCCCGACGTCGCCGAGATCGCCGCAACCGCCCACGGCGCGGGCGCGCTCGTCTACGTGGACGGCGTGCACGCCACCCCGCACGGCCCCGTCGACATGTCGGCGCTCGGTGCCGACTTCTACGCCACCAGCGCCTACAAGTGGTGCGGCCCGCACCTCGGCGCGGTGGTCGCCGCGCCGGACCTGCTCGCCTCGCTGCGGCCCGACAAGCTGGCCTCCTCGCCCGACGAGGTGCCCGACAGGTTCGAGACGGGCACGCTGCCCTTCGCCGACCTGGCGGGCGTGACGGCGGCGGTGGAGCACCTGGCCGCCCTCGACCCGGAGGCGAGCGGCTCGCGCAGGACGCGGATCCTGGCCTCGATGTCCGCCGTCGCCGCATACGAGCAGGCGGAGCTGGTCCACCTGCTCAAGGGGCTGGCGGCGCTTCCTCTGGTACGGCTAGTCGGCTCGCCCCGCCGGCGCACGGCCACCGCCTACTTCACCGTGGAGGGCCACTCGCCCCGCCGGGTCGCCGAGCACCTGGCCGGGCGGAGGATCAACGTGTGGGACGGGCACTGCTACGCCTGGGAGCCCACCATGGCGCTGGGCATCAGGGACGCGGGGTCGGCGGTGCGGGCGGGCCTGGTCCACTACAACGACCGCGCGGAGATCGAGCGTCTGCTGGAGGCCCTGGACGAGCTGACCACCGGGTGACCCAGGGCGATGCCATCCATATCGCTGCCCGCGTCGAACGCCTCACCCGCATCGGAGGAGGAACAGACGCCAGCCGCGGCGTAATCGCCCCCGGCGCCGACCACCCAGTCGCCTGCCACGGCGGCGATGGTCGCGTCGGTGACGTTCTGGACCGTCCCCCTGAGAAGGGAGAACATCCCGATAGGGGGCCGTGGCCGACGACCAGGCGGCCGGTGCGTTCGTCAAGTTCTCCGGCGACGACGCAGCCGAACGCTTCGATCGAACGACGGATGCCCGCGAGGTCGTGCTCCTTCAAATTCCGGGCCGCGCGCGGGATGTCGGCGAGCGGCATGTGCTCGATCCTGCGCATCAACCCTCCCCGCGGTCGGAGCGGTAGCCGTACCGCTCTTTGGCGATGAGCGCGAACGCCAAATCGCCAGCCCCTTCCCCTTGCGGGAAGGGGCTTTTCTGTTGTCGGATCATGGAACGCCCTGACTGGAGAAGGATCGACATGCACCCCCCCAATACCCCCACCGCCTCCGCCCCTGGCATACCTACCTGAGCACCTTTCAGCAGTTCCACAGGCACATTGGGATCTGAGTAGGACGACGTCGTGCGCACGGACCGCGAAGAGGCTGTCCCCTCTACACCGCGCGTTTGGGAAACCTCCTGTCGAGGTATTCACTTAGGTTGTCGAGCGGGACGTCGAGCTCATCGCCAAGCACGGATGCCGTCGCGCATCGCGAGTCCTTGACTACACAGTGATTCCAGATTTGGCGTCAGCATTAATGACAGGGATAGCCCAAATACAAGAGGCACTATCTCCCCTCATCGATTTGCTGCTAAACCTGCCGCAAACCATAGTGATCGACGCCACAATAGATGCGTCTCGCATGGTTGCCCACATGGAGCCTCTAGACCTGCCATCGCGGGCCGCCGTGGCCGCTTCCGTGGGCCACGCCGCACAGGACTACAACCTGCCTGTACTTACGCACGGACCAGTTCCCATACAGGCCTTCTGGCCCGACGTGCTCCTTGACGCCTGCCCAAAACTGGATTACCGGGCGTAGTAGAGCATGTGCTTCTTGGGGCTTGATCATTCTCGGCGTTTCTGCCTATTCTCCCCTAGTGCAGAAGGGGACCCCCTCCCCACCCGCAAGCCGAGGAGAAAGATGAAACTTCGTTCCATTGTCTTGTCCGTGACAGCCTTCGGCGCCATTCTCAGCTCTTCTCAACCGGCTCAGGCCGTGCCAGCCTTTTTCGGCACGAAAGATCACATGGCCCAGTGGAGCAACTCCATCCCCTGCTCATATGGGGCTGGCCACTTTTCCGCCAGCGGTGTCTCCGCGGAGGCCGCCAACTACTGCACCAGGCGGGTATACCTCCGAGAGAATGTTGGGTCCGGGTGGGCCTACTGCGTGGATCCCGGAGAGTACACCAGCGTCCCGAGTGCCTTCTGGTCGTCGGGCGGAATCTCCATCGGCGCCATTAAGACATGTGACCAGCCCCTAACCGCCCAGGAGCAAGAGCTTCTCAAGGGAGCCACCTTCGTTAACTAGCTGCAGCTAAGCCCCGCCAGAGCAGAACCGGGGGCTTGGCTCTGGCAACCCCAGGCGGAGCGGCGTGATGGACGGACGGTCACCGGTGACCCCGGTGGCCTCTCCCGTGCGCCGCCGTACGGCGAGAAACCCGTGCGGCCTGGCGCGGAAAGGAACCCGTCCCAACCCGTGCGCCCCGCGGGTTGAGCAACCCGTGCGCGGGCGTCCGGAGCCGCGGCCGTGCGGAGAGGCCCGTGGGGAGGAAAGAGGCTCGTGCGCGGGCGTGCGGAGAGATCCGTGGGGACTCGTGCGGAGGGAAGAGGCCCAAGCCGTGGAAAGAGAGGAGCCCCGGTCCGTGCGGGGACCGGGGCTCTGGCGATGACGGGTTAGCGGCCGACGACCTTCACCCAGTCGGTCGCCTCGGCCGACCTGAGGTACCAGGCGCCCTCGAACACCGCGCGCCACGTGCCCGAGGTCCAGGCCCGCTCCCGCGTGTAGAAGTAGCCGTCACGGCCGGTCCTGACCGTGTCGACGTGCTCCCAGTCGCCGGACCCGTCCGGCCTGAACAGGATCTCGACGCGCTTGCCGCCCAGCCGCTTCCAGCCGCCCTCGCTGTTGCAGTGGTCCGCGTGGGTGACCACGACGAAACCGTCGATGTAGTCCTCCTCGCACTCGACCGAGAGCTTGCCCTCGATCGAGATGCCACGGCCCTTCCAGGCGGGCTCGGGACCGACGTCGAGCGACAGCCGGGTGTGGCCGCCGTCCCAGTCGGGGTCCCGGTCGTAGCCGGGATCGGCGAGGGCGGGGCCCGCGATCGCGAGCACCGAGGCGCCGAGTGCGGCGGCCACCGCGCCCGCTGCGAGTCGTCGCATCATCTGTAACTTCCTCTCCCCGTTGAAGACGCGCTCGGGACGGAGTGCGTCAACGCCAATGACGAGTCAGGGTAAAGAAAAGTTGCAGTAAAGAAGGTAACGATCACATAACGGACGGATCAGTGCTGGATTCCGGCCTGCTCGGCCGCGTACGCCTCGGTGCCCGCGAAGCGGACCCGCCACAGGCCGTGCTCCCTGCCCGGCAGCTGCCGCTCGAACTGCCCGGTCTCGCCGGTCGTCGCGGTGCCGATCGACTGCCACTCCGCGTCCTTGGTGCGCCGGTAGAAGATCTGCAGCCGCTGCTTGGCGTAGGGCGCGAAGTCGGAGATCCCGTTCGGGTCGACCCTGTGCAGCGACCCGGACACCCGCACCCCCTTGGTCCCGCGCGACGGGGTCACGCGCACCGAGCTCAGCTTGGTGTCGCGGCGCAGGTTGAAGGCGGCGTAGGCGGTGGTGCTGGTGCCGTCCTCCGCCCTGGCGGTGGCGGTGATGGTCCAGACACCGGCGGGATAGAAGCGGTTCAGGCCCTGGGAGGGAAGGAAGCGCCAGGTCTCCCATGCGCCGTCGCGCTCGACGGGCTCCCCTGTCGGGTCGGAAGGGTCGGAAGAGGGCGTGGGAGCGGGAGTCTGCGTCGGCTTAGGCGACGAAGCCGGCGCCCACGTGGCCCCGCCCGAGGGTGCGGGCGCGGGCGGGAACTGCGGAGGTACGGCGGGCGTAGGCGCCCCCATCCACGGCGCCCCCATCCCCGGTGCGGCGTTGCCCGGCGCGACAGCACCCGGGGCGGCAACACCCGGCCCGGCAGCGCCCGGGGCGGCAGCGCCCGGCGCGACAGCACCCGGGGCGGCAACACCCGGCCCGGCGGCGCCCGGGGCGGCGGCACCTGGCGCGATCGCCGCAGGGGCCGGACCCCAGAGGCCGGGAGCGGCGGGAAGGGCGGGCCGAGGCGCCGCGAACGCCGGAGTCAGTTCCTCGGGCGGCGGCGCGACTTCCGCGGGCACCAGCGCCATCCTCTCGGGCGGCGCGACGGGAACGGGGCCGAGGGTCTTGCCGCCCTCGATCGGCTTGCGGCCGAGCACCGGACCTGGAGGGGAGCCGGGCTCGACCTTGATGGTCACGCCGTTCTCCTCGGCTCCACTGGCCACGACGTCGACCACCAGCTTCACCGAGCCGTGCGGCCCCACCACGGGGTCGCCTGGACGGATCGTGATTTCCTTGATCGCGGGAGTGGCGGGTGCATCGGCCAGCGCGGGACCGGTCAGTGCCCCCGCCACCAGCGATGTGAGCAGGACTGTCTTGGTCATGACTTGGACGCTAGGAAGCGCCCGGCAATGCCTTGGGTCGCGACACACGCCCCTGTTGGCAAAGGTGTCACCCGGTGTATAGGCGCTCGATCACGTCGGCGTACTTCGCGTGGATGACCCGGCGCTTGAGTTTCAGGCTGGGGGTGAGCTCGGCCGTCTCGGCGGTCCACTCCGTCGGCAGCAGCGCCCACTTCTTGATCTGCTGCACTCTGGCCAGCTTCACGTTGGCCGCCTCGACGGCCGCCTCGACCGCCTTGACCACGTCGGGATGCTCGACCAGCTCGGCCATCGAGGTGAACGCGATGCCCTGTGCCCGCGCCCAGCCGGGGGCTATCTCGCCGTCGAGGGTGAGGATGGCCACGGGGAAGGGCCTGTTGTCACCGTAGGCGAGCGCCTGTCCGATGAGCGGGTGCTCCTTGAGGTAGTTCTCGATCGCGGCGGGCGAGATGTTCTCGCCGCCAGCGGTGATGATGAGCTCCTTCTTGCGGTCGACGACCCGGTAGAAGCCGTCGTCGTCGACGGTGCCGATGTCGCCGGTGCGCAGCCAGCCGTCCTCGTCGATCAGCTCCTCCGCCGCCCTGCCGAGGTAGCCGCCGGTGTTGAGCGGGCTGCGGGTGAGGATCTCGCCGTCCTCGGCGATGCGCACCTCGACGCCGGGCTCGGGCCTGCCGACCGAGCCGAGCTTGTAGCAGGCGGGGCTGTTGGCGGTGAAGGCGCCGGTCGTCTCGGTCATGCCGTAGACGTCGATGACGCGCAGGCCCAGCCCGGCGAAGAAGCCCTGCACCTCGTCGGGGAGCGGGGCGGCGCCGGTGGCTGTCCACTCGGCGCGGTCGAAGCCGATCATGCCGCGCACGATCGACAGCAGCGCGGCGTCGGCGCTCTCGTAGGCGGCCTGGATCTCGGGGGTGACGCCGCGGCCGTGCTGGCCTGCCTCGACGTAGGCGCGGCCCGCGGCCATGGCCTGCCGTACCTTCTCCTGCTGCTCCTCGGGCTGGCCGGCCAGCAGCGCCTGGAGCTTGGCCATCATCTTCTCCCACACGCGCGGCACGCCGAAGAACATCATCGGCCGCACCTGGCCGAGCGTGGCGCCGAGGTTGGCCAGGTCGGTGCAGAAGTGCACGTGGGAGACCTTGGTCAGCGGCAGGTAGAGGCTGAGGACGCGCTCGGCGATGTGGGCGTAGGTGAGGTAGGAGATCTGGGTGCCCTGGGTGGGCAGGGCGGTCATGCGGTCGGTGGCGGCGCACTCGTAGAAGGCGTTGACGTGGGTGAGCGGCACGCCCTTGGGCATGCCGGTGGTGCCCGAGGTGTACAGGACGGTGAGCACGTCGTCGGCGGTGACCGCCTGCCAGCGGGCGTCGACGGCGGCGGCGTCCTCGGCGAGCCTGGCCCTGCCGAGCTCGAGTAAGTCGTCCCAGCTCAGGAAGCGGTCGGCGGCCGGCGCGCCGTTCAGCACGATGATCTTGCGGATCTCGGGCAGCTGGTCGAGCACGGGCTCCCAGCGGGCCAGGTCGGCCGCGCCGCCGAGGACGGCGTACTTGGCGGCCACGTCGTCGGCGACGAAGGCGATCTGGTCGGGGGCGAAGGTGGAGTAGACCGAGCAGGGCATGCCGCCGGCGTGGACCGCGCCGAGGTCGGCCAGCACGTGCTCGCTGCGGTTGACCATCATCAGCGCCACCGCGTCGCCCGGCTCCATGCCGAGCGTGAGGAATCCGGCGGCGATCTCCAGCACCCGCTGCCTGGCCTGCCCGTAGGTCAGGGTGCTCCAGCCGCCGTCCACGGGGTCCGAATAGGCGGGCGAGTCGGGATACCGCTCCGCGATCTGCTTGAGCTGTTCGCATACCGTACGGCCGGCGATCTCCCGCAGGATCTCGGCCCGTACCTCAAGGACATCGGCCACGACGCGCGCCCTCCAAGTCGGTGCGCCTTCATGATCGCCTGACGGCGGCCCAAGAAGGGCACAGTGCTGCTGCTGCCGTTGATAGCTCACTTCGTTCGCTTGGACGAGTGGCATGCATCGCACCACAGGGCATCAACCCCGGACAAGACCTGACGGGAGACAAGAACACACCATGACGTGAAGTCATCGACCGTATGCGCAGAGTGTCGTCGGGGGGCAGTATGAGGACGGCAGACAAGACCTTTTTCGGACATCCGTGGGGGTTGGCCACGCTGTTCGGCACCGAGATGTGGGAGCGCTTCAGCTTCTACGGCATGCGTGCCATCCTGGCCGCCTTTCTCATGGCCCCCGCCATCCGCAACGGCCTCGGCCTGCCAGAGACCACGGCGTTCGCGATCCTCGGCGTCTACCAGGGCATGGTCTACCTGACGGCGCTGCCCGGGGGCTGGGTGGCCGACCGGCTGCTCGGCGCGCGCAGGGCGGTCCTGCTGGGCGGTGTCATCATCATGTGCGGGCACATCAGCTTGGCCGTCCCCGTGCCGGGCCCCCTGTTCGTCTACCTCGGCCTGCTGCTCATCGTCTCCGGCACCGGCCTGCTCAAGCCCAACGTCTCCGGCATGGTCGGCTACCTCTACAAGGACGACGAGGACGCCAGGCGCGACTCCGGCTTCTCGCTGTTCTACATGGGCATCAACATCGGCGCGCTCGCGGGCATCAGCGTGACCCCCGTGCTCGCCGGCGACTCCCGCTGGCACCTGGCCTTCGGCGCGGCGGCGGTGGGCATGGCGCTCGGCCTCGTCTGGTACGTCATGGGCAAGCGGAGCCTGCACGGCGCGGGCGAGCGGGTCCCGCAGCCGCTGACCCAGGCCGAGCGGCGCGTGGCCGTCAGGTGGGTGCTCATCGGGGTGGCCGCGCTCGTCGCCCTCACCGTGCTGCTGGCCCTGACGGGCCTGTTCACCGAGGACGGCGTCACCTGGACGGTGACCGCGATCATCGCGCTGATCACGATCTTCTACCTGTCGTACATCATGCACGGCGGTCATGGCATCACGCCGGTGGAGCGGCGCAGGTTCGGCGCCTACATCTGGCTCTTCTTCGCCGCCGTCGTCTTCTGGATGATCTTCGACCTGGCTCCCGGCCCTGTCACGACCTTCGCCACCAAGAGCGTGGACCTGACGTTCTTCGGGTTCACGATCCCCGCGGGCTGGACCCAGAACCTCAACTCGCTGTTCGTCATCGTCTTCTCGCCGATCTTCGCGGCGATCTGGCTGACCAGGTGGGGCAGCAGGGTGAGCAGCCCGATGAAGTTCACCTTCGCCCTGTTCATGGCGGGCCTGAGCTTCATCGTGCTGGCCACGGCCGCCAACGTCGCCTCCAGCGGGGTCAAGGTGTCCATCCTGTGGCTGGTGGTGATGTACCTCATGCAGACGATCGGCGAGCTGACGCTCAGCCCCGTCGGCCTGTCGGTCTCGACCAAGCTCGCCCCCGCGGCCTTCAAGGGCCAGATCCTGGGCGTGTGGTTCCTGGCCGCGGCGCTCGGCGACGCCATCGGCGGCCAGACCTTCCGGCTGACGCGCTTCCTCTCGCTCACCTGGTACTACCTCGTCCTGGCGGGGATCGCGCTGGCGGCTGGCCTGTTCCTGCTGATGTTCGTGCGCAGGCTCAAGGCGCTCATGGGTGACGAGGATGTGGCGCCCGGCCAGGCACTGACACACTAATCGTCGTGTCTGAACTGCTCGATCTCGTCGGAATCTTCGTCTTCGCGCTGTCGGGGGCCCTCATGGGCGTTCGCAAGCGGCTCGACGTCGTCGGCATGGCGGTGCTGGCCTCGATGACGGCGCTGGGCGGCGGGATCATGCGCGACCTGATCCTCAACGTGCCGCCCGCCGCCTTCCAGAGCCTCGGGTACGTGCTGGTGCCCATCGCCGCGACCGTGATCGTCTTCTTCTGGCACCCGCAGGTCGCCCGCATCATGCCGCTCCTGCTGGTGCTGGACGCGGCCGGACTGGGCCTGTTCTGCGCGGTCGGCACCGAGAAGGCGCTTCTGTACGACCTGTCGCCGCTGCACGCGGCCCTGCTCGGCGTCACCACCGCCGTCGGCGGCGGCGTGCTGCGCGACATGCTGGCCGGTGAGATCCCCACGCTGCTCTACGACCGCCAGCTCTACGCCGTGCCCGCGATGCTCGGCTCGGCCGCGATGGCGGCCCTGTTCGAGCTGAACCTGCACGGCTGGCCCGCCGTGCTGTCCGCCGCCGTGCTGGCCTTCGGGCTGCGCATCCTGGCCATGAAGTACGGCTGGCGGGCCCCGCTGGCCAGCGGCGTCAAACCATCCGAATGAGCGGGTCGGCCGGGCGGGAGCCGACGGGCCCCCTGTCCCTGGCCACCGCCAGCCTGGCGACCGCTTCGGTGATGACCTGCGGCGGCTGGGTGAAGGGCAGCCGGAGGTAGCCCTCCAGCGTGCCGCTCACGCCGAACCACGGGCCGGGTGCGAGCCGCACGCCGTGGTAGGCGGCGCTCTCGGCCAGCGGGGTCGCGCCCTCGCCCGCCAGGCGTACCCACAGGGTGCCGCCGCCGCGCGGCACGGTGAAGCTCCACTCGGGCAGCTGTTCGCGCAGCGCGGTCACCAGCGCGGAGCGGGAGACTGTGAGGGAGCGGCGGCGCTCGGCACGGGTCTCCTCGATGCGGTCGAACAGCCTGGCGACGACGAGCTGGTCGAGCACGGGGCTGGCGATGTCGACGGCGGCGCGGTGCACGGCCAGGGCGCGGGCCATCGCCGCGGTGGTGCGGATCCAGCCGATGCGAAGACCGCCCCACCACAGCTTGGAGGCCGAGCCGATGGTGATCACCCTGCTGTCGGTGTCGAAGGCGGCCATCGGCGCGGCTCTTGGCACCTCGTCGATCGCCAGCTCCGACCACGTCTCGTCGATTAGCAGCGTGGTGTCCAGGCGCCTGGCGTGGCCGACGACGGCGGCGCGATCGGCGTCGTCCATGAGCGCGCCCGTCGGGTTGTGGAAGTCGGGCATGAGGTAGGCCAGGCGGGCGGCGGACTGACGCATCGCGCTGGCCAGCAGGTCCACCTGCCAGCCCTCGGCCGAGACGCCGACGGGCACGATCCGGGCCGTCCTGTTGCGGGCGGCGTCGATGGCGTGCGGGTAGGTGGGCGACTCGACGATGACGGGGTCGCCCGCGCCGACGAGCAGGCCCATGACGAGCTGGAGCGCGTGCTGGGAGCCCGTGGTCACCAGGATCTGCTCGGGGCGGGTGGCCAGGCCCCTGGCCGTGTAGTGGGCGGCGATCCGCTCGCGCAGCTCGGGCAGGCCCATCGGGTCGTAGCCGGAGCCCATGCCGTACCTGGGCAGGTCCTGGGTGGCCTCGGCGACCGCCTCGGTCAGCATCGTGGTGGCGGGAGGGGCGGCGCACTGCATCTGCAGCAGCCCGTCGTCGTCCACCGACAGCCACGGGTTGTCGGCGCACGCCGACGGGTCGGGCAGCGCCGTCCAGCTGCCCGCGCCCTGGCGGCTGTCGAGGTAGCCCTGCTCGCGCAGCAGGTCGTAGGCGGCCGTCACGGTCGTGCGGCTGACGCCGAGCTCCTCGGCCAGGTGCCGTTCGGCGGGCATGCGCATGCGCACGGGCACCCTGCCATCGCGCACCAGCCCGCGCACCGCCTGGGCCAGCGCCCGGTAGAACGGCCTGGCCGACCGGTCGGCGTCCAGGAGGCGGCCGAGTTGCTGAGCGGACAGGTGACGGTCTGACATAAGGCCACTTTCGCTGATTGGCCCTTTTAGGGCAAGGCATTGGCCTGGATGATTGAGGCCATTATGAGCGAAGTTTCCGTTCCGTCCGTCGGTTCCCTTCCTTCCCGCCTGGTCCGCCTCTACGGCGGCCTGGCCCTGTACGGCATCGGCATCGGCCTCCAGGTCGAGTCGGGCCTCGGCAACGACCCGTGGGACGCCTTCCACCAGGGGCTGGCCGTCAGGACCGGCCTGTCGATCGGCACCTGGATCATCCTGGTCGGCGCGCTGGTCATGGTGCTGTGGATCCCGCTGCGGCAGAAGCCTGGCATCGGCACGATCAGCAACATCGTCTTCCTCGGACTGTTCGCCGACGCGGCGATGTACGTGCTGCCCACGCCGTCCCACTGGGCGGTGGCCTGGGTCTACCTGCTGACCGCGATCGTGGCAGTCGCCCTGGCGACCGTCCTGTACATCGGCGCGGGGATGGGGCCCGGCCCGCGCGACGGCGTCATGACGGGCCTGATCAGGCTCGGCCTGTCGGTGCGCCTGTCCCGCTTCCTCATCGAGATCACCGTCGTGGCGGTCGGCTGGCTGCTCGGCGGGACCGTCGGCATCGGCACCCTGCTGTTCGCCGTGGCCATCGGCCCGATCACGCAGCTGTTCGCCCGGCGCTTCCCGCTTCCCTCCTGAGCGCAAGCCCGGCCAACACGACGAAATCCACACGTCCCCTCCTGTCTTCGATCGAAGGTCCCTGTACCGTCAAGCTCATGCGGATCGAGGACTACGCCCTCATCGGGGACATGCAGTCGGCGGCGCTGGTGGCCCGCGACGGTTCGATCGACTGGCTCTGCCTTCCGAGGTTCGACTCGCCGTCCTGTTTCGGAGCGCTGCTCGGCAAGGAGAGCAACGGCCACTGGTGGCTCGGCCCCACCGGCCGGCCGGTGGCCGACCGGCGCCGCTACCGGGACGAGACGCTGATCCTGGAGACGGAGTACGACACACCGACGGGCACCGTCAGGGTGATCGACTTCATGCCGCCCCGCGACCGCAACCCCGACGTGGTGCGCATCGTCGAGGGCGTCTCCGGCACGGTGGAGATGTCCACCCAGATCAGGATCCGCTTCGACTACGGAAGGATCGTCCCGTGGGTGCGCCGCAGCGACGGCCATCTGCAGGCGGTCGGCGGCCCCGACTCCATCTGGCTGCACTCTCCCGTGCCGCTCAAGGGCGGCGACTACGCCCACCGCGCCACCTTCCACGTCAAGGAGGGCGAGCGCCTGGCCTTCACCTTCACCTGGCATCCCTCCCACGAGCCGATGCCGCGGCTGATCTCCGCCGAGGACCACCTCGTGCAGACCGAGGAGCTGTGGGCCGAGTGGGTGGGCCAGTGCACCTACAAGGGCCCGTGGCGGGAGGCGGTGGTCCGCTCGCTGATCACACTGAAGGCGCTCACCTACGCTCCCACGGGCGGCATCGTGGCCGCCCCCACCACGTCGCTGCCCGAGGACCTGGGCGGCGTGCGCAACTGGGACTACCGCTTCTGCTGGCTGCGCGACGCCACCATGACGCTCGACGCGCTCATCGGCTCCGGCTACCTCGACGAGGCCGCCGCATGGCGATCATGGCTGCTGCGGGCCATCGCGGGCAGACCTCAGGACCTGCAGATCATGTACGGCGTGGCAGGCGAGCGCCGGCTGCCCGAGATGGAGCTCGGCTGGCTCGACGGCTACGAGGACTCCCGCCCCGTGCGCATCGGCAACGCCGCGGTCAACCAGTTGCAGCTCGACGTCTACGGCGAGGTGCTCAACTGCCTCTACCTGTCGCGCACCTCCGGCCTGGCCGCCGACGACAGGGCGTGGTCGATCCAGCGGGAGCTGCTCGACTACGTGGAGGAACACTGGGACGAGCCCGACGAGGGCCTGTGGGAGGTGCGCGGCCCCCGCAGGCACTTCACGCACTCCAAGGTGATGTGCTGGGTGGCGATGGACCGCGGGATCAAGCAGGTCGAGAACTTCGGCCGCACGGGACCGGTCGAGCGGTGGCGCGAGGTGCGCGAGCGGATCCACCAGGAGATTTGCTCGAAGGGCTACGACGCCACCCGCAACACCTTCACCCAGTCCTACGGCTCCAGCGAGGTCGACGCGGCGCTGCTGCTGCTGCCGGTCGTCGGCTTCCTGCCGGTGGACGACCCCAGGGTGGCGGGCACGGTGACCGCGATCGAGCGGGAGCTGCTGTCGGACGGGTTCGTGCTGCGCTACCCGGTCGCCGAGGACAACGACGTCGACGGCCTGCCAGGCGGCGAGGGCGCCTTCCTGGCGTGCAGCTTCTGGCTGGTGGAGGTGATGGCGATGCAGGGCCGTACCGAGGAGGCGCGCGAGCTGCTCGATCGGCTGCTGACGCTGCGCAACGACGTGGGGCTGCTGGCCGAGGAATACGACCCGCGCTACGGGCGCCTGGTCGGCAACTTCCCCCAGGCCTTCTCCCACGTTCCTCTCGTCAACGCCGCCCGCGCCCTGTCGTAGGGACTACTGTCTCGGCCATGCAGTGGACCCCCGCGATACTCCACTCCCCCGCGGGCGAGCGGGTCAGGTGCGACCTGTGCCCGCACAGGTGCGCGCTCGCGCCGGGCCAGCTCGGCGCCTGCAAGGTACGGCGCGGCGCCGAAGGCGGCCTGGAGACCGCGACGTTCGCCACGTCGGTGGCCCACACCGACGCGGTCGAGCGCAAGCCGTTCTTCCACTACCGCCCTGGCACGCCCGCCCTCACGCTGGCCGCCCCCGGCTGCTCCTTCCGCTGCGACTACTGCGTCAACCACCTGCTGTCGCAGTACGGCCGCGAGGCCGACCTGCCGTGGGAGGCGACGCCCGTCGACGTGGAGGACGTCGTGGCGCGGGCGGCGGCCGTCGGCGGCTGCGTGGCGCTGTCGTACTCCGAGCCCTCGCTCGCCGTCGAGCTGACGCTGGCGCTGGCCGAGCGGGGCAGGCAGGCGGGGGTCGAGGTGGTGTGGAAGAGCAACGGGTTCCTCACCGCGGAGGCGATCGAGATCGTAGCGCCCGCGCTTGCCGCCGTCAACATCGATCTCAAGGGCCTGGACGACGCGAGGCACAGAAGGCTGACCGGCGCGCCGGCCGCGCCCGTGCTCGCGGCGATCAGGGCCTTCCACGAGGCGGGCGTGTGGGTGGAGGTCTCAACGCCGCTCGTCCCCGGCGTGAGCACCGCGGAGGAGGACGTTCGCGAGGTCGCCGCCGCGATCGCCGAAGTCGACCCGGGCATCCCCTGGCACCTGCTGCGCTTCACGCCCGCCTTCCGGATGAGCGGCACCGACCCCACGGGCCCCGAGGCGCTGGCCGCCGCCGTGGAGCTCGGCCGAGCCGCGGGCCTGCGCCATGTGTACGTGGAACGCGCGCTCGGCGCGCCGGGCCGCGCGACCAGATGTCCGGGATGCGGGGACACCGTGATCGAACGCGGCATATGGTCGCTGGAGGCCAGCCATCTCGTCGCGGGCGGCTGCCCCTCCTGCGGGACGAGCATCGAAGGGAGATGGTGATGGGTCACCGCTTCGTGGAGGACCTCCCCGACCTGATCCGGCCGGAGGAGTACCAGGACCATCCGGAGGGCCGCCTGGTCCGCGTCCGCATCAGGGTCACCGACGAGGGCGTTGAGGTGCTCGGCGACGCGATGCGGCCCGAGGTCGTCGAGCGCGTGCTCCGCTCGCTCGGCCAGGACCCCATCGATCAGATGCTGTGCGGCTGACCCGCGAGGATCCCCGCGATCACCTCGTACACCTCGTCGGCTCCCGCGCCCGGTGACAGGGAGAACGTCCTGGGCGCGCGGCGCCCGGCCGGGTGTCCCGGATAGTGGACCCGCACCATGGTGACCTCCCTGCCGCCCGGATAGGCCAGGTGGGGGTGGGTGAGCACCACCGTGCGCGGCTCGGCCGCGCCCTGCCCGAGCTGCGCGGCGGCGGACCTGGCCATGCGGGCGGCCTCGCCGACGGCGGGAGGGGTGAGCGCCGCCTCGCCCCACAGGTGCACGAGGTCGTTCGTGGTGGACAGCATGCGCGTCCTCGCCGGGGCCGCGAGCAGGATCAGCGCGCAGCGCCTGTGCCTGGCCAGCACGTTGGCGCACAGCAGGTGCGCCACCACGCGCAGGGTCGCGCCCACCGCGCCGTGCGCGGCGGGAGTGTCGTCCAGGACCACGATCATCGACTCGCTCACCGCGGGCACCGCGCCCTGCCTGGTGCGGTAGAGCAGCTCGTCGCGGACGTGCCTGGCGGTCAGCACCTGCGGCGGCAGCGCGAACTGCGAGGGCAGCAGCGCGCTCGGCTCGCCGTGCCTGGTGACGCCCGCCCGCGCCTCTCCGAGGCCGCGTCCCTGAGTCGCGCCCTCGTTCCACACCGAGGCCCGCACGCCGAGCAGCCTGCGCTGGCGCTCGGCCAGCGGCCACAGCGTCATGCCCTGCCTGCGCAGCCTGGCGGGCAGTTCGGGCTCGGCCGCGACGGCGTCCGGGCTGAGCAAGGTCAGCAGGGTGAGCACGCCGTCGTCGACGCGGTTGAGCGCCTCGACCAGCTCGGTCATCGGCACGGCGGCGGGCGCGGCGGGCACGGGCACGCCCTTCAGCGCGCGGGCCAGCGCGGCCTCCAGCCGCTCCGGCGGCACGGTGGCGGGTGCGGCGTGACCCGGCTCGGGCGGCAGGTCAGCGGCCACCAGGACGGCCAGGCCGAGGGCGGCGGGCACCGGCCAGTGCAGGGCGCGCAGCGCGACGACGGCGCGGTGACCGTCGAGCGCCTCCAGCGCCGCGGGGGCCCTGCTCACGACCAAGGTGAGCAGGTCGGCCAGCGTCGACAGCGGGACGCGCGCGCCCGCCGCCGCGGCCGCGGCGCCCAGCCTGGCCATGATCTCGGCCTCGTACGGCAGCCGCCCCTGCTCCCTCCTGGGCAGGGCTTCGCCCGGCAGGTCCCACAGCACGATCTGGCCCCCGTCGTAGGTCACGGCGAGGCGGTGGCCGTCGGGCGACCAGCGGACCGCCCACGCGTGCCGTACCGAGGGGTCGGGGGGTTGGAGGGTGTGCACCAGGCCGGCGCCCGGCTCCCACAGCTCCACCGCGCCGGGTGTGGCAGGCGAGGGGAAGGCCAACAGGCGCGAGTCGGGTGACCAGGTGAGGCAGGGGCCTCCTCCCGCCCCGTCCGATCGGCCGAGCCGCCGGCGCCGCCGCCAGTCCTCGGTGGACCACACGGTGACAGGAGCCCTGCCGCCCGTCGTGGTGGCGGCCAGGTGCCGGCCGTCCGGCGACCAGGCGACGGGGCCGACGCGCAGCCCGCCGAAGGCGGGGTCGGCCAGCCGTACCAGGCTGAGGGGGGCGTTCCCCTCCAAGGACCAGACGCCGACCTCCTCTCCCGACGGCGCGGCCAGCAGCCGCCCGTCGGGCGACCACGCGGGCCTGCCCGTGCCGACCCTGACGGGGATCGTCAGGGGTTGGGCTTCGAGGTCGCGATGGACGCGCAGCAGGGAGGCAGAGGCGACGGCGAGCGTCCTCGGGGCGGCGGGCGACCACGCGGGCGTGCCGCCGTGGAGGTCGGCCACCCGCTCGCCCGTGCTCGCGTCGAACACGGTGACGCGGTCGGGGTTCGCGCCGCCGACCGCCACGAGCGGGCCCGCCGTCTCGATCTCGTGCGCGGGCGCGTGGGGCAGGTCGCGGGCGAAGGCGGCGCCCGAGCGGGTGAGGATGCCGGGCGTGGTCTCGGCGTACCAGTCGGCGCCGTCGGGGCTCCAGCAGAAGCCGGGGTCGGGGCGGGCCGGGTCGCGGGGGGCGACGGAGGTCACGCGGGCGGCGGTCCTGGCGGGCGTCCTCGGCGCCCTGCCGACGGTGCGGGCGTTCTTGGCCGCCCAGCGGAGCAAGGAGCCGCCTGCGCGCTGGGCGTCGGTGGGCAGGCGGGTGTCGGACAGCCGCCACAGGGTGACGGTGCCGGCGTCGGTGCGGGCGGCGAGCAGGCCGTACGCGCCGACGTGCATGGTGGCCGGCTCGGTGAGCTGCGCGGGGACGGCCGGGGCAGGCGGCTCGTCCTCGGCGAGCTGCCTGTCGAGCAGGTGGACGGCGCCCTGTCCTGTCCCGACGAGGATGCGGGTGCCGTCCCTGCTGAAACCCAGCGCGACCGGACCGCCCGCCGGACGCCACGGGGTGGCCGCCTCCCTCCTGGTGCGCACGTCGACCGTGCGGACGTCGCGGATGCCCGCGACGGCGACCAGCGCGCCCTCCCTCGACCAGGCCAGCCGGGAAGGGAACAGGTCGCCCACGCCCACCGAGGCGATCATCGTGCGGTCGGCCCTGCGCCAGAACTGGATCGCCCGCGACCTGGCCACGCACAGCTCGGCGCCCGAGGGGTCGAAGGCCAGCGCCCTGACCGGATCGGAGCGGCCGGGCCAGGCGACCACGGCCGAGGTGCCCCTGTCGAGCAGGAAGATCGTTCCCTCTCTCGTGCCGAGGGCGGCGGTCATGCCGTCGCCGCTGAGCGCCAGCGCCGTCACGTCGGCGCGTCCGGTCAGCTCGCCGGGCAGCGCGAAGGGCTCGCCCGAGTCGGCGGCGAAGACGAGCAGTCGCGCCCCGCACACGAGGAAGACCTGGTCGGAGTCGGGTGTCCAGGCCGCTTCCACCGGCAGCTCGACGGGTGCGTGGACGGGCGCCGACCACACCGGAGGGCCCTCGTGCTCGCGGACCTCGGCGCGCCCGCGTGCGACGGTGAACAGCGCCGAGCCGTCGGCGGACAGGCTGACGCAGCGGCAGTCGTCGACCGCGATCCTGGCCAGCGGCTCGGGCGCGCTCACTCGTTCTCCTGGGTGGCCGCGCGCTCGTACATGCGTCCCGCCATGTGCGGGTCGCCCGCCTGCCTGTACCTGTGCGCGGCCTCGGCGTACTTGCCCGCCAGTTCCAGCGCGAGGGCCTCGGCGCGCAGCTCGACGGCGGCCACGACGGCGGGCGCGGCGGCCGCCTGAGCCACGGGTTCGGGGCGGGGCAGTTCCATCGCGTCGAACCTGTCGAGCAGCGCCGCGAGCGCGCCCGTCGGCGGGGCGGCGTCGACGGCCGGGGGCTCCCGCAGCCACAGCGCCCACACCGGCACCGCGTTGCGCAGGGCGAGGCGGTGACTGCCGTCGGCGCAGACGACGACCACGCTCCTGCCGTCGAGGCCGAAGGCCCTGGCCCTGGCGGCGGGGGGCAGGCTCGGCCGCAGCGCGTGACCCGACTCGACGTAGAGCCCCGCGGGCCCTGCCGCGCGCAACGGCACGCCGAAGGGAAGCGCTCCCGCACCGCCGCCCGGCTCGGTCAGCAGGTGGTGGCCGTCGCCGACGAGGAGGAAGGCCCGTTCGGCCGCGGGGTTGCCCGACAGGTAGGACCGCAGCACGCGCAGGTCTGCGTCAGTGAGCAGCTTGGCGTCCTCGGCCTGGCCGTCGCCGGGCGTCCTGACCAACCGCACCCGCACGGCCAGGTCGGCAGGTCGGCGCTCGGGGGCGGGCCGCGCGGGCGGCTGGATCGCGGGGGCCAGGCCGAGCGGTGGCTCCATCTCAGGGCTGCGATCGGCGATCTTCCAGACGCCCTGCTCGGGCCCTCCCATGATCCACCTCTCCCGCTCGGGCACCCTGGCGGCGAGGTCGGCGTCGGTCAGCGGCAGCTCGGCCCGATGGTCGACCAGCAACCGCTGCTCCCCTGCCCTGCACACGATCGTGTACGGCATGCGGGCCAGCGCGTTCAGCATCGACCTCGGCAGCGCGCCCCTGCCGCCCGTGACGCGCAACAGCACCGCGGCCCTGCCCCCCTCGCCCGAGAAGGCGGGCTCCAGCCGTACCGAGGAGACGCGCATCGCCAGCGCCCCGTCGTGGTACCTGTTGAGCGCCCAGCGCGCGATGGCGGCGGTCGTGACGACCACGACCTCGCGCTGGGCGCCCCCTTCGGCGGCGAGCGGGGCGTGCGCGGCCAGCTCCACCCAGCCGACCTCCGGCCACGCCTCCAGCCGGCTCACGTCCACCCGGTGCCCCGACGGGCCCCTGAGCGCACCGCCCACCGAGGCGTACGGCAGGCCTCCCGCCACCCACACCAGCTCGGCGTAGTGCGAGGGCGCGTGCTCGCGCAGCACCCACAGCGCCCCCTCGGGCGAGCGCACGCAGCGCGGGGGCAGCGCGGCGTCGTTGGCCGCCGCCACGAACGCCAGCGCCTCCCGCTCCGCGGCGAACCGCCCCGCGAGCAGATCGTCGGGGAAGGCGTGGGGAGCGGGTTCGGGCCGCTCGCCCGGCGGCGGCTGCTGGTCGCGCCTGGTCAGCACGAACGGCTGCGGCCGCGCGGGCGCCCGCTGCTCCTCGCGCCTGCGCCGCCACGCGCTCACCCGGCGCTCCTGTCTCGCCTCACCGCGGCGAGGACGCCACTCACCCCGCTCACCCCGCTCTCCTCTCTTCGGTTTCGGCGGGGATGCCGCTGGTACCGCCGAGCGCCCGCTCGGCCCACGCGCGCCAGCGTCCCGCCGCGCCGCGCAGGCCGCTGCGGTGGGCGGCGGCGAACACCAGGGCTGCCAGGTCGTACCTGGCCACCTCCGTGGCCGCCTCGACCGCCCACCTCTCCACCAGCAGCCGTTCGGCCGCGGGCCTTACCTGATCCAGGTCGCGCTCGACGGCGGCGAGGGCCGCGGCCAGCGGCCTCGCGTCGTCGCCTCCCTCGCCTGACAAGACCGCGCACATGGCCAGGGCCACATCGTGGCGCAGCCGCTCTCCGAGGGTGGCGGGCACGTGCCCGCGCAGCAGCCATCCGCCCCGCTCGGGCTTCCTGCCGGCGACGATGAAGGTCCACGCGGCCTCCAGCGGCTTGCCGACCTGCTCCCAGCACTCGGCGGCGGCCTCGGGCCTGCCCACGGCCAGGTGGCAGCGGGCCGCCTCGGCCACGCTGCCCGCCCGCAGGTAGCAGGCGGCCGCCCGCTCCAGCTCTCCCGCCCGCTCGTACAGCTCGGCCGCGGCAAGCGGCTCGCCCGCCTCCTGCCTGCAACGAGCGGCGTCCAACAGGTGGCCCGCCTCCTCGTAGGCGAGCGCGGCCTGCCCGAGCCAGTGCCGTCGCCTGCCGGTCATTCGCTCCGCTGCTCCTTCTCCCGCGCGGCCTCCAGCTCGTCCGGGTTGATCTCGGGCGCCTCGGGCTCGGGCAGGAGCCTCGGGTCGATCTCCTCGGGCGCCGCCCGCCGTTCGACGACGGCGCCGACGAGCCTGGCCACACCGTCGTGGGTGGCGTCGTGGTCCTCCCCCTCGCGCTCACGGCCCAGATCGTCGATGACGAACTCCTCGACCTGCCCCGTCTCCTTGTTGACTCTGAACACCACCTTGAACCGCACGGTCAGGCCTCCATCTCGAACTGGATCTCGATGAAGCCCTCGCCGTCGACGACGGAGTAGTTCTCCGCGTTGTTCTGCTGGGCGAACTCCCTGATGGCCTGGGCGTAGCTGGCCGCGATCAGCCCCATGACGTCCTTGAGCGTCTGCCTGTGCACCTCGGCGAGGCGGGCGTCCGCACGCTGGCCGAGGTCCTGGCCGACGACCAGCCGCCGTTCGGCCAGCGCCGCCTCCGCCCTTCTGCGGGCCTCGTCCTCCACCGCCCCCGCCTCGGTGTTCATGCTGTAGCTCGCGGCCTCCTGCGCGTCCAGCCTGAGCCGCTCGGCACGCTCGGCCGCCAGCTTGTCCGCCCTGGCCTCGGCCTGTTTCCTGGCCTCGCGTTCCGCGCGTTCCTTGGTGCGCCCGCGCCAGCCGTCGTTGTCATAGCTGCCCTCGCCCTCGCCCTCGACCTCGTCGGTGACCTCGCCCTCGACGACCTTGCCCGCGATGCCGACGGCCTCGACCGCCTCGGTCAGCGAGATGACGATCTCCAGGTCTCCCACGCCCGGCTGGTAGGCGACGTGGCCGCCCGGCACCCGCATGCGGTATTCGCCGTCGGCCCACTCCCACCGAGGGTCGCCGCCGAGCGCCTGCTCGAAGGCGCGCAGCGCGCCCTCGCCCAGCATCGACCTGAGTGGCTGGGTCAGCCTGGACTCGCCGGTCGCCTCTCCCGAGGCGGTCACCGTGCGTTCGATCTCGGCCCGCCACGCCTCGGCGATCCTGCGGGTGGCTCTGACCTTGACGCGTCTCGGGTTACACATGTCCGTCTCCCTGGGGGTCGTCGAGAAGTGCGGCCACCTCGGCGAGGAGGGCGTGCACGCGTTGCTGGGCGGCGAGCTCGCCGCGGTGGTCGGCGCGCAGCTGCCGGTGGACCTCGTTGATGCCGCGCATCGCCACGATCACGCCCGCCTGCGTGGGGGCTCCCGCCTTGCCGAGCACGGCCATGGCGTGGTGCCTGGCCAGCGCCTCGAGCTCGGCGGCCGTGCGTCCGCCCGAGGGGCTCTGCCCGCCGTCGGCCACCACCCTGTCGCCCACGGCCTCGCGCAGCGCGCCCGCGTCGCCTGGCTCGGTCCAGATGTGGGCGACGGGCCACAGGTCGACCGGCCTGGCAACGAGGGACCGGCGCAGCAGCGCGGCCGCGGCGACCAGCTTCTGCCCGCGCACGATCCTGCGGTCGGACAGCGTGACGCCCTGGGCGAGCACGTCGGTGATCACCTCGGCGTAGGCGTCGCGCACGGGGCCGAGATCGACCTCGGCGAGCTTGCCCGACAGCGCGAGCAGGTCCCGCAGCCTGATCGGCGGGATGGCGAGCGCGGCGGCCCCGTCGCCGGCGACCCGCTCGCGCTCCTGCTGCCAGCCCCGCTTGAGCAGCTCGGGCATCATGGTGCGGGCCACCTGCTCGACCTCCATGCGCAGCAGGAACCTGTCGCCGAAGGCGCGCAGCGCGGGATCCTCCGGCAGCTCGCTCGACGCGCCGAACAGGCTCACCAGCGGCACCCGCTCCCTGCTGGCGCCGTTGAAGAAGTAGCGCTCGTTCACCACGCTGAGCAGCGTGTTGAGGATGGCGCTGCTGCCCTGGAAGACCTCGTCGAGGAAGGCGATCTCGGCGTCGGGCAGCATGTCGTCGGTCTTGACCCGGTAGACGCCCTTCTGGAAGCGCTCGAAGTCGAGCGGCCCGAACAGCTCCGACGGCTCGGTGAACCTGGTCAGCAGGTAGGTGAACGATCTGGCCTGGATGAGTCCCGCGAAGTGCGCCACCAGGTCGGTCTTGGCCGTGCCGGGCGGGCCGAGCAGCAGCATGTGCTCCCTGCACACGGCCGCCACCACCAGCAGCCTGGCCGCGTCCCTCCTGCCCACGTAGCGGCCGTCCAGCTCGCGGACGATGGTGCCGAGCTGCTGGATCGTGGCGATGTGCCCCTGGTCGAGTGCCATTACCTGCCCGCCCTGCTGGTCTGCTGCTCGCGCTTGGCCCGCTGCTGCAGTCCGACCAGCTCGCCGATGCGTTCGGCGCCGGCGGGCACGCCCTCCCAGCGCTCGCCGACGAAGGCGTCGCGGAACAACGCCCTGATCTCGTCGCCGTTCCAGCCCTTGGTCGTGTGGATGAGCGGCTCGACGATGCCGCTCACGTTCACGCCGTAGCGGCGGGCGTGCACCTTGATGATGCCGCGCCTGGCGTCCTCGTCGGGCAGCCCGATGTGGAAGCTCTGGAACCTGCTCGGGCGCAGCAGCGCCCTGTCGATGATCTCCAGCCGGTTGGTGGTGCCGATGACGATCATCTGCACGTCGGGCCTGAAGCCGTCCATCTCGGTGAGGATCTGCGCCACCATCGCGTTGCCCGCGCGGCTGCCGCCGTCCTCCGAGCTGGTACGGCTGGCGGCGATGGAGTCGAACTCGTCGAAGACGATGACCGAGGGAGCGTTCCGCCGCGCCTCGGCGAACAGCTCCCTGATGCGCCGCTCGCTCTCGCCGACGTACTTGTTGGTCACCTCGGGCCCCGAGACGACCTGGATCGTGGCCTCGAGCTCGTTGGCGATGGCCTTGGCGAACAGCGTCTTGCCGGTGCCAGGCTCGCCGTGGAAGATGAAGCCGCGCGGGATCAGCTCGCCGCGCAGCCGCTGGTCGGGACCCGTCAGGCTCCTGGCGGCCGTCATGATCTGCAGCGAGCGCAGGATCTGCCGCTTCACCTCGGCGTAGCCGCCGATGTCGTCGAAGCTGACATCGGGGATCTCGAAGCTGGCCGACATCTGCGCCTTGAACTTCCTGATCATCGTCGGCAGGTCCTTGACCGTGACGCCGTTGAGGCCCTCGGTCTCCTGCAGGGCGTAGCGCATGGTCTGGCGCAGCCGTACCGGGTTGAGCCCGACGACGTACTTGTAGAAGTCGGTGCCGTCGAGCCCGGCGAACCTGTCGGCCTCGGCCTGGGTGACCAGGGCCTGCTCGATGGAGGCCAGGCTGGAGTCGACCGGGTGGCGCACGTACCTGGGGCTGCCCTCGATGGTCATCCTGACCGCGAAGCGGGCGGCCAGCACCTCGGGCACGCTCAGCGACGGGTCGGCGAAGGCCAGGATCACCTGCCTGTCGGCGCCGTACAGCAGCTCGATCAGGTCTCTGGTCTCGTTGGCCAGCGCGTTGTCGGTGCCGCCGCCGAGCAGGTCGAGGTGGGTGATGACCAGGACGTCCTGGGAGCCGAGCTCGCGCAACATGTCGCGGAGCCTGGCCAGCAGCCGCTGGCGCAGGCTGGCCAGCACCGGCTGGGGCCGCATGTCGACCGGCGGCTCGGTGTCCTCGCCCACCGGGGCCTGCACCTCCAGCAGGCGCGGCATGGCCGCGGTCTGCCGCACGATGTGGTCGGCCAGGTGCGGAACGACGATCTTGTCGCACACGATCAGCACCGACAGGCCCGCCCGCAGGAACGAGGCGGCTTCGCGCACGTAGTCGTCGTAGGCGAGCCTGGTGGCCTGAGCCTCGCTCAGCTCCACGGGCCTGGCGGGGCCGTCGCCGTGCCCGTCGCCGTGCTCGTCGCCGGCGGGCTCGGCAGCGGGCGGGGCGACGGGCGCGGGCCGGTACAGCGGCCTGCCGTCCACCTGGTCGAGCGGGATCTGCCGCAGCCTGAACGTGCTCAGCCGCAACTGCGCCCATCCCTCCTCCAGCGGCGCGAGCAGCAGGAAGGGACCCGAGGCGAGGGCCTGGCCGAGCGGGGTGTCGCCGGGCACGGCGGCCAGCGAGGCGCCCTCGCCCGCGACCACCACCTCGAGCGGGATGTAGTCGGTCACGTGGCCTCCAGCGTCCGCACCCGGCGGAAGAGGTTGGTCCATTGGTGGTAGTCGATGAGCTCGTGGCGGCCGCGCAGCAGCGCGGGCGCGGCGGCCTCCAGCTCGGCCAGTGCCCGCCACCAGGTCGCGACGGGAGCGGCGGCGGCGACGTCGCCCTCCATGGCCGAGCGCCACGCGGCCCTCGCCATGCGCTCGTGCTCGGCGCGGAAGTGGACGAGCGCGCTCTCGTAGACGTCGAGGACCAGGTCGACGTCCTCGTGGCGGAGCCAGGCCAGCGTGTCGCCGCGCCAGCCGTACTGCTCGGGTTCGGTGACGGGCCTGGCGAAGCCCAGCGTGAGCAGCCGCCTGGCCTGCCTGTCCTGGCGCAGCCTGTCGACCAGGTCGTCGCAGTCCTGCGCGCCCGCCGGCCCCGGCCGGTCGAGGCAGCCAGTGAGCGGCGAGCTGTCCCTCAGCACGTCGGCGAGCCCCGGCGCGTACGGCACGGCCGCTCCCGCCACGGCGTGATAGGTCAGCAGGTCGTAGGCGGTGCGCGGCTTGGGCACCGCGTGGGCCAGCTCGAACGAGCGCCGCTCGCCACGGGCGCCCACGGCCGCGGCGAGCAGCACCACGCCCAGCCCGGGCGGTCGGCGGTCGCCGAGCGGAGGCCCCGAGAGGCGCAACCTGGCCGTGGTGGCGCCGGCCAGGCGCGCGATGCTCGCCATGACCTCGTCGCCGGGGTCGAGCAGGCCGCGCGCGGTGCCGAGGTCGCCCTCGGGAGGCGGGCCCGCGCTATCGGGAGCCCGCGTCAGGGCCCACACCAGGACTCGTCCTGCGGTACTGACCGCGCTCATCGGCCACCCACTGCGAACACTGCTCCAGCCTTTCGCCGTCGGCCGCGCGACCGTAGAAGCGCAGCGTGCGCCCGTTCCTCGACAGGTTGAGCAGGGCCGCCACCTGCCATGGCCGCAGGAACGTGGCCCTGTGCAGGTCCACGTCCGTGGCCGACAACCCCATGCCGACATCCACTCCGCGCAGGTGCGTGTGGTACCAGCCGACCAGTTCCTCGCCCTTGCCCCTGTCGGCGATCATCTGGTTGACCGCGAGGAAGGAGTCGCCGGTGAAGGTGAAGTGGATCGCCCCAGCGCCCGATCGGTGGGCCGGGGTGACGTGCGTGATCTCCACCAGGTGGGCGTCGGCGGCTCTGCTGACCCTGCCGATGAGGAAGCCGCCCTCCTCCAGCCGCTCCGACAGCTTCATCCCGCCCGTCAGCTGGACGTGGACCTCGCCGGGCATCAGCACGTTGACGGGGCCCAGCCTCCCGGGGTCCAGGCCGAGCGCGGCGGGGTCGACGAGCTCGGCCTCGGCGCCCTCGACCTTGGTGACGGTGAACGGGAGCCGTTTTCGGCGCTGCAGGTCCACCTGCACCGCGCCCTCCACCTGCGGTGTGGGCCGGCCGGCGTCCAGGTCGAACAGCCCGGCCCTGATCCTGAACGACCAGTGGGTCTCCGCGGGGTCGAGCCTGGTGACGACGCCGGTCAGGACCGAGCCGACCAGCTCGTTGACCGAGTGCTTGCCCTCGTAGATCGTCTCGCCGCGCCGTACCGCGGTGAGGGTCAGGAAGCCGACCTCCTCGCCCAGGTTGACCAGGCGCGGCGGACCCATGATCGGGTTGGGGTCGCGCTCGCGGTGCAGCTCCATGAACAGCCTGGTCTCGTCGGTGGCGAGCCCGACCAGTTCCTTCAGCGCCTCTCGCAGCACGGGTGCGAGGGCGAGCCGCGCGTGGTAGGTCTCCTGCTCGCCCTTGTACAGCTCGATCTCAACGGCCATCGGGGTCCTCCATCGGGCTGATCCACAGCAGCGGCGCCCTGCCCTCGCCGCGCACCCCGCCCGGGCCGCGTTCCTCGATCAGCTTGCCGCCCATCGCGGTGATCGCCGCCTGCCCCTTGGCGGACTTGGCCCAGAAGGCGGCGACCGGGTCGGGCCAGGTGTCGGCGTCGACGACGTCGTAGTTCTGGTAGCTGCCGATGTCGACGAGGAGCTGGCAGAGCGAGCCGAAGTCGAGGTCCGGCCGGTAGCCGTTCATCAGCGCGCCGAGGCAGACCTGGTTGTGGTGGGCGTGCTGGGAGGGCGCCGGCTTGCGCCAGATGTTGGGATGGAAGACCTCGGTCTCCCAGATGACCAGCGGCGCGCTCACCGGGAACATCGGCGGCAGGAAGATGGCCAGGTCGTGCCGGGCGATGGGCACGGGATCGAGCTCGTCGAACGGCCATTCCTGCAGCGGCAGGCCGGGGTGGAAGAAGGAGTCGATGTCGTCGGGCGGTGCGAAGCCCGGAGCGTCGAAGGAGATGTGGAAGCGGTTGGGCAGGTCCTCGTTGTCGTACCTGGCGATCCTGAAGGCGTGACCGGTCTGCTCGAACCTCCTGATCTGGGCACGGGCTCGCATCTGGGCCCGCATCCGCATGACGGGGTTGACGGAGCCCGCGGTGGCCTCGGCGCCGACGTGCAGGCTGTCCTCGTCCTTGACCCCTACCTCGTGCAGGCACAGCTGGGGGTCGACCAACCGCTGCCTGCCGCCGCCCTGCGCGCTCTCGTGGTCGATCACGGTCCGCACGACGCCTCCCCGCCGGTCGGTCATCGCGGGCGACTGCTGGATCACCGCCTGCGCGATGTCCTCGGGCAGCATCGTGGCAGGCACCCCCGTCAGCTGGTACGGCGTGCCGTCGGGCCCGTAGACCAGCAGGAGCCGGTACAGGTAGGGCCTGAAGCTGTAGTGCTCGTAGGACACCTGGCAGCCCGGCTCCCACGCGTCGACCACCTGCTGGAGGCGGTTGACGACCTCCTGGCGGGCCTCGCCGGGGTCGGAGACGCGCACCCCGCACTGCTCCCTGGCGACGTAGACCAGCTCGGCGTCGGGGTCGACCTCCCTGCGCACCAGCTCCTCGAACTCCGCAGCCTTGTCGACGCCGGTGAGCAGGAGCGTCGGGCACGGCCCGTCCGCGGTGAGGGGCTGCGGCGGCGTCTCTCCCGCAGGGGGTCTGCGGGACGCCTCGTCCTTCTCCCTGAGCGCCTGGAGCTCCCTGTTGGTGGGGAAGTGCGCGGCCACGGCGTCGAGCAGGACCGTCATGCCGTCCTCCACGGGCATCACGCCCTGCTCGACGCGGCTGACGACCTGCTGCCAGAAGGCCAGGGGGGTGGCGAACTGCGGCATGTGCGGCCGGGGGTAGTCGATGGTGGTCAGCAGGACCCGCGCCGACGCCTCGTCGTCGTACAGCCCCGCGAGCAGGGCGACCAGCTCGTTCCTCACCTGGGGTCCTTCCCTTCCGGCCGCGACGTGGCCAGTTCGATGTACCGCACGTGCTCGTGGGGCGAGGTCCTGATCGCAGGAAGCAGCTCGCCGGGGGCGATCCCCAGCTCGCCGATCGCCGACCCGGCGAGGGCGGCGTCGATCTCGACAGGACCGTGGGGGTCGGAGGGGTCGACCGAGTTCCAGGCCTGCAGGCGCTCTCCAGGGCGGATCATGGCCAGCAGCGCCGCGACGGGAGAGGCCACGGTCAGGGCGGTGCGTGTGACGTACCTGGCGGGGATCGGCTCGTGGAGGGGGCAGGTGGGGTCGGCGGTCAGCGCGACCCTGCGGCTCTCCCCCGCCACCGGGTCCAGCCTGACCAGGCCCTCGGCGACGGGCAGCCCGAACAGCACCCTGACGGCGTGGGTCACCAGCCAGGAGGCGACCATCGCGGAGATCGGCGCGGAGGCGCCCATCTCGTCGGGGATGCCGCAGGCCATGGAGGTGGGCGGCAGGGCCCGCTCGCCGCTGGTGCACCCGCACCCGTAACAGGGTCCGTCGGGCGGGTACCAGCGCACCTCGCCGCCCCACGGGTGGGTGCCGCCGTCGAGCATGGCCGCGCCGACCAGGCCGCAGCGCGCGGCCAGCTGGACGCGGTCGGCGATGCTGTCGAGGCAGCTGATGACCAGGTCGGCGTCGCGCAGCTCGGCCAGGCCGACGCCGCGCGCGTGCTCGGTCCCGCGGGCCGCCACCGCGGTGGCGGGCGCCAGCGCGCGCAGCGCCGAGGCCGCGGCCTCCACCTTGGGCCTGCCGACGTCCGCGCCGGTGAAAAGCGAGCCCCTGCTCAGGTTGGACTCGCTGACCAGGTCGGGATCGCACAGCACGAGCGCGCCGACGCCCGCCTGCGCCAGCAGCCTGGCCGACTCGGTGCCGAGCGCGCCCACGCCGATGACCACGGCCGTCGCCTCGCTGAGCACGTCCTGGTCCCAGTGCGGGATGAGCAGTTGCCTGGCGTAGCGTTCGATCACCGCTCCTCCACCTTCGTGAAGGTGGTGGGGCAGGTGAGCAGGGGGCCGTTGCTGACCCACTCGTCGTAGCAGGTGTTGCCGCCGCCGGGGTCGCGATGGACACCGAGCCCACAGCGCGGCTCGCGCGGGCTGCACGGGCAGATCACCGCCGACTCGAAGGGGCGGAAGGAGTCGCTGCAGAAGGCGCACTGCCTGCGTGGGATGACCGGCAGCAGCAGGGGGTGTCCCGGCAGCAGGAGGACGGCGTCGGTGCCGGGCGGCAGCGGGTTGGCGGCGTCGACGGCGGCGTGGAAGGCGCGGGACAGGCCGTCCTCGGGCGGGTCGTAGTCGGTCACCAGGCCGCTGCAGGGCAGCGTGGGGCTGTGGTGCCTGACCACGGTGGGCGGCCCGTGGACGACGTGGACGTTGTCGGCCTCCCTGAAGGTGTGGCCGCAGACCTGGCACCAGTCGGCCAGCCAGAAGGAGTCGTTGGTGGTCAGGGCGGGGCCGTCGGCGCCCGAATTGGCGGGGTCGAGGCCGCGCCTGTTGCCTTGCCAGAAGGCTTCGACCTCGTCGCTCACAGATCCCCTTCCCCGTCGAGGTAGCGCAGGCACGAGGTGTCGTGTCCGGCGAGCGCCATGCGGGCGCGGCCCAGCGCGAAGGCCTCCCTGACGCTTCTGCCCTCGGCCAGGCCCAGGTAGAAGCCCTCGCTGAAGAGGATCGCCGCCGCGTCGGGCAGCTCCTGCGTGCAGCCCGTCACCGCGTCGGCGGCGGTGCGGAAGACCTCCGCCTGCTCGCCGGTGTAGCAGGCGCTGAGCACGACGCAGCGCAGCGGCCCCGTCGCCGCGAAGGCGGTGGCCAGGCCTTGGGCGGTCACCGTGGCCGACACGTGGACGGTGTCGGCGAAGACCAGCCCCTCGTGGTCGGCGTGGCCCGCGAAGTGGACCACATGCGGCCTGACCGCCAGCAAGGCGGGAAGGATGTCGCCGGTCCTCGTCGCCGTCCGCGCGCTGACCTCGACGCGCCGCCCCGAGCGCTCGGCCGCCAGCTGGATGCGGCGCAGATCCTCGTCGAGGTCGAGCGGGTCCTGGTCGCGCGGCGAGGCCAGCAGGCACAGCACCCGCAACGGCCCCCCTTCGACCGCGCCCGCGCCCCGCGCGGCCGTCTCCTGCGCGCCCGCCAGCGCGCGCAGCGCGGTGTTGCGCGGGTAGTCGGCCGCCGCTCGCGCCACCAGGTCGTCGAGTGTGAACGCGAAGGCACCCTTCTCCACCTCCTGGCAGACCGCGAGCCAGTAGTCCCTCGCCCTGCGGGCGCCGCGCACCGGCAGGCGGGCCCGGTTGGCGCCGAGCGCGGCCAGTAGCAGGGTGGAGCTGTCGTCGTCGGGATAGAGCTCGCCGAGCGTGTCGAAGGCTGACTCGCGCAGCATGCGTTGAAGGGTCAGAGGGGACACATACACCGCCGGAAAAGCCTTCAATTAGTTGAGAAACATCTTAAGGAGGCTTGACTCTTCACGTGCCGATAAATGGCAGTCAAGATAATCTTTCTTTGACGCTCGGGCATCCCCTCAACCAGACATAACGCCGACGAGGTGACGATGGCGGCCGAACAGCTCCAGCTCATCCCGCGTGACTCCAAGGACGGACAATACGTCCCATACACCATAGATTTCGCGGATGCTCAATGGACCGACGAGCACTTCCGTTTTCGGGTCGGCCGTAACGCAGTAAATGAGCCAGTCATGCAGAAGCTGGCCCATGCGGGAGCGCGCGCTCGCGAACTGCTCGACCACGAGTGGCGCATCGGCAAATGGCTCGGCGACCAGGGCAGGGATTACGTGAGCACCATGCTGGGCCACAATCCCGACGCCGTCCCGCCGTACACGCTGATGACGCTGCGCGGCCGTCCGCTGTCGGAACTGAGCGTGCCGGTCGACCGCGAGACGCTGCGCATGCTGGTGGCGGGGCTGCTGCACGGACTGGAGGTGCTCAGGTCCTGCGGGGTCGTGCACCGGCGGCTCAACCTCGACACGCTGCGATGGGACGGCGGCTCACTGCAGATCACCGACTTCACCCGCGCGGAGTACGACGGCGCCGGCGACACCGTCTCGCACGGCGAGGACGTCTACGCGGCGGGTCTGGTCATCTTCCACCTCTACACCGGAGAGCTGCCCGAGGACGACCCCGCGCGGATGGACGACCGCCTGCGCGGCCAGGACGCGCTGCTGCGCCGGTTGCTGGCAGGCGAGTCCGCGGGGGCCGAGCGCGCGCTCCTCGGCGAGCGCACGGTCTTCGCCGAGCGGCCCGAGGACCGGCCCGACGCGCGCGAGCTGCTCGACCGGTGGTCTCCCGGCGGGCGGGCGGCCTCGGGCCCGGCGCGCGCCTACCGCGACCGCGAGCGGGAGGGGCGGCGCAACTTCCACGAGCTGCGCGCCAGGCAGCACGCATACCAGGAGCGGCATCGCGGCTGGTCGCCGCCGCCGCGGCGCAAGCCGTGGATCGTGCCCAAGCCGCCCACCGGGGCCGCGCGCGGCCGTGAGGCGCCTTGGGCACGCGTCGCTCCGCTGCTGCGGCCGCCCTTCGTCCGCGCCGCGGCCGCCGTGACCGTGGCCGGCGTGCTCGTGGTCCTGGTGGCCGTGCTCTGGAGCCTGCTGTGAGCGCCGTCCTGGAGTGCCCGATCTGCCTGCGCTGGATCGACTGGGACGGCACGCCCCCCGTGGTCTTCGGCCCCGACGACAGGCCCGAAATCCTGCGCAAGGATCCCAGGGAGGACGACGTCGCGTGGCGCACCAGGCTGCAGACCGCCTACCGGCCCTGCTCGGGCGTCGGCTCCCCCGACTCCCACTACCTCCCCTACGACTACGCCGACTACAAGGCGGTCATCATCGGGGTCTTCGGCGAGAGCCGTTCGGGCAAGTCGCACCTGGTCGCCGCCATGATCTCCAGGCTGTGCGCCAACGACGCCGCGCTGCGGCGGCTCGGCCTGACCGTCGAGCCGCTCGACCTGCGCACCCATCAGCAGTACATGAGCAGGACCGTCGAGCCGTTCATCAGGGGCAGGCGCAGGCTCGACCCGACCCAGCCGCTGCCCGTGGTCTTCACCGACGCGCTCAAGGTCACCAACAGGGACGGCGACGCCTTCGCGGTGTCCTTCTTCGACGTCGCGGGCGAGCAGCTCGAACGCTCCGACCCCGAGGTGCGCTTCTTCGGCTCGGTCAACGCGCTGCTGTTCGTCATCGACCCCGACTCCATTCCCGGGCTCACCCAGCCCGCGGCCACCGCGATCGGCGACAGCACCTTCGAGGAGGCCCTCAAGCGGCTCGGCGGGCGGCCCGCGCCCGGCAGGCAGTTCCTGCACCTGCCTGCGGCGCTCGTGGTCGCCAAGGCCGACCTCCTGCGCTACTCCTTCGACCTGGTGGGCGAGTGGATGTCGCGCTCGGGCCCCGCGGAGGAGACCGACCTGTCCACGGCCGAGCAGGAGAGCGAAGACGTCTACGCCTTCCTGGTCGAGCGCAGAGCCGAGCCGTGGCTCCGGCCGGCGGAGAAGTGCTACCGCAGCACGCTGCACTTCGCCTCGGCCACCAACGTCAGCGCCACCGAGTCGACCTACGGCGACGGGTTCGGCCAGCGCAGGGTGCTCAAGCCGCTGCTGGCCCTGTTCGCCATGGCGGGCGTGCTGGACGACGAACCGATGCGGCGGGTGGAGGGCGGCGAGGATGCGACTTGATCAGATCTTCTACACCTGGTCCGAGCGATCCCTGCTGGGCGGCAAGGGAATGGGGCCCGTCGCCTCGTCCCTGCCGATCGACGCGCTGTCAGGCTGGGACCCGCTGCTGCGGGAGCGGGTGTGGGCGGGATGGCAGGAGCACGACCGGTTCGGCCTGGGCTACCTGCGCGGCCCCGACGGCCATGCCGTCATCTGCAAGCGTCCCGTGACCGAGGCGGAGGGCCGCCAGGCCTCGCTCGCCCACATCCTGGTCGGCCACGAGATCAACGCGCTGCAGGCGCTGTCACTGCACGAGTGGGACGGCTGGCTGACCTCGTGGGACGGCACCGCGGAGCTGGCCCCACTGTCGTGGGAGGACCTGCGCCACCAGGCCGACAAGGGCCGCCACGACCTGGTCAGGCGGGCCAGGGCGCTGCCGCCCGCGACGCTCGCCGAGCTGGTCGCGTTCGTGCTGGCCGCTCCCGAGGCCGACGTGTCGGTGGTCGCCCCGCCGGAGGCCCCCGCCGAGCTGCTGTGCGCGCTGGTGGAGATCATGGGCGCGACGACGACGTTCTCGACCATGGAGTCGCGCGACGACGACAGAGGCTGCCCGCACATCGTGTTCCTCCCCGAGCACCACGAGAGCCGCATGGGAGTGGCGCGCCGCAGGCTCAGGTTCGGCGGTGACGGCGGCGATCCGTTCGCCACGGCTCTGGCCGTCTCCTACCGCGCCGAGGGGCGGACGGCCATCGACAGGCTCAGGCCGGCCAGGCCTGTCGCCAGCGTCGACGACTCCAGGGCATGGGCGCAGAAGGCCCAGCTGTCGCCCGGGGTGCTCGACGACGTGGCGGGGCTGCTGCGCAGGGCGCAGGCCCTGTCGGCCGCCGAGCTGGGGGCGCTGCGCTCCAAGCACGGGCTCGCCGAGGCGCGCAGGATCGTGCCAACCATGGACGACGGCGAGCTCGCCGCGCTCCTGCGGGCCACGGCCCTGCCCGAGGAGGTGACCGAACTGGTCCAGGGGGTCGCGCTGCGCTCCTACCTGACCGGCCACGCGGGCGAGCGGGTGCTGGAGGGACTGGCCGTCCGCCCGCCCTCGGCGCAGCTGCTGCGCGAGGCGCTCAAGCAGGACCCCTCGCTACGCAGGGTCGCGGCCCTGGCGGGCAGGGTGTTGCCCGAGCCTCGCGCCCGCCGTGCCCTGGTCGACTCGGTCGCCAGGACGATGTCCAAGGCCGAGCTGATCGGCTGGGTGCACGAGCACTCCGCCGAGGAACCCGAGGCGGCCCGTGTGGCGCTGAACGTGATCTGCGACGGGCGCGAGCGTTCGTCGGAACAGCGCAGGCGCGCCCTGGACGCGCTGATCGCCAGGGGCGGCCTCGCCGAGGCGGCGGCACGGCTGACAGGCTCGCCCAGGGAGGCGACCGCCTACCTGCAGAGCGTGCTCAGCGTGGTCGCGGGCGAGAAGATCGACGAGGGGGTCATGGCCGCCTTCCTGGCCCATCCGCGCCCGTCCGCGCAGCTGCTGTACGCGCTGCGGGCGCTGGCGCGCGACTCGAGGTCGCTCGCGCTGGTCGACAGGACCGCGTGGACCCAGTTCTTCGTGCAGGCGGGCCTGCCGACGCCGCTGGGGGCGCGACCCGTCGCCACACAGGCGCGGGCCCAGCCCAGGTCGACGGAGCAGGCGCGACCAGGGCCTTCGGACGACCTGCCCGCGCCCAAGGCCGAGCGCATCCTGCTCGTCCTGCTGTTCATGGGCGTCATCGCGCTGCTCGCCGTCGTCGCCGTCGTCGCCACCTCAGGGGGACCGCTATGAGTTTGGAGCAGGTGGCGAGGGACCTGCGCACGTACGGCGGAAAGCCGCTGGCCAAGGTGAGCGAGGAACTGTCGCTGCACGAGGGGCGGCGGCTGCGCGGCATCGACCTGCTGAGCGCCTACGACCCGGAGAAGATCGTCAAGGGCTCCGGCTGGTTCGTCAGGCTCCTGGAGATCGTCAGGGACGGCCTGGTGTTCGTGCCCGTCGCCTTCACCTGGTGGCAGGTGGCGCTCGCGCTGAGCGCCTACGGCGAGACCGACGGCCGCGTCCCCTTCCTGCTGGCATGGCAGCGCGGCCTGCAGGGCGTCAGCCCGCTGTCGGACTCCGCGACGACCATCGCGACCATGGTCGGCGCGGTGGTCGTCCTCACCGTGGTCATCAGGGTGGCCGACGAGGCGAGCGACAACCGGCGGCGGAAGCTCGGCGAGGCCCTGGCCCAGGCCACGTTGCTGGTCGCCGAGGTGCCCGTCGCCGCCGGGCAGCCGGTCTCGATGGCGGAGCTGAAGGATGTCGCGACGCAGATCAGCGTCGGCTCGAGCGAGCTGTCCGAGGAGCTCAGGAAGGCCACGAAGACGATCGGCGAGGCGGTGTCGGCGGGTCCGGGCAGCCAGCTGCACGAGGTCTTCACCTCGTGGCTGCAGGCGGCCGACAGGCTCGGTGAGCTCACCGCCTCGCTGAAGAGCTCGAAGGAGACCGCCGACGAGCTGGCGACGCTGCACAGGGCGCTGTCGGCCGAGGTGGGCAGGTTCACCGCGGAGGCCACCGGCTTCCTGGCCACGCTCAGGGACGAGCGCACCATGGCGAGGGACCAGGCCCACGTGCAGAACAAGGTCGCCGACGGCGTCGCGCGCTCCACGGCCGTGCTCGGCGACTCCCTGCAGGCGCTCAACGAGCGGACCCACCTCTTCCACGAGATCGTCAGCAGGATCTCCGACGTGGTCACCAGGCTGGAGGCCGGTGTCGCGGAGAACGGCCACCGGGCCCAGGGGAGGGGCTGGTGAGGCGTGACCGCATGCGGACCACGCTGCTGGCGGGCTGGCTGTTCGCCGACCTGTTCCTGGTGCTGGTGCTCGTCGGGCTCGCCTCGCTGCCGGTCACCACGAAGGAGGGCACCCCGACCCACTCCCCCAGCCCGAGCGTCACGGCCGAGCCGCCCGAACGCGACAGGCTGCGCAAACGGCCCGTCGACTTCGACATCGAGATCCCGCCCGCCAGGTTCCGCGACAGCGGGCGCCAGGCTGCCATGCGGGAGCTGCTCACCAAGATCGACACCGAGCTGGCGGAGCGGCGTCTCACCGAAAGCCGCGCGGGGTTCGTCCTGGTCTTCGCCTCGGGCCCGCAGGAGGCCACCGGCGTCGCCCAGGACACCGCCGAGCGGATCTACCAGAGCCTGCGCAGGCGGCACGAGGTGTTCAGGGACAGCAGCGGCGTGGGCTACTGGGCGGGTGCCAACAGCGACCACCTGGAGTTCAAGGTCTTCTTCTACGAGTGAGGCGGGTCAGGCGGCCAGCCGGGCCAGGACCCTGGCGAACTCGGGTGGCGGGGCGACGACGAGCCTGGTCTGACCGTCCTGGAGGACGATGTCGGCGCGGATCAGGGTCAGCCTGCCCGCGTGCCACCAGTAGACCTGCGGGCTGAGGCCGCCCGCGCGCTCGGCGTGGACGCGCAGCCGCTCGATGGCGCGCACGACGCCGATGCCGTCCACCGGGTAGAGCACCAGCGTGGACGGGTCGGGCAGGACGACGAGCACGCCGTCCTCCGGCACGGTGACGTACTGCGGGAGCCAGCGCAGGTGCGCGGCCGCGGCCACGGTACGACCCGACAACCGCCAGGCCTGCAGACCCGACAGGTCGAGGTGGGAGAGGGTCAGCCGCTCGTCCTGCCGGACGTTGTCCAGCGCCAGGTCAAGGGCCTGACCGGAGGGGATGGGCCAGCAACCGGCCTCCTCCGGGCGGACGAAGCGGGCCCCGACGGTCAGCAGCTCGACCAGGTCTCCGTTGAGGGAGCGGCCGACGACCCTGGTGAGGTCCTCGACCGCGTCGACCGACTCGACCCTGGTGCGCAGCAGCGGCTTGACCTGGTCGAGGTCGCACACGTCGAGCAGGTCGTCGGCGGCGGCCACCGCGTTGGCCAGGTGCTCGGACACCAGCACGGGCCAGTCCTCGCGGGAGCGGCGGCCCGCCTCGCGGCGCAGGCCCGCCAGCCGTACCAGGATCTCCCTGCCGCCGCCGAGCGTCAGTGATCCACCGTCGGGGGCGAACTCGCAGGTGTAGCCTAGGGAGTCGGCGACGAGCGCGAGGAGGGAGTCGAGATCGATCTCCTCGACGGATCTCCGGGAGGGCTCCCGGTCGCGCCTGAAGAACTTCACGCGTCCCGCCCTCCGGAAATCGTCGGTTTTCTCCCTATGCGTCTTACACTGCCTGGTCCGCGGGGCCAAGCAGACCAGCAAGGGAGCACGATTCGGTATCGATAACACCAAGCCCTCCGAGCCACACGGACCTCTGTGGCGTGCCGTGTCCCACCGTCAACCCCGCTATCACAGGCACTCCGAGGGGCAGCAGCCGTTCGGCGAGAACCGGGTAGGGATCGCCGCACTCCACCCACGATCCGAGCGCGAACCCGCGCACGCCGTCGAGGGCGCCCGACTGCAGGAGCTGGGTCAGCATCCTGTCGATCCGGTACGGCTGCTCGCCGACGTCCTCCAGCAGCACGAGCCTGCCGGCGAAGGACGGCTGGTAGCGCGTCCCGCACAGCGAGGCCAGCAGCGACAGGTTGCCGCCCGCCAGCACGCCCTCCGCTCGCCCCTCGCGCAGCACCCTGTCCCCCGTGACGGGCGGGGCGTGGCCGAACAGCGCGGCCCGCAGGTGGTCCCACGTCACCGGCTCGGGCTCCTCCTCGAAGGAGAGCGGGCGGCAGGCGGGCATCGGGCCGTGCAGTGTGGGCAGGCCGAGCTCGACGCCGAAGACGTGGTGCAGGGCGGTGATGTCGCTGGAGCCGAGCAGGATCTTGGGGCCCGCGGCGCGCATCGCGTGCCAGTCGAGCAGGTCGAGGATCCTGGCCGCGCCGTACCCTCCGCGCGAGCAGAAGACGGCGGAGATGGCCGGGTCGCACCAGGCGGCCTGCAGGTCGGCGGCGCGGTCGGCGTCGGAGCCTGCGAGGTAGCCCTCGCGGTCGAGGACGTGCCGGCCGAGCACGACTTTCAGCCCCAGTCCTTCGAGCAGTTTCACGCCTCGCTGCAGCAGCGCCGCGTTCGGCGGCCCCGACGGCGAGACGACGGCGACCGTGTCGCCCTCGCGCAGGTGAGGCGTTCCGGTTTCGGGGCTGACGGCCACTCCTGTGACCACCGTGACGGATGTTGGCGTGGCCGGTTCGTTCACCTCGCAAACGGTGTCACACTTACCTGACGTATGCGACCTCCGCCCCACATTCTCGTGGTCAACGGCATCAAGGTCCGCAGGCCGGTGTTCCTGCTCGGAGCCCCGCATTCCGGCGCGGACCTGCTCGCGCGTGCTCTGAAACGCTCGCCGGGCTTCCACATGACGATGGGCCGCCAGTCGGTGGCGCACGTGGTGCACGCCTTCGCCCGCCGTCCCTCCATCGGGCGCAGCTCGGGCGCGGTCAGGGTGCTGCGCGACTCGCTCGCCGAGTCGTGGCAGGTGCTGCCGGGCTCGTGCGGCCAGTGCGCGCCGCCGTGCAGGGAGGCGGGAGGGGTGACGGGCGTCGGCCCCTGCGTCGCCACCGCCACCGTGACCCGTTTCGGCGACGCGACTCCCGACCTGCTCTACACCGCCGAGGTCCTGTTGCAGGCCTTTCCCGACGCCCGGTTCGTGCAGCTGATCCGCGACGGCCGCGACGTGGTGTGCGACATGGCCGCCGACCCCGACTGCCTGGCCTGGTTCAAGCCGTCGATGCTGGCCGACGACACCGAGTTCCCCAACGCCTTCCTCGGGGTCAACCGCGACGAGCACCGCGAGCGGTGGAAGAGCATGCCGACGGCGGGCAAGTGCGCGCTGCGCTGGCGCAGCGCGGTGCGGCTCAGCGCCACCCTGCGCAGGGAGCTGCCGGCCGAGCAGCTGCTCACGCTCCGCTACGAGGACCTGGTCCACTCCACCGGCGAGAGCGTCGCCTCGCTGTCGAGCTTCCTGGAGACGCGTGTGTCCAAGGTCGCCCTGTACGGCACGCGCGTCCCCGAGGTCGGCGCGTGGCGCACCCGCCTGCGTCCCGACGACCGCGAGCTGGTGGAGAAGGTGGCGCGCGAGGAGCTCAGCCGGCTCGGCTACGCGTAGGACGCCGGCCCCGGATCATCGGCCCCGGATCATCCAGTCGGGGCCATCAGCCCTGCTCGCGCGCCTCGGCGGCGAACTGGGTGCGGTAGAGCTCGGCGTAGAGGCCGCCGCGGGCCAGCAGCTCCTCGTGCCTGCCGCGCTCGGCGATCCTGCCGTCCTGGACGACGAGGATCTCGTCGGCCTCGCGGATCGTCGACAGGCGGTGCGCGATGACCAGCGAGGTGCGCCCGGCCAGCGCCGTCTTCAGCGCCTGCTGCACCGCCGCCTCCGACTCGGAGTCGAGGTGGGCGGTGGCCTCGTCGAGCACGACGACGCTGGGCGCCTTGAGCAGCAGCCTGGCCAGCGCGAGCCGCTGCTTCTCCCCTCCCGACAGGCGGTAGCCGCGGTCGCCGACGACGGTGTCGAGCTGATCGGGCAGTCCCTCGATCAGGTCGGCGATCTGCGCTGCCCGAAGCGCGTCCCAGATCTCCTCGTCGTCGGCGTCGGGCCTGGCGTAGCGCAGGTTGGCGCCGATGGTGTCGTGGAAGAGGTGGGCGTCCTGCATCACGACGCCCACGGTGTCGTGGATGGAGGCGAGCGTGGCCTCGCGCACGTCCAGCCCGTTCAGCCGCACCGCGCCCTCGCCCACGTCGTAGAGGCGCGAGACCAGCGAGGTGATGGTGGTCTTGCCCGCGCCGGAAGGGCCGACGAGCGCGACGAGCCTGCCCGGCCGCGCGGTGAAGGAGACGCCCTTGAGCACGGGGTTCGACGGTCCCGTGTCCTGTCTGGCCACCGACTCCAGGGAGGCCAGCGAGACCTCCTCGGCGGCGGGGTAGCGGAAGTGGACCTCGTCGAACTCGATCGTCACAGGACCCGCGGGGACGGGCCGCGCCCCCTGCTTCTCGGCGACCATCGGCTTGAGGTCGAGCACCTCGAAGACGCGGTCGAAGCTGACCAGCGCGGTCATCACGTCGACGTGGACGTTCGACAGCGAGGTCAGCGGGCCGTACAGGCGCATCAGCAGCGCGGCGAGCGCGACCAGCGTGCCGAGCTCGAAGAAGTCGCCCACCGCCAGGACCCCGCCGATGCCGTAGACCAGGGCTGTGGCCAGGGCGGCGACCAGGCCGAGCGCGACTCTGAAGACGGTGCCGTACATGCCCACGGTGACGCCCACATCGCGCACCCGCGCCGCGCGCCTGCCGAAGGTGTCGGCCTCCTCCTCGGGCCTGCCGTACAGCTTGGCGACCATGGCGCCCGCCACGTTGAAGCGCTCGGTCATCACCGAGCTCATCTCGGCGTCGAGCTGCATCTGCTCGCGGGTGAGCACGGACATGCGCCGCCCCACCCACTTGGCGGGGAAGATGAAGATCGGCAGCAGGACCAGGGCGACCAGCGTGACCTGCCACGACAGCACCAGCATCGCGCCCAGCACGAGGACCAGGCTGATGACGTTGGCGACGACCGAGGACAGCGTGCTGGTCAGCGCCCGCTGCGCGCCGATGACGTCGGTGTTGAGCCTGGAGACCAGCGCGCCGGTCTGGGCGCGCATGAAGAAGGCCACCGGCATGCGCTGGACGTGGTCGAAGACCTCGGTGCGCAGGTTGTAGATGAGCCCCTCGCCGATGCGGGAGGAGAACCACCGCTGGGCCAGCGTCAGGCCCGCGTCGACCGCGGCCAGTGCCGCGATGGCGACGGCCAGGCCCACGACGACGTCTGGCCGTTTGGGCAGGATGCCGTCGTCGATGATCGCCTTCATCAGCAGCGGGTTGGCGACCACGATGACCGCGCCGGCCATCACCAGCAGCAGGAAGGCGGTGATCTGGCCGCCGAAGGGGCGGGCGTAACCCGCTATGCGTCTGACCGTGCCGGGGCGAAGCCGCTGCTTCGTGACCGACTCGTCACGTCGCAGCGACCGCATCGTCTGGGGCCCGAAGCCCCCTCCCATCATCGCCATCGGCATTCACAGCATCCGGCGGGTCATCAGTGATTCCCCTGTCAGCTCCCGGCGAACAGCGCCTTGATCCTGGCCTTCTGCTCGACCCGCTCGGCCGCGGCCTGCTCCTCCAGGGTGCGCCCCCTCGCGCCCTGGAGCAGCCGCTTGGTGGCCGTCGCCGCGTCGCGGTTGGTCGTCAGCAGCTCGGCCGCCTTCTCCTGAACGGCCTGCGCCAGCCCTCCCCTGTTGACGACGTGTTCGGCCAGTCCGATCCTGAACGCCTCCTCGGCGCCCACGACCCTGGCCGTGAGACAGATGTCGATCGCCTTCGCCGTGCCGACCAGGTCGACGAGGGGCTTGGTCCCCGTCAGGTCGGGCACGAGTCCGAGGGCGGGTTCCTTCATGCAGAACTTGACGTCATCGGCCACGATCCGCAGGTCACAGGCGAGCGCCAGTTGGAATCCGGCGCCGATGGCGTGACCCTGGACGGCGGCGATGGAGACGATCTCCGGACGGCGCAGCCACAGGAAACCCTGCTGGGCCTGTTCTATTACCTGCTCGAAAGACTTCTCGTCGAGTTGTGCCGTCGAGCTGAACGAGCCCTGTCCTGGCACCCCCTCGGGTGTGAACATCCGCAGGTCGATTCCTGCTGAGAAGGACGGTCCCTCACCTTGGATCACGACGATTCGAACCTGCTCAGGCAGGTCGTCACCGATCCGAGCCAGAGCCGACCAGGTGGCGAACGTCTGCGCGTTTCGCTTGTCCGGCCGATCCAGCGTGATCGTCGCGATCTCACCGTCCACCTCGTAGCGCAGTCCCGCCTCCTCGAAGGAGACGCTGTCCGCACTCCCCCCAAGCGTCGCTTCCGCCATCGCTCACTCCCGCGTGGTCACGGGTCGCTTCCCCGCCTCTCGGAGTCGGGGTCGCTCCCTCGTTGGTCCGTCGCGCCCGAGCCTAACCGATTCCCTAGAATGAGGTTCTAGTTGGGCCCGGGCGTGACGGCACGCTGACTGGGAGACGAGCGGCTGCGGTCGCGCGTATCCGAGGCGGCCTCAGCGCTTGGACTTGCCTCGGGTGGCCCCGCCGCGTCCGCGCAGAGTCACACCGGACTCGCTGAGGATGCGGTGGATGAACCCGTACGACCGGCCGGTCGAAGCGGCCAGGGCGCGGATGCTCTCACCCGCGGCGTAGCGCTTCTTGAGATCGCCGGCCAGTTTCTCACGGTCGGCCCCGGTGACCCGGGTGCCTTTCTTCAGAGTCTCGGCCACGAGTACCTCCTGTAGTGCCAGACTTCCGCAGCGTTACTCCGCCATGATCAGTCATTTCAGCGGGATCGGCTACCTACTCCAGGGGAAAAGATCCCTACCCGCTCAAATTAAGATCAGGCAAGTGCCACAAGATCGGAAAATTCAGCGCTCCAAGCGTCTTCAGTTCCGTCAGGTAGCAAGATCACCCTATCGGGTTGCAGCGCCTCAACAGCACCCTCGTCGTGCGTAACCAGCACGATCGCCCCAGAATAGGACCTAAGTGCCGAAAGTACCTGCTCTCTGCTGACGGGATCGAGGTTGTTCGTGGGTTCGTCGAGGAGGAGGACGTTGGCGCTCGACAGCACCAGAATCGCCAGCGCCAGGCGGGTTTTCTCGCCGCCCGACAGCACGCCGGCGGGCTTGTCGACGTCGTCGCCGGTGAACAGGAACGAGCCGAGCACCTTGCGCAACTCGGTGTCGGTGAACGTGCCGCCCGCCGACCGCATGTTCTCCAGCAGGGTGCGCTCGGCCTCCAGGGTCTCGTGCTCCTGGGCGTAGTAGCCGACCTTGAGGCCGTGACCTGGCTTGATCTCGCCGGTGTCGGGCTTCTCGATGCCGCCGAGCAGCCGCAGCAGCGTGGTCTTGCCCGCGCCGTTCAGGCCGAGGATGACGACCCTGCTGCCCCTGTCGACGGCCATGCTGACGTCGGTGAAGATCTCCAGCGAGCCGTAGGACTTCGACAGTTCCTCCGCCATCAGCGGCGTCTTGCCGCACGGCAGCGGGTCGGGGAAGCGCAGCTTGGCGACCTTGTCACCCTTGCGCACCTCCTCGGTGCCGGACAGCAGCCGGTTGGCGCGGCGCATCATGTCCTGGGCGGCCTTGGCCTTGGTCGCCTTGGCGCGCATCTTGTCGGCCTGCGCCAGCAGGGCCCCCGCCTGCTTCTCCGCGTTGGCGCGCTCGCGCTTGCGGCGCTTCTCGTCGGTCTCGCGCTGGGCGAGATAGGCCTTCCAGCCGACGTTGTAGATGTCGATCACGCTGCGGTTGGCGTCGAGGTGGAGGACCTTGTTGACCGTCGCTTCAAGTAGACCAACATCGTGGCTGATGATCACCAAGCCGCCTTGATGAGAGCGCAAAAAATCACGAAGCCACCCAATTGAGTCAGCATCGAGGTGGTTTGTCGGCTCGTCCAGAAGGAGAGTTTCCGCACCACTGAAGAGAATTCGCGCCAGTTCGACCCTTCTGCGCTGTCCACCGGACAGCGTTTCCAGCGGCTGTCCGAGCACCCGGTCGGGCAGTCCGAGGCTGGAGGCGATGGAGGCCGCCTCGGACTCGGCCGCGTATCCGCCGAGGACGTGCATCTGGTCCTCGAGCTTTCCGTAGCGCTTGACCGCCTTGTCGCGGACCCTCGAATCGTCGCTCGTCATGCCGAGCTCGGCCTCGCGCAACTTGCGCAGCACCTCGTCGAGGCCGCGGGCCGACAGGATGCGGTCGCGGGCCAGCACCTGCAGGTCGCCCTGGCGAGGGTCCTGCGGCAGGTAGCCGACGCTGCCGGAGGTGGTGACCGACCCCGCGGCGGGGAGGCCCTCACCGGCGAGGACCTTGGTCAGGGTGGTCTTGCCCGCACCGTTGCGGCCGACCAGGCCGATCTTGTCACCGGGGTTGACCCGGAACGTCGCGTTCTCGATGAGCAGGCGCGAGCCCGCGCGCAGCTCGATATCACTGGCGATGATCATGGTTAGGAGGACACTCCCGGGCTAGGAAATCGGTCACGGCGGCGTGGGGGCCGGTCAATCGGGAGTGTGCATGGGGATCAGTGTACGGGCAGGGGCACGCCTCCTCCCCTTGTTAACGGCGGGGGCGGTGCGGGGCTTCCCGACCTTCCCCGGAAAACAGAAGGACGGCCCGCGAGGTGCCGCGGGCCGTCCTTCTCCTGATCGTGAACCGTTCGTCCCGGTCATGGACCGGTCTTCTTGGGCCGCCCCTGTCGCGAGCGGGTACAGGACGCTCGAGGTTCAGGGGCGGGTGGGCCGCCGGTTACAGGCGGGTGATGCGGACGGCGTCGGCGACGACGTAGCCGGTGCCCGAGGTCCAGCGGCTGACGCCCACGACGTCGCGGTCACCGGCGTTGAGGGTGAAGGTGCCGAGGGTGCGCCAGCCACCACCGCCGGATCGCTGGTCGACGTACACCGTCTGGTTGCCGCCCGAGGCGGCGACGATGTAGGGGGCCGAGCTGTTGTAGCCGGGGTCGGAGGGGTACCAGACCTCGACCCGGTAGCTGCCCGTGCTGGGCAGGTTCGCCCGGTACCAGGCGGGGTCGCTGGCGGCCACCGGGTTGGCGAAGCGGTAGTCGGCGCCGTAGCGCTGGGCGGAATAGCTGGAGGTGCCCCAGTTCCCGCTCGCGGTGAACGCGCCGGTGTTGTCGACCGTGGTGGACCACGAGCCGCCGCCACCACCGGTCACGTACGACATGTAGGTGTTCCAGTTCCAGTGCGGGCCGGGGTCCGTGTGCGTGGAGCCGGGGACCTCGACGTGGCCGATGATGTGGCTGCGATCCTTAGGGATGCCGTACTTGTCGCAGATGTTGCGGGTCAGGGCGGCGGAGGCGCGGTACATCGCGTCGGTGAACCAGGAGGCGTCGTTGACGAAGCCCTCGTGCTCGATACCGACGGAGCGGGTGTTGTAGCTCCAGTTGCCCGCGTGCCAGGCGACGTCCTTCTCGCGGACCATCTGGGTGATGGCGCCGTCCGAGGAACGGATCACGTAGTGCGCGGAGACCTGGGCGCTCGGGTTCTGGAACCAGGAGATGGACCCGGCGTAGGAGCCCTGGGTCACGTGGATGACCACCCGGTCGATGGCGTAGCTCGAAGGACGGCTCGACACGGTGTAGTTGCTCGAGCTGGCGGGCACCCAGCTGGCATTCGGGTAATCGGGGCCGGCGGCGGCCAGGGCGTTGGCGTCCTTGGCGTTCAGGTCCCTGGCCCCTGCGTACACTCCCCTGTCGGCGGTGACCTCGCGGGGGGCCACGCGCAGGCCCTTGGCCTTGAAGCCGAGGCCGAGCAGCTCGTAGACGGCGTCGGCGTAGAGGCGGGCCAGCTCGGGCGAGGAGGCGTTGCCGTACTTGGCGACGGCCTCGTACCAGCGGCCCTCCTCCTTCCTGGCGGACTCGTCAAGGCCGAGCCCGTCGGCGATGGAGCGAAGGACCGCCGCGCCGCCGAGGATGTTGGCCTCGGTGTCGGCGCGCAGCTTCTCCGCGGGCAGGCCCGTGAGCTCGGCGGCCTTCTCCAGGGTGTGTGTGGTGGGGTTGCTGACCAGGTGCATCACACCGTAGCCGCCGCTGGCGCTCGGCTCGCCGTTGTGACCGTCGAGGTGGGTCTCGGCGTAGGCGATCGCGGCGAGCAGGTCACGGGGGACGTCCTGGGCGGCGGCGGCCTTGTCGAAGGCGGCGCCGAGCGGGGTCGCCCGGTCGGCGGCGGCGGCGGGCTGACCGGCGAGGATGAGGAGGGCGGAGAGGGCTGAGGCGACAAGAGCGGCTAATCGTGTCATGAGCGCTCCTCGAGCGGGGGTGTGGCTGCACACTATGGGGCTTCATGACAGATGTCGATAATTGACATTACCGATGCTGTGGATGAAAATTTTCGCCCCACGGATCCAGCCCCTCCGATCCTCGTGACACTCCCGAGCGCGATCCAGCCGCCGATCGCCGTAATCGCCGCTGCCCGCGCCCACGCGCGGTGGCCGCCGGATGACGGCGACGCGCCACCCGCCACCGAGATCATCCGACGGCCAGAGGTGAAGACTATTGCTTTAGTTGACGTTATGGATGAAAAATTCCTTCTGTGACCCGATTAGTGGCGCTTCTCGCCCTCGTGCTCACCTTCCTCGTCACCCCTGTCGCCCCCTCCTCCGCCGCGGCGGCGGCCTGCGTCCCCGATCCGGCCACACCGAAGCGGCAGTTCAGGGCCATGTGGATCTCCTCGGTCGCCAACATCGACTGGCCCAGCAGAACAGGACTGTCCGTCTCCGCCCAGCAGGCCGAGTTCCGCTCGTGGCTCGACCTCGCCGTCCAGAAGCGCATGAACGCCGTCGTCGTCCAGGTCCGCCCCACCGCCGACGCGTTCTGGCCCTCGCCGTACGAGCCGTGGTCGCAGTGGCTGACCGGCGTCCAGGGCGGCAACCCCGGCTACGACCCGCTCGCGTTCATGGTCGCCGAGGCGCACGCCCGCAACCTGGAGTTCCACGCGTGGTTCAACCCGTACAGGGTGGCCAACCACGACGATCCGAGCAAGCTCGTCGCGAGCCACCCGGCCAGGCAGAACCCGAGCTGGCGCTTCGCCTACGGCGGCAAGCTGTACTACAACCCCGGCATCCCCACCGTGCGCGACTTCATCGAGGACGCCATCATGGACGCCGTCACCCGCTACGACGTGGACGGCGTGCACCTCGACGACTACTTCTACCCCTATCCGGTCAGCGGCCAGAGCATCCCTGACGCGGCGACCTTCGCCCAGTACGGCGGCGGCTTCTCCAACGTCGCCGACTGGCGCCGCGGCAACATCGACCTCCTGGTGCGCGAGCTCGGCCAGCGGATCCACGCCGCCAAGGCGCACGTCGCCTTCGGCATCAGCCCGTTCGGCATCTGGCGCAACTCCTCCACCGACCCGCTCGGCTCGCGCACCTCGGGCCTGCAGTCCTACGACGCCATCTACGCCGACAGCCGCCGCTGGGTGAAGCAGGGCTGGATCGACTACCTGACCCCGCAGCTCTACTGGCACATCGGCTTCGCCGCCGCGGACTACGCGGTGCTCACCGCCTGGTGGTCGGAGGTGGTGAGAGGCACGAACGTCCAGCTGTACGCGGGCCAGGCCGCCTACAGGGCGGGCGCGTCCGGCCAGGACCCCGCCTGGCAGGACCCCGCCGAGCTCAGCGACCACCTGCTCGACAACCGCAAGCATCCCGAGGTCCTCGGCGACGTCTACTTCAGCGCCAAGGACGTGCGCGCCGACCGGATCGGCTCCTTCTCCAAGGTGGTGGCCGACCACTACCGCAAACCCGCGCTGATCCCCCCAAGAGGTACGGTTCCCGCCCCGCCACCGCCCGCCAACGTCACCACGGCGCAGGTGCCGGGAGGGGTGAAGGTGTCATGGCAGGGCAGCGCCGCCTCCTACGCCGTCTACCGCGGCGACCTCGCCGACCCCTGCCTGCTCACCGACGCCCGCAACCTGATCGGCACGACCAGGGGCACCTCCTTCACCGACACCTCGCCGGGGCCGGGCGGCTACCACGTGACCGCGCTCGGCAGGACCCACCAGGAGAGCGGCGGCGGTTCGGGCGGCTCGTTCAGCGTGGTCGTCGACGGTCCCGAAGCAGGGGCCGCGTGGGGGTCCTCGACGTACTCCACGCAGCGATACGGCGCCGACTACCGGTTCGCCGATCCCGTCGCGGCCAGCGATCCCGCCTGGTTCAGGACGACCCTGCCCAGCGCGGGGAGTTACCGGGTGGAGGTCTGGTATCCGGCCAACGCCGGGTACAACGGCGCCACCCCGCACATCGTGGCGGCGGCGGGCGGGAACCAGACCGTGACCGTCGACCAGCGCACCGGTGGCGGGCAGTGGCGTTCGCTCGGCACGTTCACACTGAACGCGGGCACCTACAACGTGGTCGGGGTGAGTCGCTGGACCTCCGCCACCGGCTACGTCATCGCCGACGCCGTCCGCATCACGGCGGACGGCTGACGCGTTCCCCGAGACCGGTCACCGCGCCGTCAGGATCCAGGTCGATCCGGATCGGTGACGTGGATCCTGACGGCGCGGAACGATGCGGGAGTCTCCCGCAGGACGGCCAGCTTGGGGTCGGGCACGGTCAGGAACGGCTCGGTCTCCAGCGCGAACAGCGGCGCGAGACGCCGGTCCTCCCGCAGCGCGTCGACCGCCTTCCTGTCGCCGCCGAACACCACCGCCGCCAGCCCCTCCAGGTGCGGCGACAGCACCCGCAGCGCGGTGTCGGCGGCGGCCTGGTGGGTCTGGTCCGCCTGGTTGCGCCTGCGCCTGGCGAAGCGCTGCTGCGACCAGCCGCCCGCGGCCGTGCGGCCCTGGACGTAGCGGGAGTCGACCTTGGAGGCGACCAGTTCCGCGCCGTGGAAGACGCCCGCCGCGTAGCCGCCCAGCCGGACGAGCACCACCCCGACGAGCCGGTCGGCGCGGGCGTGCGTGACGAGGTTGGCCACCCTCGGCGGGCCTGGGGGCAGCGGAGGGAAGGGGGCGTGGCATTCGGCGACCGCCCCGTCGGCGGCGGCCAGCCGTACGACATGGGTGTCGCCGGTCGCCTCGAAGGGGCCGTGCCGGTCGGCGAAGCCGTCGATCCACCGCCGGACGCGTTCGGGGGGCACCGACACCCACCGTCCCCCGCCCTTCGCCGGCCGCGCCCTCATCCTGGCAGCGTACCGGTGCCCGGGCGCTCGAAGCGGCCCCACGAGATCATCCAGCCGCTAGCCTGGCTGCCTTCGAGACACAGGGGGACGTATGGCAACCATCGTGGCATTCCACGCCCACCCCGACGACGAGGCCCTCCTGACCGGCGGCACCCTGGCCCGCGCCGCCGCCGAGGGCCATCGCGTGGTGATCGTCGTCGCCACCGACCACATGGACGCCGCCGCCGAGGGCACCTCGACCCGGCTGGACGAGCTCCGCGCGAGCGCCGTCGTCCTCGGGGTCCACAGGGTCGTCCATCTGGGCTACGCCGACAGCGGCCACGGCAAGATCCTCTACCCCGACCCACCCGACCGGGCCCGCTTCTGCAGGGCCGACCCCGCCGAGGCCGCAGGCAGGCTCGCCGCGATCCTCATCGAGGAACGGGCCGACGTGCTCCTCGGCTACGACGCCAACGGCGGGTACGGCCACCGCGACCACGTCAGGGTCCACGAGGTCGGCAAGCTGGCCGCCGCCCAGGCGGGGGTGCCCCGCCTGCTGGAGGCCACGCTCCCCCGCGACATCGTCGCCAGGCTGATGACGTTGGCGCGCGTCCTGCGGCTGCCGCTCCGCTACGACCCAGACGAGCTCAGCCGCGCCTACAGCTCGCGCGAGGCCATCACCCACCGCGTCGACGTGCGGCGCTACGCCAGGCAGAAGCAGACGGCGATCGCCGCCCACCGCTCGGAGGTGATGGGCCGCGGCAGGCTGGCGCCCGTCATGCGGGCCCTCGTCCGGCTTCCCCTGCCCGTCTTCGGGTGGGTGCTCGGCAGGGAGTGGTACGCCGAACCCGCCGCAGGATCAGGATCGAGGCCGCTCCTCGACGACCTGTTCACCCCGGCCAAGCCCCGCTGACCACCTCAGCGGCCGCTGGTTGAGGCCGATGACGTTACCGCCGGCGTTGTGGCGAACGGCTTGTCCCGCGGCGCTGATGTGCGGGCCTCATTCGGGTGGGTGACGACGGGGATCATTCGATCGCGCGATGTGCCGGACGGCGACGACGGCGAACCATGGCAGGCATGAACTCCCCTCCCTTCCCTCGTCTCGGTCTCTGGCCGTCGTTGCCGCTCACCGGGCTGTCGGCGGTGCTGCTCGGATTCGGCACCGGGCTGACGCCGTCGTGGTGGTGCGCGTGGATCGCGGCCCTGCCCGTGTTGGTGGTGGCCGCCCGGTCACGGGCGCGGATCGGGCTCGCCGCGGGGACGGTGGCCTGGCTCGGCGGACAGACGCCGATGTGGGGCTACTACGCCGGCGTCCTGGAGCTCCCGCCGGCCCTGGTGGCCGCGCTGATCGTCGGGACGTCGGTGCTGTTCGGGCTGGCGGTCGCCGCCTTCGCGGCGATCGCGGGGCGGGGCAGGCCCGTCCTGGCGACGCTGGCGTTCTGCTCGGCCTGGGTCGCGGTCGAGTTCGCCGTGTCGCTCACGATGCCGCACGGCGCGTGGTGGAGCATGGCCTACTCCCAGGCCGATGCCCTGCCGGTGCTGCAGATCGTCTCGCTGACGGGTCCGTGGGGCGTCACCTTCCTGCTGCTCGGCGTGCAGGCGGCCGTGGCCGTGCTGCCGTCGGCGCGCCGCAGGGCACCGCTGGCCGCGGGTGTCGCGGCGGTCCTGGCGCTGGTGCTCGGTTATGGGCTCGTACGGCTGGCCGGCCCGAGCGGCGTGCCAGCCGGCGGCCCGGTCACCCGGGTGGCGCTGCTGGACACCGACCGACCCGACGACACGATCCCGGTGGCCACCCCTGAGGGCGGCAAGCTGCTCGCGCGCTACCTGGCCGAGCTCGGGAAGCTGGAGGCGGACGTCGTCGTGCTGCCGGAGAACACCTTCGCCGCCGACCGGGACACCCTGCCGCTGCTGGCCGGTCCGCTGTCCGCGCTGGCCGCCGAACGGAACACGACCGTCCTGGTCGGGCTGACCCTCGTCGACGGGGCGCAGCGCCGTAACAGCGCGCTCGCCTTCGCCCCCGGCGCCGCGCGCCCCGTCCGTTACGACAAGCGTCACCTCATCCCCGGCGTCGAGACGGACTACTCACCGGGCAGGCCCGAGGCGGTGGCGTTCGTGCCGGGCTCGGACGGCCGGTGGGCGATCGTCATCTGCAAGGACCTGGACTTCCCCGAGCTCGTACGCGACTACCGGCGACGCGGCGCCTCCGCCGTCTTCGCCCCCGCCTGGGACTTCCCCGGCGACGAGTGGATCCACAGCAGGATGGCACTGGTGCGTGGCGTGGAGAGCGGCATGACCGTCGTCCGCGCTCCCCGGGCGGGGATCCTGCTGGCCAGCGACGCCTATGGGCGGGTGCTGGCGCAGGCCCGGACGGGCCCCGGCTTCGTCTCGGCCGTCTTCACGCTGCCTGAGCCCGTGCGGGCCACGCCGTACAGCGTGCTGGGCGACTGGCTAGGCTGGGCCGGCCTCCTGATCCTGCCGGCCGCTCTGATCGCCGGCCTGCGGGGCTCCAGAGGCGGCGGAAGGGGAGCGGATGGTTCGGGCCGGGCAGTCGGCTCCTTCAGCGGACGCCGGGCAAGCCGTCGGCTCGCGCATGGTCGCGCGCCTCGCCCGTAGGGTCGCCGCCGTCACCTCCCCGCTGCCCGCTCGTGTGGTGGACGCCCTGCTGGCCGCCGCCGTCACCGTGGCGACCGTCGCGCCCACGCTGTATCCGCGGCCGGCGGCGTGGTGGGTGGTGGTGCTGGCGGGGATGTCCGCCGTGCCTGTGCTGTGGCGGCGGCGAGCGCCCGTGCCCGTCTCCCTCGTGACCGGACTGGCGATGACCGCGATGGTGCTGTGGGAGAAGCCGTTCCTGCCGTGGGGGCCGCTCCTGGGGGTGTACACCATCGCGGAGCTGAGCGGCGCCGCCGTACGGCTGCTGGCCGTACCGGTCATCGGGGCCGCCGTGTACGTCTCGCTGGCCGTACCGCAGGAGGACAGCGAGGTCTACCGGACGGTCGGGACCGCCTTCGTGGCGGCCTACGCGCTGGGCACCAGCGCGCGGGCCCGGGCCGCCAGGCTCGCCGAGCGGGCCGAGCGCGGCAGGAGGCTGGAGCAGGAGCGTCAGGCCGCCGCCGCGCACGAGCGCACCCGCATCGCCCGCGACGTGCACGACATCGTGACCCACTCGGTCGGGCTGATGGTCGTGCAGGCCGAGGCGGGCTCGGCGGTGCTGGGCTCGGACCCGCGGCGGGCGCAGTCGGCCTTCGACGCGGTCGCCGACACCGGCAGGGCCGCCCTGGTCCAGCTCCGCGGCCTGCTGAACACCCTGCGCCACGACGCCGAACGGCCCGGCGCGCCACGGCCCGGCCTCGACGCCCTGCCCGACCTGGTCGAGCGGACCCGGCGGGCGGGTGTGACGGTGACGCTGGAGACCGAGGGCGCTCCCCCGGACGTGGCCCAGGAGACGGCCGTCGCCGCGTACCGGATCGTGCAGGAGGCGCTGACCAACGTCATCAGGCACTCCGGGGCGCGCACCGCCCGCGTCACGCTCGGCTGGACCCCCGCCCGCCTGGTCATCGTCGTCGCCGACGACGGCAGGGGTGCGGGGCCGGGCGAGCCCGGCGGCCACGGGCTGGCCGGGATGCGCGAACGGGTCGCCGCCTGCGGCGGAAGCCTGCGCGCCGGCGCCGCCCCCGGCGGCACCGGTTTCGTCGTGCACGCCGAGCTTCCCATCGCCTAGGGGTTCCATGATCCGCGTACTCATCGCCGACGACCAGGACCTGTTCCGCGCGGGCTTCTCCATGATCCTGGGAGTCCAGCCCGACATCACCGTGGCCGGCGAGGCCGCCGACGGCGCCTCGGCCGTGGAAGCGGCCGTACGGCTCCGGCCCGACGTGGTGCTCATGGACGTCCAGATGCCGGGCATGGACGGCCTTGAGGCCACCGCTCGCATCTGCGCCACCACCCGGGCCAAGGTCCTCGTGCTGACCATGTTCGACCTGGACGACTACGTCTACGACGCGCTGCGCGCCGGAGCGAGCGGCTTCCTGCTCAAGGACATCCGCCGCCAGGAACTGGCCGAGGCCGTGCGCGTCGTGGCGGCGGGCGAGGCCCTGCTCGCGCCCACCGTGACGAGGAGGCTGGTGGAGACCCTGGTGCGCCGCCCGAGCCACGGCGTCATCCCCCGTCTGGCGGCCGGACTGGCCCGGCTGACCGAACGCGAGACCCAGACTCTGCGCCTCATGGCCCGCGGCCTGTCCAACGCGGAACTGGCCGCCGAACTGGTCGTCAGCGAGAACACCGCCAAGACCCACGTCAGCCGTGTTCTGACCAAACTCGACCTGCGCGACCGCGCCCAGGCCGTCGTGTTCGCCTACGAGTCGGGGCTCGTCGTCCCAGGTGAGGGCCCGGCCGACGGCGGATAGGAGCGGCAGCGGACCTGTGAGCTGGAACCTGTGGCGAAATGTCGGTGAATTTCATTGCCGGAGGCTTCTGGGGCTGCTGGGATTCGCTCACAATTTGGACGTGTCTCCCCAGACTCCCCTGCTTCCCCAGTATGACCAGGAAGCTCCCTCCGCCGTCTCCCCTGTGGTCGACCTCGAGACCGGCGGTGTCATCGCGTTGCACGTGTCCCCCGACGCCGCCGAACTCGGCGCGGGCACCCTTCCGCTCCTCCTCGATCTCCCCACCCACATGGTCATCGGCGGCTCCGGCGCGCTCTCGCCGCTGCACGAGGCCCTCAGGAGGTCGGGCAGGCGGCCGAGGGAGGTGATCCTCAAGGTGCACGGCCCGTGCGCGGACGCCGACAGGAGGGCGTTGCTCATCGGGCTGGACGGCCTGCGGGCGATCGGCTACCTTGTCGCGTTCGGCGGCCTGGGCGTCGGCAGCCTGCCGATGGAGCTGATCATCGAGGCCGCGCCGTACCTCATCGTGCTCGCCCCTGAGCTCGTCGCCCGGGTCCCGGAGGACCACAGGAGGGCGGCCGCGGGCGAGTCGCTCGCCACGCTGGCGCGCGGCATCGGCGCGCACGTCCTGTCCCCCGGCATCACCGGTGAGGCGCAGCTCGCGGCCGTGCGCGCGTGGGGGGTACGGCTGGCGGAGGGACCGCTGCTGCGGCCAGGCCCCGACGGCAGGGTGCGGGTGCCGCTGCCGGTGCGCAAGCCGTCCCATGCGGACATGATGCTCGGCCCGCGCGTGCACGAGCTGCTGCTGCCCGCGGTGTCCCTGCCGGCCGCGGCGACGGCGGAGGAGGTGGTGGAGGCGTTCGGCACCGAGCCCTCGATCACCAGCGTGATCCTGGTGGACGAGTACCAGCGCCCGGAGGGCAGCCTGGACCGCAGCAGGTTCCTGCTGTCGATCGCGGGCCGTTACGGCCACGCCCTGCACGGCAGGAAGCCCGCGCTCCGGCTGGCCGACCCGCCGAGGACCGTTCCCAAGACCACCCCCGCCATCGCCGCGATGCAGGTCGCAGGGCGGGACGCGGCCCGCGTCTACGACGACCTGGTGGTGACGGACGAGGTCGGCAGGTGCATGGGCGTCGTCAGGGTCAGCGACCTCATGCGGGCGGCCACTGGGCCGTATCGGTGATCTGCGTGAAGTCGGCGATGAGGCCGTCCTTCAGCTTGAGGTCGTGCGCGAAGGCGGCCTCGAAGTCCTGGCCCGTGGCGCGTGAGGTGCCGCGGTAGTGCCCGAGGACGACGACCCTGTCATCGCCCGACCACACCTGTTCCGCGGGGACGGGAAAGGTGTCGTAGGCGCGGAAGATCACGCTCCAGCAGCCGCCGAGCGCGCCCTGCGGCCCATGGTGCTCGCCGCCGACGCCCAGCGGCATGCCCTCGCTGACCCTCAGGACCAGATCGGGGTGAAGGGTGGCGGCCATCGCGGCCGGGTCATGCACGGCGAAGGCCTCGTAGAGGCTGTCCACAGTTTTAGAGGTCACTCTCTAAAACTACCGCGAGCGCGGCCGTCTCCGCCAGCCGTACCGCGGAGTCGGGTATGGGCCGACCCGCGAGCACGTGCCGCCGCACCGCCGCGACAGGAAGGTCGACCAGCGCGAACGTGACCCGCTCCAGGGCATCGCCCGGCAGTCGCGACGCCAGCTCGCGCATCGCCGCCATGGCGTCGGTGTTGAGCCTGTCGAGCTCCTCGCCGAGCTCGACAGGCCAGCGTTCGCGCAGCTCGGCCACGTTGTGCGCGAGCAGCAGGCGGGCCTCGTCCGGATGCTCGGCAGACCAGCGCACCACGTGGGCCGCCGACGCGCGCACCGCCTCGGCGAGGTCGGGCCCGCGGACGGCCGGCAGGAAGCCCTCCTGGAAGCGCCGCACGGCCCTGATCCACAGGTGCGCCAGCAGCAGGTCGCGCGAGGCGTACCGGTGGTAGATGGAGCCGCTGGGCGCGCCCAGGCGCGCGGCGATCGCGGTGATCGTCACGGCCTCGTGGCCGCCCTCCGCGGCCAGCGCCGCGGCGGCGTCGAGGATCTGGTCGGCTCCGAACTTCGCTGGTCGTCCCACATCGGCACGTTAGCGTGCTAGGAAGGAAGTCGTGCTGAACAGGCGGACGTTGCTGCTGGGGGGAGCGAGCGCCACCCTGGCGGGCTGCACGGTGCCCACCGAGGACCCGAAGCCCCCCGAGCTCAGGGAGAACGACTGGGCGTCAGTGCGGGCGCAGTTCGCCCTCGACCCCAAGGACGCCAACTTCGCGGCGTTCGTCCTGGCCGCCCACCCCGCCCCCGTACGCGCGGCGATCCAGCGGCACAGGAACGGGCTCGACGGCGACACCGCCGGATACCTCGACGCGGGCGACCGCGACGCCGCCGTCAGGACGGCCGCCGAGCGCTACCTCGGCGCCGAGGAGGGCCAGGTCGCGCTCACCGACAGCACGACGATGGGCCTGAGCGTGCTCTACTCCGGCTTCCGCCTGCGGCAGGGCCAGCAGGTGCTGACCACCGAGCACGACTTCTACGCCACCCACGAGAACCTCAGGATGCTCGCCGAGCGCACGGGCGCGCGGGTCACGAGGGTGCGCCTCTACGACGACCCCGCCAAGGCCGACGCCGAGCGGATCGTCGCCGCGCTCAAGGCGGGGCTGACCCCGCGCACCAGGATCGTCGCCGTCACCTGGGTCCACTCCAGCACGGGGGTCAGGCTGCCGATCCGCGCGATCGCCGACATGCTCGCCGAGGCCAACCGCGGCCGCGACGACAAGGACAGGGCGCTGCTGTGCGTAGACGGCGTCCACGGCTTCGGCGCGCTCGCCGACTCCGTCGCCGACCTCGGGTGTGACTTCCTGGCCTCCGGCACCCACAAGTGGCTGTTCGGCCCGCGCGGCACCGGCATCGTGTACGGCAGGGCGTGGGAGCACGTCGCCCCCATCATCCCGAGCTTCAGCGATCCAGGGTTCAGGGCCTGGTTCGGCAACAGCGCGCCCGCCGGCCCCGGCGGTGTCATCAACACCCCTGGCGGCTACAAGGCCTTCGAGCATCGCTGGGCGATGGCCGAGGCCTTCGCCTTCCAGACCGGCATCGGCAAGGAGCGGGTGCAGGAGCGGACGATCGAGCTGGCCACCCGTCTCAAGCAGGGCCTGGCCGCCAACCCGCGCGTGCGGCTCATCACGCCGATGGATCCCGCGCTGTCGGCGGGGCTGGTGTGCTGCGAGATCGACGGCGTGACGCCGTTCCAGGCGACGGAACGGCTGCGCGCCCAGCGCATCCTGACCAGCACCACCCCCTACCTGCAGGTCTACCTGCGCTTCGGCACCTCGATCCTGATCAGCCCCGAGCAGGTCGACCAGGCGGTCAAGGCGGTCGCCGCGCTCGCCTAGCCGGGCCTCACAGCCATCCCTGCTCCTTGGCCCGCTGGACGGCCTCGATGCGGTTGCGGGCGTGCGTCTTGCCGATGGCCGAGGACAGGTAGTTGCGCACGGTCCCCTCCGACAGGTGGAGGCGGCCGGCGATGTCGCCGATGGTGGACCCGTCGACGGCCGCGGCCAGGACGTCGCGCTCGCGGGCCGACAGCGGGTTCGGCCCGGCGCTGAGCGCGGCGGCGGCCAGGCCGGGGTCGATGACCCGCTCACCCGCGTGGACCCTGCGGATGGCGGCGGCCAGCTCGCGGGCGGGGCTGTCCTTCACCATGAACGCCACGGCGCCCGCCTCCATCGCCCTGCGCAGGTAGCCGGGCCTGCCGAAGGTGGTCAGGATCATGACCCTGCACCCGGAGGCGGCGATGGCGGCGCCCGCGGTGATGCCGTCCGTCCCTCCCGGCATCTCGATGTCCAGCAGGGCGATGTCGGGCCGTACGGCGGCCGCCACGGCGACGGCCTCCTCTCCGCTGGCCGCCTCCCCCACCACCTCGATGTCGGGCTCCAGGTTGAGCAGGGAGGCCAGGGCCCCGCGGACCATGCCCTGGTCCTCGGCCAGCATGACCTTGATCATGCCGGCACCGCCACCCACAGCCTGAACCCGCCGCCGACGCCGGGGCCCGCCTCGAAAGAGCCGCCCGCGGCCTTCACCCGTTCGCTGAGACCGGCCAGGCCGCTCCCCTTCGACTCGGATGGGCCGCCGCGTCCGTTGTCCACGATCTCCAGCGTGGCCGCCTTTCCGTCGTAGGTCACGTCGATCCGGCAGCGGGTCGCGGCCGCGTGCCGTACGACGTTGGTGACGCCTTCGCGGGCCGCCCACCCGAGCAGGTCGTCCAGCGCCTCGGGCAGCGGAGTGCCCGCGACGTGGACCACCGGCTCGGCTCCGGCGGCGCGCAGCACGGCGCGGGCGTTGTCGAGCTCCTGCGACAGCTCACGTTGCCGGTAGCCGGTGACGGCCTCGCGCACCTCGACCAGCGCCTGCCTGGCCACCTTCTCGATGTCGGCGACCTCCTCCTGCACCTTTCCCGAGGCCAGGCGCCCGGCCAGCTCGCTCTTGAGCACGATCAGGGAGAGGCTGTGGCCGAGCAGGTCGTGCAGGTCGCGGGCGATGCGCAGCCGCTCGTCCGCGGCGGCGAGCCTGGCCACCTCGCCCTGCGCCGCGCGCAGGCGCAGGGCCAGCAGCCTGGTCTGGCGCACGCCTATGAACAGCACGCCGAGCGTGACGACCTGCAGGCAGAGGAGGACGATGGCGCCGGTGTCGCTGCCCGACAGCAGGCCGCAGCCGACGACGACGGCCAGCATGCACGCGATGCCGGCCATGGCGCCCTTCGGCGGGAGGATGAAGGAGAAGAGCACGGTGGTGTAGACGGGCAGGCTCAGCCACCCGTCGCCGAAGGCGATCGAACCGGTGATCGCGATCGCGGTGGTGAGCGCGAGCAGCGGATAGGTCCAGGCGTTTCGCTCCTCGAAGGAGCGGGGAGCCAGGGTGGTGGCGAGGTAGGAGGCGACGAAGGCGACGATGGTCACGCCGCCCCACACCGCCGTGGCGCCCGTCACCTCGCCGCTCGCGATCTCCGACACGGGGAAGAACAGATAGATCAGCCCGATCGACATCCCCGCCAGCCGCCTGCGGCGGGAGGGGACGTCGTCGGCCCCGAAGGTCGTCATCGACTGGCCCCAGGTCATCCCCGTACGGTAGCCCGCCGGTAGGACCATGTCGCCACCACGCCCATGGCCACCGCCCAGCCCAGCACGATGAGAACGTCGGACAGTGGCAGGCCCAGGCCCTGGGTGATGCTCCAGCCCATGTCGGCGTAGTGGTAGGCGGGCATGAGGTGGGCGATGGTCCGCATCGTGCCGCCCATGACGTCGGCGGGGAACCACAGGCCGCCGAGGATCGCGAACGCGAACATGCCGATCATGGAGACGGGCTGGGCCACCTCGGCGGGCAGCAGCGATCCGATGGTCAGGCCGAGCGCCACGAACGGGATCGCGCCGAGCCACAGCGACAGGCCCTCCGCTCCCGAAGATGTCCCCAGCCCCAAAGTAGGAATTGATCTTGGCTCCTCCGCTCCCCCAGCCGCCAGGTAACTGCTCTGCATGCTTCGCTCTTGATCCGGCAGTCTCGGCGTGAGCCGCCCCAGGGCGGCACGCCCTCGGTACTGGTGGACCGGATTTTGGCGCCACGCCCATAAGGGGGCTTGCACTCGGTACCTAGGTACAGGTTTACCGTCGAGGTATGACACAAGACATCGCCCTTGACCTGGGATGGGCGCCCTCCGCCTGCACTCTGCCCACTGCCGAGCAGCCGCTACGCGTGGCCGAGTTCGATGCCTTGTTCGCCGACGCGGTGCAGGGCGTGGCGCGGCTGGAGCGTACCCGGCTGCGGCTGGACCTCGTCTTCAGCTCGGACAACGCCGCCCAGGCCGCCGAGCTGGCCGCGAGGGAGAACGGCTGCTGCTCCTTTTTCACCTTCGCCCTCACCATCGCCGATGGCAGCCTGGCGTTGGAGGTGGCGGTCCCGGCCGAGCACGTCGAGGTGCTGGACGCGCTGCAGGCCCGCACGGGCACCGCGACCGTGCTCTGAGCCGGGGAGACGATGGTGATGGACCACATCAGCCGCGAGGACCTACTCGCTCTGCTCGAGACCGGGATCGTGCAACTGGTGGAGGCGCTGCCGGCCGACGCCTTCGCCGCCGAGCACCTGCCCGGTGCCCGCATCGTGCCCGGCCAGGTGTCGGCCGAGCTGGCCGAGCAGGTGGCCCCGATCGGACGGCCACGGTGGTGGTCTACTGCTCAGGCCCGTACTGCAACCGCTCCAAGATCGCCGCCGCCGCGTTCGTGCGGCTCGGCTACGCCGACGTGCGGGTCTACGCCGGAGGCAAGCAGGACTGGGCCGAGGCCGGGCTGGCCTTCGAGGGCGGCCACGCGAGCGCTGGGGTGGGGCGGCCGGCGTGAGACAGGACATCGTGCTGCAGGGGTCGAGTGGGCCGTACCTGCGCAGCGGGCAGGTGGCCGAGCAGGCCGGGGTCAACCTGCAGACCCAGCGCCACAACGAACGCCGCGGGCTGATCGCCGACCCGGCGCGCAGCCCCGGCGGGCACCGCGCCTACCCGCCCGAGACCATCACCCTGCTGACCGTGATCAAAGTCGCGCAGCGGCTCGCGGCTTCACCCTGGATGAGGTCGCCGAGCTGATCGACACCGGCCGGCGCGGGCACCCCACCTCGGACCTGCGCGCCCGCGCCCAGGCCAAGATCGCCGAAGTGGAGGCGAAGATCGCGGACCTGACCACCATCCGCTCCGCGCTGACCGCTGTGGTCTCGGCGGGCTGCGACAGCCTGACCCACTGCACCTGCCCCGACTGCCCGCTGCCGTTTGCCGACCTGGCCACGAGCCGTACCCCGAGGAGAACTGACCGCCGTGAGCGCCCACCATGACCATCGTGCCCCCGCAGGGCCCGTCTCTGTGACCCTGTCGGCTTCCGGCCGGAGGCTGGGAGAGCCGGGCGAGTCCGGTATCGACGGCGGCGGACCACCGCTGCGCAGCAAGGTGGCCTCCGGGGAGGATCGGACCGGATTTTGGGCGCTAGAGAGTCGATCTTGACGACGATTCGGTGACGACGGCTGTTTGCCCTGGTCGAGCGCCCTAGCGTTCCTGCTCATGCCTGTGGATTTCCTCTGATGAGCAAGTAGCCCGCCGCCCCGACCGGCCGGTACCGGCCGGTCGGGGCGGTTGTGCATCTGCTGGCCGATCGTTATCGAGGAGGGCCGGGGCTTGTCCTCGATGAGCGGCGTGCTGGCCGGCGCCGCCTACCGCCTGCTGCTGGCCTGGCGGCGGGCCCTGGCCTGCGGCTAGCGCAGATGCCGGGCGAAGAACCCGGCCGCATCCTCCCCTGCGAACTGCGGGACACCGGTGTGCCCGCCCATGTTGGCGTGCAGCGTTTTCTCCTTGGAGCCGAAGGCGTCGAACAGGTCCAGGGCCGCCTGCCTGTCGTTCCCTTCGTCATCCCACTGCAGCAGGACATGCAGCGGAATGGTGACCTGTCGGGCTTCCTCGAACATGGTGCGAGGCACGAAACTCCCGGCGAAGAAGCCGGCGGCCACGATGCGCGGCTCGACCACCGCAAGCCGGATGCCGATGGAGATCACTCCCCCCGAGTACCCGACCGGGCCGCCGATCTCGGGCAGCGACAGGAGGGCGTCCAAGGTGGCCTGCCATTCCGGGACCGCCTTGTCGACCAGCGGGAGGATGAGGGCGTCGATGATCTCGTCGCCGACCGGCTCGCCGGCCTCCATAGCCCGGCGCAGGTCGGCGCCTGCCTGCTCGGCGCCGGCCAAACGGGGCCGGTCACCGCTCCCGGGGAGCTCGATGGTGGCGGCGGCGAAGCCATCCGCCGCGGCGCGCCGGGCCCGCGCCACCAGCCGGGGGTACATCTTGCGCAGTCCGAGCGGGGGGTGGCCGAGCAGGATCAGCGGGACCGGTGCGGACGCGGATGAGGGCGTCCACAGGATGCCGGGGATCTCACCGAGGGTGAATTCGCGTTCGACGACGCCGTCGTCGAGGCGCTGTTCAGAAGTGAATCGCAAGGTCGTGCCTTTCGGGAGTGCGCTTGAACGGCGCTCCCGGACGACCTATCGCCCGACCGTGACCCCAGAGGGGAGCACCCATGTCGATACTGCGTTCACGGGTACCACCTCCTCGTTCTCTCGCACGGCCTCCAGAAAGGTAGCAGTGGTCGCCATGGTCCGCCAACGGGTTTTCGCGAAGGCTCCGTGGCCGGATACCACGGAGCCACTCGCCTAAGGCAAGGCCGTGTTGCAGTAAAGGGCTTCGCTGTGACGTGATCGCAGCCTGACGAAATCGGAACACTGCGCAGAGCTACTTAGGAGGAGCCGACGAGGCCCCGAGCTGGAATGAGAGCCAGCGGCCTTCAGGGCACTGATCAGTTCGCCGGGAGGAGGGTGATCCAGGCGCCGCGGTCCAGGTACAGACTAAAGGTTGCCACCAGCCCTTCGCCTACGGTCTCGGTCAGCCACTGGTCGTCACCGACTTCGCCGCACCGCTGTAGGTTCCGGATAGACCTGTCGGTGTCCGAGTGTGTTGTCGTGCATAAGGCGATCAGAACACCATCGTGAGCAGGTCGGCGAACAGCTCCTGTTCGTCGATCTCGAGCCCGCGGTTCGTGAACCAGGTGGCCATGTTGTGGCAGTCGCGCATCAGGAAGTCCATGCCCTTCGGGTTGCCGACGATGTCGACGACCTGGGGCAGGTCGATCATCACGATCCGCTCGTCCTGCGCGAGGACGTTGTACGGCGACAGGTCGCCGTGCGCGAGCCCCGCGCGGGCCAGTTCACGCATGCCGTTGCGGAGCTGCTCGAAATACACACCGAGCAGCTCCTTCGACGGCCGGACCTGGGCGAGCCGGGGCGCGGCACCGCCCTCGCCGTCGTCGATGAACTCCATCAGCAGCTCGGTGCCGTCCACCTGCACGGGATACGGCACCGGGACGCCGGCCTTCCACAATCGGTTGAGGGCGTCCCATTCGGCGTAGGCCCACTGACCGGCCGCGACACTGCGGCCGTGCGAGGTCTTCTTCGCCATCGCCCGGCTGTCGCGGCTGTTGCGGGTATGGCGGCCTTCGACGTACGACGTGCTGCGGTGGAAGGACCGGTGTTCCTCGGTGCGGTACCGTTTCGCGGCCAGCAGCGAGGACTTCGCCGGGTTGTCGCCGATGGCTTCGACGGCCCGTTCGAGCAGGAAGACGTCGGCTTCCTTGCCGGTTTTGAGGACGCCGAGCTCGGTGTCGATCGCAGCCTGTTCCGTCACAACCCACGAGGGGCGGGGTTCCGGGCCGCGAGAACCGCGCTCGACCTCCAGCCAGGTGGACCACCGCTGATCTGGGCCCAGCTCCTCGTCGACCGAATGGAACTCGAAGACGAAGGCTGCGGCCGGATCTGGCTGGGACTCGTCACGGGTGAATTCGGACCGGGGGGAGTGGAGGCCGGAGTAGCTATCAGAGGGTTCGTACTCGGAAGACAACGGGTGTGCTCCTGAACAAAGAGGTGGGACTGATGCGGACATGCCGCAGCGCAGTGATGGCCATCCGTCAGCCCTCCTTAGTCCAGGCAGCGCTCTCCGCCGCTCGATCGACCCAGCATGCCCCGCCCGTTTTGGATCCCGCAACGTATTTAGCGGCGCTGGGACCGTGCTCCTGCCATGATCCCGATGCCTACGGTGGGGTGTTCGTCGCCGGATCGCTGGCGTGGGGCATGGTCATCGACGGATTCCGGCCCGATCGCTGGGATGTCATCGGCGCGCTGGTCTGCCTGGCCGGCGTCCTGGTGATCATGTACGCGCCGCGGGGCTGAGCCGCCGGCCGTGACTCACTCGAACCGGAAGGGTGTCGGGATTAGAAGGTTTCCCGACAGGCCGCTCGACCGGCTCCCGACGCCCCGGAAAACAGGACACTACGGGATGAAACCTCGCTCCGGGTGGCTGATTTCGAGCGCTGATTGACGACAGGATTTCCCGACAGGTAGAAGGGGGTTCCGTCCCTTCCCCCGAGGAGTACCGGTGCGGATCGTCTACTCCCGCGCGTCCACCGCGACCCAGTCTCTGCTGCGGCAGCGACACATCCTCACCGAGGCCGGCCTCCTGATCCGCAGCGGGGGCGTCGCCGAGGGGTTTCACCCGGCCGAGGGCGTGCTGCTGTTCGAGGACCTGGCGACCACCTCCAAGATTCCCGCGCTGGAGCGGCCTGCGTTCGCCAAGGTCGCCGCCGCCGCCCACCCCGGTGACACCCTGACGGTGTCGGAGCTGTTTCGACTCTGCCGCGATCTGGTCGACATCCACGCCGTCCGCAGCTGGTGCCAGGCCCGGGGCGTGGTGCTTCGGGTCCTGTCCGGGCCGTTGTCGAACTTCCACGACCTGGCCGCCAACGACGCCACCACTGACCTGATCATCAACGTGATCACCGCTGTGGGACAGTTCCAGCGCGATCTGCAGAACGAGCTGACCGCCGAGGGCGTCTGTGCGGCCGAGGCGCAGGGACGCTACCGCGGTCGGCCGCCAGCGCTGGACGGCGACCGGCGCGAGGTCGTGCGGGCAGCCTTCCAGGATGAGGGCACTTCGATCGCGGCCCTGGCGCGGGCTCATGGGGTGAGCCGGGCGGCCGTGCGAACCGCTCTGGCCGACCTGCTGCCCGGCCGGAGCGTCCTGCCTCGCTCGTCGGCGTGATCGCGGGGTGAGTCAGGCGACGAGGTCGAGGTCGAGGCGGCGGTCCATGTCGATGTCGATCCGGCCGTAGAGGTTGGCGTTGGACCAGAACAGGGGCGAGAGGCCTCGTTTGTCGGCGTCGGTCATCTTCCGCTGCCAGGCGGGATCTTTCAGGACGGACTGAACCAGCAGGGTGTTGATGAACACCAGCGCGGACTGCAGCAAGTGCAGGCTGAGCATGGAGACCTCCTGGTGTTCCTTGTCGCTGCCGGGCAGGGTGCCGGCGCTGCCGTAGAACAAGTCGGTGTTGGCGGAGTTCCAGTTCTCCACGACCTGCAGACCCTCGTGGATCTCCCGGCGCAGCTCCGGGGCGGCGACGTACTCGGCGACGAAGATGCTCTTGACCGCCTTGCCGAGCTCCTCGATGGCCTTGTAGGTGGGGTGCTTGGGGCCGCCGCGCGTGAAGCGTCGCAGCACCTGCTCGGCCTCGGCCGTCCCGAGCCGCAGAGCGGTGGCGTACTTGACCATCTGGTCGTACTGCTGGGCGATGATCTTCCAGTCGATCGGCTTGTCTGCCACCATGCCGGTCAGACTGGACGGGACCTGGTCGTCGGCGTCGGCCTTGACCAGCTTCTGGTGGGCGATCCGCTTCATCCGCGGCAGCAGCTTGAATCCCAGCAGGTAGGAGAACGCGAACCCGACCAGGGACTGGCCATGACTATCGGTGTACTGGCGGTCGATGGTGGCGTCGGTGCAGTGCCGCAGCACGCCCTCCATCATCGCGGCGACCTCGGAGGCGTTACACGTCCGAAGCTGGGAGTAGACGCACACCGATTTCCGGTCCACGTGCCAGTAGATCATGACGCCGGGCCCACCGTAGCGGGCGTGGTACTCGGTCATCAGGTTCGACGACCATGACCCGAACTTCTTCGAGTCCGACGCGCACGCGGTGCCGTTGCCCCACCACAGCGGGTCCCGCATCCTCAGGGTGGCGTTGACCAGGGTGGCGATCGCCTTGCGCAGGTTGTCGCGGTTGACGAACAGGTGGCGGGTCGCGCGCAGGGCCGCCTCGCTCTCGCCGTGCCGGCCGCCGTCGGCGACCCGTTTGATCCCCACGTTCGTGCCCAGTGCGTACAAGACCAGCAGCAGGCGCTTACGGATCACCTCGCGCGGGGTCGCCTCCCTCGTGGCGACCGTGGTGAACGCATCGGTGAAGTCGGTGACGAAGTCCGACTCCTTCAAGAAGTCCAGCAGGTCGATGATCCCCCAGCGGGCGGCGACCTCGGTGTGCAGCGCCCGCAGGGTTTCCGGCACCGCCAGTTTGCCCAGGTCCGGGATGTGCCAGCGCGGCTCGCCGCGGTGCGTCTTCACCTTCGCGCCGCCGGATCTGTTCCTGCTGATCGCCTCCCCGCACGCCGCCATCGAGGAGCGCATCGCCTCCTTCAGCGTCTCGATGAACACGGTGGCATCCAGAGGCTGCCGCAGGTTCTCGTAGTGGACGTCCCGGTTGTCCTCGAAGTCGGTCGGCAGGTCCTCTTCGGGGTTGCGCCAGCGGCGGGCGCCGGCGACGTAGATCTCGCGGCGGCGCAGCGCGTCCTTCAACGACACGATCACGCACAGCTCGTAGGAGGCCCGCTCGATGATCCCGTTCTCGTCGACGACCGCTTCCAGCCAGCCGTCCGGCACCACGCCCTGGATCGGGACGTTTTCCGAGGCGTCGTAGTGGCGGGTCGTGTTCGGGATGTCGGCGTAGCGCTGCAGCAGGTCCAGGGCGTCCATCACCGGCCGGTAGGCGGTGTTGTTGCACTTGAACTCGATCGCGGCCAGCAGTTTGGGCAGCATCCGCCGGTAGTAGGAGGTGTAGGAGCTGGTCAGCACGGTGCGCACCTGGGCCTTGAACGTCTTGGCGTCCGCTTTCGCCTCGGCCACCAGCGCCTGCAGCGTCGCCTCCCCGCCCGGCACCGCGGGGAACACCACCTGCCGGACGGTGCCCTCCGGCCGGCGTAGTGACGCCTCGGCGATCGAGAACAGCTTCTCGGTCTTGCGGTGCACCTTCTTGGCCTCGGCCTCGATCGCCCGCTCGACCTTCCGCTCCGCCCGAGTGTTGATCTTCGACACCAGGCCGATGAACAGATCGACCAGCGCGTCCGTGATCTCCGTCGTCCGCGACCAGACCAGGGCCGCCATCAACGTCAACCGAATCGCCGGCGGATTGGCCGTGAAGTCCGACGGATGCGAGGCCATCGCCCGGGCCCGCCAGGAGGCCACCAGCCGATCCGAATAGCCGCCGAACAGATCCGCCGCAAGCCCGAGCGCCTTGGCCCGCTGCAGCTTCCGGATCTCCTCCAGCAACGTCTCCAGGCCCAGCCTTCCGGGGTCGGACTTCAGCTCCTGCAGGAACCCGTCCTCGCCGGTGGCCAGCTCCCACAGCGACCGCGCCGAGTCTGCCGACAACCCGTTCAGCACGTGCAGGCAGAACTCCCGTTCGAACCGCGCCCTGCCCGCGCCCACGATCCGGTCCGGCCTGCCCGGCGGTTCGATCTTCAAGGTCCGGCAGCGGGACAGCAGAGCCGCCCGCAGCCCCTCGTCGGTGAACACCATCGGGCAGATCTTGTCCGCCAGCCACCCGGCCAGCACGTCCTCATCCGCCCGGGTCGATTCCCGGAACCCCAGGGCCTCCCGCACCTGCGCCCGGTGGTACTCGATCGTCGACCCCGACCACCGATACTCCGCGAACAGCGCCGGATCGACCTTCACCTGCCCCGCCACGTAGTCGACGGCAGCCTTGGGCACCTCGCCCGCGTGCCGAGGGAACCGGCCCTCCTGCTCGAAGAACTTCAGCAACACACCGAAGCCCAGACGCGTCGCGCCCGTCTTGTTCCCGACCAGGTCCCAGTCGCCATCCAGCAGCGTCCAGGCCGCGATCAGCTCCTCCGGCTCCCATTCTCGACGCATCTCCGCCGCTCCATTCGCCCGACCGACCCCCGAGAACAGGGCAACACGATCGAACGGGGAACACCCCCTACGCCCCGGTACGCGGGATTCGTGACGACCACGAATCGCAACCGTGATCTAACTCATCGCTACTTTGGGGCTGGGGCCACCTTCGGGAGCGGAGGGCCTTGATCTGGGCGGCGGTCCCGTCGGCCACCACCCTGCCCCTGGCGATGACGATCACCCGGTCGGCGTTCTCGTCGGCCTCTTCCATGTAGTGGGTGGCGAACAACACGGTACGGCCGCCGGCCGCGTAGTCTCGCATCCCGGCCCAGAACCGCAGCCGCGACTCCACGTCCATGGCGGCGGTGGGCTCGTCGAGCAGCAGGATCCTGGGCGCTCCCGCGATGGCGAGGGCGAACCGCACGCGCTGCGTCTGCCCGCCCGACAGCTTGTCCGCCCGCCGCTTCACCAGGTCGGTGAGGTCGGCCAGCTGAAGGATCTCGTCGAGGCCCATGGGGTCGGGGTAGAGCCGCCGGACGAGGTCGACCAGTTCCCTGACGGTCAGGTCGGGGATGAGCGTGCCGTCCTGGAGCATCGCGCCGAGGTCGCCCGCGGCCACGGCCGCGTCGGGGGTGCGGCCGAAGACACCGATCGTGCCCGAGGTGGGGCGCAGCAGGCCGAGCAGCATGTTGATGGAGGTGGACTTGCCGGCGCCGTTGGGGCCGAGCAGGGCGACCGTCGAGCCCTGCGCGATGGTGAGGGACAGGTCGTCGACGGCGAGGACGTCCCCGTAGCCCTTGCTGACCTGGTCGAACTCGATGGCGTTCATGTGCTCAACGCTAGAAGCGCGGCAGGGAGGGGGGCAGTGCCGTCCTTCCGGTGATCGCCGTGACATTTGTCAGGCGAACGGCGGACCTCGCGCGCCCGCCACGCGTGGCGGGCGCGCCCGGCGGTGTGCGCGGGCGGCTAGATCCTGCAGGCGTAGATGTCGGTGACCAGGATGGCGCGCGCGCCGATCTCCCAGAGCTGGTCCATCACCTGCTGGTGGCCCTTGCGGGGCACCATCGTGCGGACGGCGACCCAGCCCTCGCGGTGCAGCGGCGAGATGGTGGGACCCTCCATGCCAGGAGTGATCGCGCTGGCCTGCTCGATCTGCTCGGCGCGGATGTCGTAGTCCATCATCACGTAGTCGCGGGCGTGGATGACGCCCTGCAGGCGGCGCACGAGCTGCTGCATCCCCTGCGTCTCCGCGGAGCCCTCGTGCCTGATCAGCACGGCCTCCGAGCGCATGATCGGCTCGCCGAACACCTCGAGGCCGACGTTGCGCAGCGTGGTGCCGGTCTCGACCACGTCGGCCACGGCGTCGGCGACGCCCAGGCGGATGGCGGTCTCGACCGCGCCGTCGAGCTTGATGACGCGGGCGTCGACCCCGCTCTCGGACAGGTACTTCTCCAGCAGCCCCGCGTAGGAGGTGGCGATGCGCAGACCGTTGAGGTCCTGCACGGTGGACATGGTGCCCGACTTGGTGGCCAGGCGGAAGGTGGAGCCGCCGAAGCCGAGCGGCAGCACCTCCTCCACCGGCGCGCCCGAGTCGTACAGCATGTCGCGGCCGGTGATCCCGGCGTCGAGCGTGCCCTCGCCGACGTAGACGGCGATGTCGCGCGGACGCAGGAAGAACAGCTCGCAGGAGTTGTCGGCGTCGACGACGACGAGCTCCTTGCTGTCCTTCCTGGTGCGGTATCCGGCTTCCTTCAGCATGGTGGCGGCGGCCTCGTTGAGGGCGCCCTTGTTGGGTACGGCCAGCCGTAGCATCGTGGACGAACCTTTCAGAGGTACTTGTAGACCTGGTCAAGCCCGATGCCGCGGGCGATCATGAGGCACTGCACGTGGTAGAGCAGCTGCGAGATCTCCTCGGCGGCGCGGTCGTCGGATTCGTGCTCGGCGGCCATCCAGCTCTCGGCTGCCTCCTCGACGACCTTCTTGCCGATGGCATGGACGCCGGCGTCCAGCGCGGCCACGGTGCCCGAGCCCGCGGGCCGGGTGCGCGCCTTCTCGGACAGCTCGGCGAACAGCTCATCGAAGGTCTTCATGATCTCTCTCGTCGCTCGGTTGACATGCAGCTACCAGCCTATCGGCCCTCAGACCTCGGCAGCGGGAACGTCCGCCACCCGAGATGGCTGCGCCCAGTAGACGATGCCGGGGCCGCGCACCTCGAAGGCGCCCTGCGAGCCCGGCACGAACGCCGACTCGCCCGCCCGCAGCACCTGCCCGTCGACGGCGACCTCGCCCTCGACGCAGACGAACACGCGCGGCACGCCGCCTTCCAGCCTGTCGTCGGGCGCCTGCGCGCGGCCGAGCGCGAACTCGGGGACGGGCACGGTGTAGAGCCCGTCCGCAAGCTCGACCCGCAGCGGCTGGGCGGCGAAGTCGGTGATCCGCAGCAGCTCGTCCACGTCGATCGGCTTGGGGGTCAGCCCCGCGCGCAGGACGTTGTCGGAGCCGCCCATGATCTCCACGCCGAAGCCGCTCAGGTAGCAGTGGAGCACCCCCGCGCCGAGGAACAGCGCCTCTCCCGGCATCAGGTCGTGCCTGTTCATCAGCAGCGGCGCCAGGACGGCCGGGTCGTCGGGGTACTGCTCGGCCAGGCGGAGCACGAGGTCGTGGCCGAGCCGCCCGGCCGCCGCCACGACGGCCTCGACCAGCGCCTTGCGCTCCGGCCACTCCAGCAGCAGCCGCAGCGCGCCCGCGGGCTCGCCCGCGTCCAGCAGGTCGACGACCGGCCGCAGCTCCGACACCTCGAGCGCCTCCAGCAGCCGCGCCGCCTCGCCGGGCGCGCGGAAGCCCGCCAGGCCGCTGAACGGCGTCAGCGCGCAGACCAGCTCGGGCTTGGGGTAGGCGTCGACGTAGGCGCCGCGCGCGTGACCCGCCTCGGCCTGCTCGGCCGAGGGGTGCACCTGCAGCGACAGCACCCTGTCGACCGCGATCAGCTTCAGCAGGTACGGCAGCCGCGCGCCGAACCTGGCCACCGTCTCGCCGCCCAGCTCGCCCTCGGGGTCGGCGGCGATCGCCCGGTCGAGGGTGACGCCTCGCCCGGCGAGCAGGGAGGGGCCCGAGGGGTGGGCGCCGAGCCACATCTCCGCCTCGGGCTCCGGCGAGGGCGAGGGACGCCCCGTCAGCGTGGCGATGGCGGTGCGGGAACCCCAGTCGTAGTGCTTGACGGGGTTGGAAAGCAGCTCAGTCACGAGATCTCCGATTGCGCCAGTATGCGGCCTCGACGAGACTATCGCGCCGGTGTGAACACGAGCCGAACCTCCGGAAACGGCGCTGCCCGCCGTACCTCGCCGGAAGGCGGGGCAGGGCGGGCAGCGACGAGGATGGGTCAGCGGCCGAAGCGACGGCCCGAGTTGCCACGGTCGGAGCGGTAGCCGCCGTTGCCGCGGTCGTCGGAGCGGAAGCCGCCGCGCGGCCCCCTGTCGTCGCGGTTGGCCGAGAACGGGCGACCCCTGGAGTCGCCGCGGTCGTCGGAGCGGTAGCCGGCCGCGGGGCGGGCGCCGCGGTCGCTGGAGAAGGGGCCGCGGTCGCTGGAGAAGGGACGGCCGCGGTCGTCGGAGCGGTAGCCGCCGCCCTGACGGGGAGCCCGGTCGTCACGGTAGCCGCCGGAGCGGGGCGCGCGGTCGTCGGAGCCGAAGCCACCCGAGCGGGGCGCACGGTCGTCGGACCTGAAGCCGCCGCGCTCGTCCGAGCGCTGGCCGCCCTGACCCCTGTCTCGGTAGGACGGCCTGCCCTCGCCGAACGTGCGCGGCTCGGCCGAGCCGCCGTCGTTCTGGCGCGGACGGCGGTCGCCGTCGAAGGAGCGGTGCGGGCGGCGCTCGCCACCGAAGTCGCCTCGGGGGCCGCGCTCGCCGTCGGCGTCGCGCTGCGGACGCCGGTCCTCGCCGTCGTGACGGCGGGGACGACGGTCGTCGCCGAAGTCACGACGACGGCCACGGCGCTCACCGCCGTGACCCGCGCCCTCGCGGCGCGGACGCAGCGGCTTGCGAACGTCGGGCTCCCACACGGGGATGGACTCGCCGCTGGGGGCGCGGGCGCCCGTCACCTCGGCGATGCGGTCGTTGCCCGGCACGGCCTTCAGCCTGAACGGGTGGATGCCGGCGCGGCGGGTCAGCGCGTCGGTGGAGCGGCGCTCGTTCGGCAGGACGAGGGTCACCACGGTGCCCTTCTCGCCGGCGCGCGCGGTGCGGCCGCCCCTGTGCAGGTAGCTCTTGTGGTCCTGCGGCGGGTCGACGTGGAGCACCAGGCTGATGCCGTCGACGTGGATGCCGCGGGCCGCGACGTCGGTGCAGACCAGGACGTCGACCTGGCCCTCCTTGAACTCCGCCAGGATGCGCGTGCGCTGGTTCTGGCGCTTGCCGCCGTGCAGGCCGCCGGCCTTGACGCCGACGCGGGCCAGCTGCTTGCACAGCCGGTCGACTCCGTGCTGGGTGCGGACGAAGATGATCGTGCGACCCTCACGGTTGGCGATCTCGGCGGTGACGTCGAACTTGTCGTCGCGCGTCACCTGGATCACGTGGTGCTCCATGGTGTCGACCGGGGAGGTCGCGGGAGCGATGGAGTGCGTGATCGGGTCCTTGAGGAAGCGCCGCACCAGCTTGTCGACGTCGCCGTCGAGCGTGGCCGAGAACAGCAGCCGCTGGCCGTCGGCGGGCGTCTGCGCGAGCAGCTCCGACACGACGGGGAAGAAGCCGAGGTCGCACATGTGGTCGGCCTCGTCGAGGACGCTGACCTCGATGGAGTCGAGCGAGCACTCGCCCTGGCGCATCAGGTCGCCCAGGCGGCCAGGCGTCGCGATGATGACGTCGACGCCCCTGCGCAGGGCCTCGACCTGCTTGCCCATGGACATGCCGCCGACGACGACCTTCATGCGCAGGCCGAGGCCGCGGCCGAGGGGCTCGAGGGCGTCGTGCACCTGCAGCGCGAGCTCGCGGGTGGGGACGAGGATCATCGCGCGGGGGCGCTTGGGGGTGGGCTTGACGCCCGCGATGCGCGCCATCGTGGGCAGGCCGAAGGCGAGGGTCTTGCCGGAGCCCGTCTGGCCCCGGCCGAGAACGTCATGGCCGGCCAGCACGTCGGGGATCGTGGCGGTCTGGATGGGGAACGGGCTGTCGATGCCCTGCCTTGACAGACCGGTGATGAGCGGCTTGGGCAGGCCAAGCAGCTCGAACTCCGGAACGCCCTGCTCCTCGATGGAGGTTTCGGGCATGGCAGCGTCGAGCATGGTCACGAAGTCGTGCCTTTCAGTCAGAGTGGGCGCGTCACTTCTGCGAAAGGACGAGCCGTGTACAGGGCGTCTCTTACGCCCTCGGGGTGGGGACTGGGCCACTAGCTTCGGCCCGTCTACGCGCACCCAATGAGCCGGCCGCAGGCGGCGTTCACGCACAATGGTGCGTCAGGTGCACGTGTTGCCAACACGCGGGAGAATGGGGATATTCCCGCGCGGGGCCCGGACCTTCCGGAACCCTGGCATGCTGAAACGGCTGGCGCTGCAAATCGCCAGCCGTGCAGCGAAAAGTTCAGACGTTGAATCCTAGCATACGCAGCTGGTCACGTCCGTCATCGGTGATCTTGTCGGGGCCCCACGGCGGCAGCCACACCCAGTTGATCTTCACATCGGAGACCATGCCCTCGAGAGCCGAGTGGGCCTGGTCCTCGATGACGTCGGTCAGCGGGCAGGCCGCGCTGGTCAGCGTCATGTCGATGGTGGCCACGGGCTGGCCACCGTCGACGGGGTCGAGGTTGAGGCCGTAGACGAGCCCCAGGTCGACGACGTTGATCCCGAGTTCGGGGTCGACGACGTCCCTGAGCGCCTCCATGACCTCCTCGACGGTCGCCTCACCGTCGAACGCCGTCGTAGGCGTCTCCACGGGCTTGCTCATCTATGCGCTCCTCACAACAGCGTCCTTGTAGGCCATCCAGGACAGCAGCGCGCACTTGACGCGCGCGGGGAACTTGGCCACGCCCGCGAAGGCGACCGCGTCGCCGAGGACGTCCTCGTCGGCCTCCACCTGGCCCCTGCCCTGCATCAGCCTGGTGAACTCGTCCACGACCGAGAGCGAGGCCTCGACCGTCGAGCCGGTGGCCAGCTCGTGCAGCACGGAGGCCGCGGCCTGGCTGATGGAGCAGCCCTGCCCGTCGTAGGAGACGTCCTCGATCTTGCCGCCGTCGCCGACCCTGACCCTGAGCGTGATCTCGTCGCCGCACGTCGGGTTCACGTGGTGGACCTCGGCGTCGTACGGCTCACGCAGCCCCCGCCCCTGCGGGTGCTTGTAGTGCTCCAGGATCAGCTCCTGGTACATCGACTCGGCGATCATCTCAGGCGAACACCTTCTGCACGTGGTGGAGACCCCTGACCAGGGCGTCTATCTCGCTCGTGGTGTTGTACAGGTAGAACGACGCCCGCGTGGTCGCGGGTATTCCGAACCTCAGATGGAGCGGCCGCGCGCAGTGGTGTCCGACCCGTACGGCGACACCGAACCGGTCATCGAGGATCTGCCCAACATCGTGCGGGTGTATGCCCTCCAGCGTGAAGGACACCGTCGCGCCCCTGCCATCGGTCGAGGTAGGGCCGATGACCCGCAGTGTGGGCACCTCGGCGAGCGCCTCCAGCGCGTAGGCCGTCAGCTCGCGCTCGTGCGCCTCGATGGCCGCCATGCCGACGCCTTCGAGGTAGTCGACCGCCGCGCCGAGCCCGATGGCCTCGACGATCGGCGGCGTGCCCGCCTCGAACTTGTGCGGGATGGGCGCGTAGGTCGAGTGGTCCATCCAGACCGCCTCGATCATCTCGCCCCCGCCGAGGAACGGCGGCATGGCCTCGAGCAGCTCCGCGCGCCCCCACAGGACGCCGATGCCGGAAGGACCGAGCATCTTGTGGCCGGTGAAGGCCACGAAGTCGACGTCGAGCCCGGCCACGTCGACCGGGTGGTGCGGCACCGACTGGGAGGAGTCGAGCATCACCAGCGCGCCCACCTCGTGGGCGCGGCGCGCGATCTCGGCGACCGGGTTGACGGTGCCGAGCACGTTCGACTGGTGGGCGACGGAAACGATCTTCGTGCGCTCGGTGATGACGCCGTCGGCCAGGTCGATCCTGCCGTCGTCGGTCACGCCGAACCACTTGAGCGTCGCGCCCGTGCGCTGCACCAGCATCTGCCAAGGCACGATGTTGGAGTGGTGCTCCATCTCGGAGATGACGATCTCGTCACCGGGGCCGAGGGCGAAGCGGGGGTCGGTGTTGGTGCGGTTGCCGAAGGAGTAGGCCACCAGGTTGAGCGCCTCGGAGGCGTTCTTGGTGAACACGATCTCGTCACGGCTGGGCGCCTTCACGAATGCGGCGACCTTGTCGCGCGCCGCCTCGTACGCCTCGGTCGACTCGGTGCCGAGCGCGTGGTGGGCCCGCCCCACGTTGCTGTAGTGCATCGCGAAGTGGTCGCGCATGGTCTCGATGACCTGCGTCGGCTTCTGCGAGGAGTTGCCCGAGTCGAGGTAGACGAGCGGGCGCCCGCCGGACAGCTCGCGGGAGAGGACAGGGAAATCCTTCCTGACCCTCTCCACGTCGAACACTCCGTTCATTGGTCGCTCACCACTCCTCATTCGCTTCGCGGACCCGCTCGTTCCTCGCGGCTCCACTCCGCTCACTGCGTCGGGTTCGCTCCGGGTTCATTACGCCGACACCTTCGTGTACTGCTCGTAGCCCTCGGCTTCGAGCTTCTCGGCGAGCTCGGGCCCACCCTCCTCGACGATCTTGCCGGCGGCGAAGACGTGCACGAAGTCAGGCTTCACGTAGCGCAGGATGCGGGTGTAGTGGGTGATGAGCAGCACGCCGGTCTCGCCGGAGGCGCGGAAGCGGTTGATGCCCTCGGACACCACGCGCAGGGCGTCGACGTCGAGGCCGGAGTCGGTCTCGTCGAGGACGGCGATCTTCGGCTTGAGCAGCTCCAGCTGGAGGATCTCGTGGCGCTTCTTCTCACCGCCGGAGAAGCCCTCGTTGACGTTGCGGGTGGCGAAGGCGGGGTCGATGGCCAGGGAGTCCATGCCGGACTTCAGGTCCTTGCTGAACTCACGCAGCTTCGGCGCCTCGCCGCGCACGGCGGTGACGGCCGAACGGAGGAAGTTGGACACGCTGACGCCTGGCACCTCGACCGGGTACTGCATGGCGAGGAACAGGCCGGCGCGGGCGCGCTCGTCGACCGACAGCTCCAGCAGGTCGACGCCGTCGAGCAGGACCTGACCGCCGGTGATCGTGTACTTGGGGTGACCGGCGATCGCGTAGGCGAGGGTGGACTTGCCCGAGCCGTTCGGACCCATGATGGCGTGGGTCTCGCCCGCCTTCACGGTCAGGTTGACCCCGCGCAGGATCTCCTTGTCGGCGACGGAGACCTGCAGATCACGAATCTCAAGGGTGGACACTGTTATGACTCCTTCGAGAGCGAGACGAGGACGTCGTCGCCGTCGATCTTCACTCGGTAAACGTTCACGGGCTTGGTGGCGGGCGGGCCTGTGGGCTTGCCCGAGCGCACATCGAAGCACGAGCCGTGCAGCCAGCACTCGAGGGTCCCGTCGTAGACCTCACCCTCGCTGAGCTTCACCTCGGCGTGCGAACACACGTCGTGCAGGGCGAAGACCTCCTCGCCCTTGCGGACCAGCGCCACGGGGGTGTCGTCCACCTCGACGCCGACGACACCTCCGTCAGGGATGTCGCTGATCCTGCAGACCTTCTTGAATGTCACTTCTCGAGCTCCGCCTCGACCTTGGCCAGTACGCGCTCGCGCAGCTCGGGAAGGGCGATCTTCTCCACCAGCTGGCCCAGGAAGCCCCTGATGACCAGCCTGCGGGCCTGGTCGTAGGGGATGCCGCGAGCCTGGAGGTAGAAGATGTGCTCGTCGTCCAGGCGGCCGGAGGCGGAGGCGTGACCCGCGCCCGCGACCTCGCCGGTGAGGATCTCGAGGTTGGGCACCGAGTCGGCGCGGGCGCCGTCGGTCAGGATCAGGTTGCGGTTGAGCTCGTAGGTGTCGGTGCCCTCGGCCTCGACCCTGATGATCACGTCGCCGATCCAGACGGCGTGCGCGTCCTCGCCCTGCAGCGCGCCGCGGTAGTCGACGTTGCTCTTGCAGTTGGGCTGCGAGTGGTCGACCAGCAGGCGGTGCTCCAGGTGCTGACCGGTGTCGACGAAGTAGATGCCGGACAGGTCGGCGTCGCCGCCCGGCCCTGTGTAGGCGACGCTGGGCGACAGCCGTACGAGGTCGCCGCCCAGGGTGACCACGAAGCCGCGGAAGGTGGCGTCCTTGGCGAGCTGGGCGTGGTGGTGGGAGACGTGGACGGCGTCGTCGGCCCAGTCCTGCAGGCTGATGACCTTGAGGGTGGCGCCGTCGCCCACGACGAACTCGACGTTGTCGGCGTAGACCGCGCTGCCCTGATGGTCGATGACGACGACGGCCTCGGCCATCGGCTCGACCCTGACCACGATGTGGCCGTAGGCGGCGCCTTCGACGCCGCCGCCGCGCACCTCGATCTGGATCGGCTCGGCCGGGACGGCCTCCTTCGGCACGGTGACGACCAGAGCCTTCTCGAAGGAGCTGTAGGCCTGCGCGCTCACCCTGTCGACGGGGGCGTAGGCCTTGCCGACCCTCGCGTCGTCGCGGCCGACCCACTCGGCGGTCACGCCCGCTGGCGTGAACGCCTGGGTGACGACCTGCCCGGTCACCTCCGCGGTGCCGTTGTGCAGGCCCTTCAGGCGCGAGAGGGGCGTGAAGCGCCACTGCTCCTCGCGCCCGGTCGGCACCGCGAAGTCGGCCAGGTCGTAGGACGACTTCTCGTGCAGGGTCGACAGGGGCTTCTCGTTCAGGCCCATCAGCCGACGGCTCCTTCCATCTGCAGCTCGATCAGGCGGTTCAGCTCGAGGGCGTACTCCATGGGGAGCTCGCGCGCGATCGGCTCGACGAAGCCGCGCACGATCATCGCCATCGCCTCGTCCTCGTCGAGCCCGCGGCTCATGAGGTAGAACAGCTGGTCCTCGCTGACCTTGGAGACCGTGGCCTCGTGACCCATCGAGACGTCGTCCTCGCGGACGTCGACGTAGGGGTAGGTGTCGGAGCGGCTGATCTGGTCGACGAGGAGCGCGTCGCACTTGACGGTCGAGGCGGAGCCGTGGGCGCCCTCCTCGATCTGGACGAGCCCGCGGTAGGAGGTGCGGCCGCCGCCGCGCGCCACCGACTTGGAGATCACGGTCGAGGAGGTGTTGGGCGCCAGGTGGACCATCTTGGAGCCCGCGTCCTGATGCTGGCCCTCGCCGGCGAAGGCGACGCTCAGCGTCTCACCCTTGGCGTGCTCGCCCATCAGGTAGACGGCCGGGTACTTCATCGTGACCTTGGAGCCGATGTTGCCGTCGATCCACTCCATGGTCGCGCCCTCGTACGCCACGGCGCGCTTGGTGACCAGGTTGTAGACGTTGTTCGACCAGTTCTGGATGGTCGTGTAACGGCAGCGGGCGTTCTTCTTCACGATGATCTCGACGACCGCGGAGTGCAGCGAGTCGCTGGAGTAGATCGGCGCGGTGCAGCCCTCGACGTAGTGGACGTAGCTGTTCTCGTCCACGATGATCAGGGTCCGCTCGAACTGGCCCATGTTCTCGGTGTTGATCCGGAAGTAGGCCTGCAGCGGGATCTCGACCTCGACGTTCGGCGGCACGTAGATGAACGAGCCACCCGACCACACGGAGGTGTTGAGCGCGGCGAACTTGTTGTCGCCCACGGGGATGACCGAGCCGAAGTACTCCTTGAAGAGCTCCTCGTGCTCCTTCAGGCCCGTGTCGGTGTCGACGAAGATGACGCCCTTCTCCTCGAGGTCCTCACGGATCTTGTGGTAGACGACCTCGGACTCGTACTGGGCGGCGACACCGGCGATGAGGCGCTGCTTCTCCGCCTCGGGGATGCCGAGCTTGTCGTAGGTGTTCTTGATGTCGGCGGGCAGCTCGTCCCAGGAAGCGGCCTGCTTCTCGGTGGAGCGCACGAAGTACTTGATGTTGTCGAAGTCGATGCCGGTGAGGTCGGAGCCCCAGGTGGGCAGCGGCTTCTTCCCGAACAGCCGGAGGCCCTTCAGGCGAAGGTCGAGCATCCACTCCGGCTCGTTCTTGAGCGCGGAGATGTTGCGGACGACCTCTTCGGACAGGCCGCGCTTGGCCACGGCGCCCGCGGCGTCAGAGTCGGACCAGCCGAACTTGTAATTCCCGAGGCCTTCCAGCTCCGGGCGGTCGGTGACAGTCACCTTCCGGTCTCCTTGCTCTCTCTTATGCGAACGGGACTGACGTGTGTGGTGCAGACCCCGTCACCGTGTGCGATGGTGGCCAGGCGTTGCACGGGGGTGCCGAGCAGCTGCGCGAACGCCTCTGTCTCGGCCTCACACAGCTGCGGGAACTCCGCTGCCGCGTGCGCCACCGGGCAGTGATGCTGGCAGAGCTGGTCGCCGCCCGACTTGGCCTTGGTGGCCGAGGCGGCGTAACCGTCCGCCGACAGCGCCTGGGCCAGCACCTCGACGCGCTGGTCTACCGGCACTGTCCGCATGACCGGCTCAAGCCGCTGTAGCAGGCCCTTGACCTGCGAGCGGGCGAACTCGGTCACCGCTTCCTCACCCATGCGCTCGGCCAGGAAGCGTAGCGCGCTCCCCGCGAGATCGTCATAGGCGTGCTCGAAAGCACTGCGCCCCGCATCGGTGATGGCGAACAGCTTGGCCGGTCGCCCGCGTCCGCGCTGTCCGCGCGGCCGTGTCGTGCGGGGCTCGATCATCCCGTCGGCGAGCAGCGCGTCAAGGTGGCGGCGGACGGCTGCGGGGGTGAGCCCGAGCCGCTCTCCGAGCGCCGCGGCCGCGACGGGACCGTGCTCCAGGATAAGCCTCGCCACACGGGCGCGGGTGCTGCGCTCGTGTCCTGGCTCAATCGAAGGGTGCACGTTTTTCACAACATCAGTGTGCCGTAATTCCTTCCCTCATCTCAAACGAATGAGAATGCAATTTCTCACGCAGGCAAGGCTTACCTAAGCGAAGACACGTCCTCGTCCCAGAATCGCGAACACCAGGAAGGACGCGACGATGAGCGCCAGCATGACGACGGCCATCGGCACCGCCGTGCCGGATCCGGCCAGGCCCACGAGCGGCGCGGCGACGGCGCCGAACGCGAACTGCAGGACGCCGAGCAGCGCGGAGGCGCTTCCCGCCACCTGCTGCGGCTGGCCCGCCAGCGCCAGAGCGCCGGTGCCCGGCAGGACCAGTCCCGCGCCGCACATGATGACGAACAGCGCGGCCACCACGCCGGTCAGGCCGAGGTCCATGGTCGCGGCGACGACCAGCAGCACGCCGCCCGCGAGGCTGAGGAACAGGCCGCCCAGCACCAGGCGGGCGGGCGAGACGCGGCCCGAGAGCCTGCCGCCGACCTGGGCCATGACCGTCAGGCCGAGGGCGTTGAGCGCGAAGACGAGCGAGAACTGCTGCGGCGAGGCGCCGTAGACCTCCTGCAGCACGAAGGGGGAGCCGGAGATGTAGGCGAACATGCCGGCGAAGGCCAGCCCCGCGGCCAGCGAGCAGGCCATGAACGAGCGGTCGCCGAGCAGCCGCCAGAAGGTGGCGGCGGTGTTCCTGAGGCCGCCGCCCTCCCGCTTGTCCGCCGGGAGCGTCTCCCTGACCCCGGGAAGGACGGCCAGCAGCAGCACCACGCCTGCCAGGCTGAGCGCGACGAAGATGCCGCGCCAGGAGGTGAAGGACAGCAGCTGGGCGCCCGCGATGGGCGCGAGGATCGGCGCGAGGCCGCTGACCAGCATGAGGGTGGCGAAGATGCGGGCGATGGCGGCGCCTTCGTAGAGGTCGCGGACCACCGCGCGGACGATGACCAGCGCGGCGCCGCCCATGACGCCCTGCACCAGGCGCAGCACGACGAGCGCGGCCACGGAGGGCGCGAAGGCGCACAGCAGCGACGCCAGCATGTAGCCGGCGACGCCGGCGATGAGGGGGATCCTGCGCCCTCTGACGTCGCTCAGCGGGCCGGCGAGGACCTGGCCGAGGCTGACGCCGATGAGACAGGCGGTCAGCGTGAGCTGGACCTGCGCGGGCGCCGAGGACATCTCGGAGGTGATGGCGGGCAGCGCGGGCAGGTACATGTCGATCGAGAGCGGGCCGATCGCCGACAGCGCTCCCAGGATCAGCAGCAAGAGTCCGCGGCGGTTCCCCCTGGCGACGACAGGTGTGGCTTCTGCCACGGACATGCGTGAACCCCTCTCCCTCGTAGGCCGTGGCCCACGAGGGCCGAGGGATCAAACCAGTATCCGGTCCGCCGAATTCCCAGATTTTTGTCTAAATTTCACGCGTTCTCGTTGAGCTGGATGAGCGAGAGCACGGCGCCCTGCGGGTCCATGATCATCCCGAACCGGCCGGGAGGGGCGTCCATGGAGTCGACGAGCACCGTGGCGCCCAGCGACCTGGCCTTGGCGATGGTGGCGTCGAGGTCGGACACGGCGAAGTAGGTCGTCCAGTGGGAGGGGGTGCCCTCCGGGTAGTTGGGCGACATCTCGATCATGCCCGCGATGCTCTTGTCGCCGGCCAGCCACTCGGTGTAGGTCATGCCGTCCATCTGCTGGGCCCTGGGGGTCCAGGGGAAGACGGTGCCGTAGAAGCTCGTGGCTGTCTGAGGGTCCTTGGTGACCAGCTCGTTCCAGCAGAACGCGCCCGGCTCGTTGACCAGCTCGGCGCCGGTGTGGTTGCCGGCCTGCCAGACCGAGACGAAGGAGCCGTCCGAGGCCTGGAAGACGGCCATCGTGCCCTCGTCGAAGACCTGCATGGGCTCGACGACGACGGTGCCGCCCGCGTTCTTGGCGCGGTCGGCCACGGTGGCGGCGTCGTCCGTCGCGACGTAGACGTTCCAGACGGGAGGCATCCCCTCCCCCATGATCGGGCCGACGCCGGCGACCTTCTTGCCGTTGTAGACGAACTGCCCATAGCCTCCCGCCGCCGGGTCGTCGACCATCTCGGCCGTCCAGCCGAGGATCTCACCGTAGAAGCGGACCGCCGCCTGGACGTCGGGCGTCGAAAGGTCGACCCAGCACGGGACGCCCGGCTCGTAACCACTGCGAACCGACATTGCACTACCTCCTGTCGGTTCACACCCAACCACGTGACGAAGGTCACAGCCCTTCAGTTGGCTGGCTTTTTAGTTATTTGTCGCCTGTGAGTGTCGTCGGCGCCGCCTGCCGCGCTGACCGCGCGTAGGGGTCCCTACACTCGTGGCCATGAGCTCCCCTGCCGTCGAGGTCATCGATCTGGTCAAACGCTACGGCGGCACCACCGCCGTCGACGGGCTGACCCTTGCCGCCGAGCGCGGCGCGGTCACCGCGATCCTGGGACCCAACGGCGCGGGCAAGACCTCCACCATCGAGATCTGCGAGGGTTTCCGCGACGCCGACGGCGGCACCGTGCGGGTGCTGGGCCGCGCGCCGTCCGACCCCTCACTGCGGGCCAGGGTGGGCGTGATGCCGCAGGCGGGGGGCGTGCCGCCGGCGATGCGGTGCGGCGAGTGGCTGAGGCTGATGTCCCGCTTCCACGCCTGTCCGCTCGACCCCCAGGCCCTCCTGGTACGGCTGGGCCTGGCCGAGCACGCGCGCACGCCGTACAGGAGGATGTCGGGAGGCCAGCAGCAGCGGCTCTCGCTGGCCGGGGCCGTGATCGGCAGGCCCGAGCTGGTCTTCCTCGACGAGCCGACCGCGGGCCTCGACCCCCAGGCCAGGCGGGCCTGCTGGGAGCTGGTCGCGGACCTTCGGGCGGCGGGGGTGGCGGTCGTGCTGACCACCCACTACATGGACGAGGCCGAGCGGCTGGCCGACCGGGTGGTGATCATCGACAGGGGCAGGGTCGTGGCGGAGGGGACGCCCGCCTCGCTCACCGGCGCCGAGCGGCAGCTGCGCTTCCGCGCCAGACCGGGGCTGACGCTCGAGGAGCTGCTGAGCGCGCTGCCGGCGGGTTCGGCGGCCAAGGAGTCGCCGTCCGGCCACTACATCATCGAGGGGCACGTCGGGCCCGAGCTGCTGGCCACGGTGACATCGTGGTGCGCGGCCGAGGGCGTCATGGCCGACGACCTGTCCATCGAGCGCAGGACGCTGGAGGACGTCTTCCTCGAGCTGACAGGCAGGGAGCTGCGATGACCGCCCTCGACTTCACCCCCGCACCGGGGGCCGCGGCCTTCCACAGGATGGTGCTCGCGCAGGCGGGCGCCGAGGCCAGGGCGATCCTGCGCAACGGCGAGCAGCTGCTGCTCACACTGATCATTCCGGTGCTGCTGCTGGTCGGCTTCTCGCTGGCGCCGCTGGTCGACATCGGCGGGGGCTCGCGCGTCGGCTTCCTGGCTCCCGGCGTGCTCGCGCTCGCGGTCATGTCGACGGCCTTCACCGGGCAGGCGATCGCGACGGGCTTCGAGCGCCGCTACGGCGTGCTGAAGCGGCTCGGCGCCACCCCGCTGTCGCGGGCGGGGTTGCTGCTGGCCAAGACCGCGGCCGTCGTCGCGGTGGAGCTGCTGCAGGCCGTGGTCATCGTGGTGGTGGCGCTGCTGCTCGGCTGGCGGCCGCACGGCTCGCTCGCCGCGGGCGTGCTGCTGGTGCTGCTCGGCACGGCCGCCTTCAGCGGGCTGGGGCTGCTGATGGCCGGCCTGCTGCGTGCCGAGGCGACGCTGGCCGGGGCCAACCTGGTCTACCTCGTGCTGCTTGGCTGCGGCGGCGTGGTGTTCCCGCTGAGCGCCTTCCCCGACGCGGTGGAGCCCGTGCTGGGGCTGCTGCCCATCTCGGCGCTGACCGGCGGCCTGCGGTCGGTGCTGACCGACGGCGCGGCGCTGCCGTTGGGCGCGGTGGCGGTGCTGGTGGTGTGGGCGGCGCTCACGCTGGGGCTGGCGTCGAGGACGTTCCGCTGGGAGTAGGCCTCCCGCCTCCAGGAGTTGTCGTAGCCGCCGAGTAGGCTCGTGGCCTGCTGTTCGCCTTCTCCCCGAGGAGTCCTGTTGACCGCCTTCGCCCTCGACGGGCCCGCCGGCCGTCTCAAGTCGGCCCTGCCGCGCACCGGCGGCCTGCTGCGCACGGCCGCCGACTCGATGCCGCCCTCAGGGCTGGTCATGCTGGGGATCGTCTCGGTGCAACTGGGCGCGGGCTTCGCCAAGGAGCTGTTCGCGGCGTTGCCGCCGTCGGCGGTGGTGTTCCTGCGCATCGTGACGGGCGCGCTGATCCTGGGCGCGGTCTCGCGGCCCAGGCTCAAGGGGCTGTCATGGCGCGACTGGGCGGTGGGCCTCGGCTTCGGCGTCACGCTCGCGGTGATGAACCTGTCGTTCTACGAGGCGCTGGCCAGGCTGCCGATCGGCATCGCGGTCGCGATCGAGTTCCTCGGGCCGCTCGGAGTGGCGATCGCGGCCTCGCGCCGCCGCCTCGACCTGCTGTGGGCGGTGCTGGCGGCGGCGGGCATCGCGCTCATCGCGCCGTGGAACGAGTCGGCCTCGGTCAGCTGGCTCGGCATCGGCTTCGCGCTGGTGGCGGGGGCCTGCTGGGCGGCCTACATCCTGCTGTCGGCCGCCGCGGGCAGCCGCTTCCCCGGCACCACCGGGCTGTCGTTCGCGATGATCGTCTCGGCCGTGGTCGTCGCGCCCGTGGGCGTGACGACGGGCGGGGCCGACCTCCTGCAGCCCTCGCTGATCCTCATCGGGCTCGGCGTGGGCCTGCTGTCGTCGGTGATCCCCTACTCGCTCGAGCTGCAGGCGCTGCGGCGGATGCCCACGCACGTCTTTGGCATCCTGATGAGCCTGGAGCCCGCCGTGGCGGCGATCATCGGGGTCGTGCTGCTGGGCGAGATCCTGCACGTGCAGCAGTGGGCGGCCATCATCTGCATCGTCGCCGCCAGCCTGGGCGCCACCCGGGCCGGCGGCAAGGCCTGACGGCGGCGCGGCGCGGTGACCCACCGCGCCGCCGCGCCCACTGAGCGGTCCTGCCGGGCTATTCCGCCCAGATGTCGCGGACGTGGTGGATGTGCTCGCCCATGATGCGCTCGGCGGCCTCCCTGTCGCCCGCCTTGAGCGCGTCGAGCAGGGCCAGGTGCTCGCGCGCGGAGTCGGGCAGCATGCCGCGCTCCGACAGCCGTGACAGGCCGTACAGTCTGGCTCTGTTGCGCAGGTCGCGCACCACCTCCACCAGGTGCGCGTTGCCCGACAACGCCAGCAGCTCGACGTGGAAGCGCAGGTCGGCGTCGATGTAGGCGAGCAGGTCCGCGCGCTCCGCGGCGTCGACGATCCGCTGGGCGACGGGCCTGAGCCGCTCGAACTCCTCGGCCCTGGAGGCGTCGGCCAGTCGTGCGATCGTGGGCACCTCGATCAGCTGGCGGATCTCGGTCAGCTCGTCGAGGTCGCGGTCGGACAGCTCGGTCACCCTGAAGCCCTTGTTGCGCACCGCCTCGACCAGGCCCTCCTTGGCCAGGTCGAGCATGGCCTCGCGGACCGGCGTGGCCGAGACCCCGAACTGGGCGGCGAGCACGGGCGCGGAGTAGACCACGCCCGGACGCATCTCACCGGTGACGAGCGCGGCGCGCAGCGCGTGCGCGACCTGTTCGCGCAGGCTCTGCCGCTCGCCCACCACCGGAAGGTCGAGCCTCTCCTCCGCAGCCATCCCGGCTTCCCTACTTTCGTCCGTTCACTGGGCCCACGCCTCGTACGCGGCCGCCGCGACCACCAGGTCCTCCCACGCCATGCCGACGCTCTTGAAGACCCGCGGACCCTCGCCCACGGTGACGCGACCGGTGACCAGGTCGGCCAGGTTGCCGGCGAGATGACCACTGGTGATCGTACCGCCGCGCAAGGGAAGGACCACATCTCCAGCCTCGGACAACGCCGCCGTCCTCGCCTCGACGACCAGGGTGGCGCGGGCGACGAGATCGTCGTCGATCTCTCTGGCGTCGGGCTCGTGTGAACCCACGGCGGCCACGGTGACGTTGTTGCCGGTGAGCTTACCGGGGAACAGGGGCTTCCTGGAGGTCGTACAGCAGGCGATCAGGTCGGCCTCCTCGATCGGGACCAGCGCGCCCGGCGGCGGCGCACCCACGGCGGCCGAGGCGGCGAGCCCGAGTTCGGCGCAGCGGAGGGCGAGAGCGGCGGCCCTGTCGTGGTCGCGGCCGACGACCGTGACCTTCTCCACGGGGCGCACCTCGCGCAGCGCCAGCACGTGGCCCCACGCCTGCGGCCCCGTCCCGTACACCAGCAGGCTGGAAGCCTCTGGCGGGGCGAGGTGCTTGACCGCGAGGGCGGAGACGGCGGGCGTGCGCAGGGCGGTGAGGGCAAGGCCGTCCATGGCCGCGAGCGGCGCCATGGTGTCGCCGTCGAACAGCAGGTAGGTGCCCTGGATACGGGGCAGCCCGCGCCCCGGGTTGCCCGGCGCGACGGTCACCACCTTGACGCCCGCGTACCGCCCGGCCGCGGCGGGCATGAGCAGGAACTCTCCGCCGCCCGCGGGGACAGCCGCGCGGGCGGGCGCGGTCTCGGGGTCGAACCCCGCTACCAGCGCCTCCTCCAGAACGGCGACGGCGCGCGTCATCGGCACCAGCCGCTCCAGCTCCTCGATGTACGGCAGGCCGCTCACCGGTCGGCTCCGCCCGTACCGGGGCCGATCGGGACCGGAGGCGCGGACCCGGTCCCGACCGACATGATCGCCAGGCGGCTCATCGCAGCGTGAACCCCGTTCCGATCGGGTCGCGCGGATCGAGTTCGAAGCTGTGCCGCCCGGTACGGTAGGCGATGCCCTCGATCTCCGGAATCACGCCTTCCTGAGTGGATTCGGCGACCCAGGCGCGGAACGACGAGCCCACGATGCTGTCGTGCGTGAGCGTGAACCCTGCGGGCAGTTCCTCGGCCAGCAGCGCCAGCCTGGCCGCGGTGCCCGAGCCGCACGGCGACCTGTCCACCTCTCCGTCGGCGAAGACGGTGACGTTGCGCTGGTGGGCGGGCCCGAGATCGTCGTAGAAGATCACGCCGTAGATGCCCGACAGCCGCTCGTCCGACGGGTGTCTCGCCGCTGGGTGGTCCGCGAGCGCGGCCTTGATCCGCCGCCCGTGGGCGATCAGCTCCGTCAGGTGCTCGGGCGCCACCGAGAGGCCCAGCGAGGAGGCGGGCAGCGAGGCGTAGATGGCTCCGCCGTACGACACGTCGACGTCGGCGCCTTCCACCTGGACCCCGCGCGCGATCACGTAGGACGGGACGTTCCTGAAGGTGACCGAGGTGATCTCGCCGCCCTTCATGGCCACCCTGGCCGTCACCCTGCCGGAGGGCACGTCGATGACGACGTCCGTGGTGCCGTCGGGGTCGGCCTCGACCAGCCCCTCCTGGACGGCGTGCACGCCCAGGGCGATCGTCCCGTGCCCGCAGGCGGTGGAGTAGCCGTCCTTGTGCCAGAACAGCACGCCCAGGTCGGCGCCAGGCGAGTCGGGCGGCACCAGGAAGCAGCCGTACATGTCGGCGTGCCCGCGAGGCTCGTGGCACAGCAGCCGCCGCACCCTGTCGATCTCCTCGCTCTGGAAGGCGGCGGCGCGACGTTCAAGGACGGTCGATCCCTTGATCTCCCCGATCCCGCCGACGACGATCCTGAACGGCTCGCCGCCGGTGTGGTAGTCGATCGTCTGGATCATGCCCCTCCCAGGTAGGCCTCGACCACGCGGGGGTCGGAGCGCAGCGAGTCGGCGGTGCCCGACAGGGTCCCCTGGCCGCTCTCCAGCACGTAACCCCGGTGGGCGATCTTCAGCGCGGCGGAGGCGTTCTGCTCCACCAGCAGCACGGCGGTGCCCGACGCGTTGATGTCGGCGATCAGTTCCATCACCTGGGCGACGACCAGTGGCGCCAGGCCCATCGACGGCTCGTCGAGCAGCAGCAGGCGAGGGCCCGTCACCAGCGCGCGGCCGATGGCGAGCATCTGCTGCTCGCCGCCGGACAGCGTGCCGCCCTGCTGGGCGCGGCGCTCGGCCAGGCGGGGCAGCAGGTCGTACACGCGGTCGATGCGCTTCCTGACCTCGGCCTGGTCGCGCACGAGGTAGCCGCCGAGCAGCAGGTTGTCGTGCACGCTCAGCGTGCTGAAGATCCTGCGGCCCTCGGGGCAGTGGACGAGCCCGCGGCTGGTGATCTTGTGCGCGGCCAGGCCGGTGATGTCCTTGTCCTCGAAGACGACCTTGCCGCCGCTGGGCCGTACCAGGCCCGAGATCGCCGACAGCGTCGTCGTCTTGCCCGCGCCGTTGTTGCCGAGCAGGGCGACGATCTCGCCGGCGCCGAGGGTCAGCGACAGGCCGCGCAGCGCGTGCACGCCGTCGTAGTGGACGTCGAGGTCGCTGATCTCAAGCATGGGCGTCGCTCCCCAGGTAGGCCTCGATGACGGCGGGGTCGCGGCGCACCTCTTCGGGGCGGCCGTCGGCGATCTCCTTGCCGAAGTTGAGTACCACGATGCGTTCGGAGACCTGCATGACCAGCCCCATGTCGTGCTCGATCAGCACGATCGCGATGCCGAGGTCGCGGATGCGCCTGATCAGGTCGAGCATCTCGGCCTTCTCGGCGTGGTTGAGTCCCGCGGCGGGCTCGTCGAGCAGCAGCAGGCGCGGCTTGCGGGCCAGCGCGCGGGCGATCTCCACGCGGCGCTGCTCGCCGTACGGCAGGTTGCGGGCCTCCGAGTAGCGGTCGCCGCGCAGGCCGACGAAGTCGAGCCAGTGGTTGGCCTCGTCGGTGCACTCGCGCTCGGTGCGACGGTAGCGCGGGGTGTGCAGAAGCGCGTCGAAGACGCTCTGCTTCAGCCACAGGTGGCTGCCCGCGCGGACGTTGTCGAGCACCGACAGCTCGCCGAACAGCCGCAGGTTCTGGAAGGTACGGCTGATGCCGGCCCCCGCCACGGCCGAGGGCCGCTTGCCGAGCAGCGACTGACCGTCGAACGTGATCGCGCCGGCCGTGGGCCGGTAGAAGCCGGTCACGCAGTTGAAGGCGGAGGTCTTGCCCGCGCCGTTCGGGCCGATGACCGAGACGATCTCGGCCTCGTTCACCGAGAAGCTGAGCCCGTCGATGGCCACCAGGCCGCCGAAGGTCAGGCGCAGCTCGCTCACCTGGAGGAGTGTCACTTGAGGGCCTCCTTCGAGCGGGCGGGCCACAGGCCCTGCGGCCTGACGAGCATCACGATGATCAGCAGCACGCCGAAGACGAAGTACCGGTAGTCGGCCACGCCGCGCAGCAGCTCGGGCAGCAGGCTGATGACGATCGCGCCGAGGACGACGCCGGGCACCGAGCCCATGCCGCCGAGCACCACGGCCATCAGGACGAGCGCCGACTGCAGGAAGGTGAAGCTGTTGGGCGAGATCGCCGACAGGTGGCCGGCGAACAGCACGCCCGCCAGGCCGCCCCAGACCGCGCCCGCGATGTAGGCGGCCAGCTTGACCCGGTAGGTGTGCACGCCTGTCGCCTCGGCGGCGTCCTCGTCCTCGCGCACGAAGCGCATCGCCCTGCCCAGTCGCGACCTGCCCAGGCGCGAGGCGCCGATCACGGCGATCGCGACGATCACCACGGTGACGTAGTAGAAGGTCACCGGGCTGTCGGTCAGGCTCGGGATGCCGTAGATGCCCGAGGGGCCGCCCGTGACGGGCAGGTTGTTGGCGGTGATGCGGATGATCTCGCCGAAGCCCAGCGTGACGATGGCCAGGTAGTCGCTGCGCAGCCGCAGCGTCGGCGCGCCGATGATGATCCCGGCGATGACCGTGACCACGATGACGGCGGGCACGGTGACCAGCAGCGGCAGGTCGAAGCGGGTCGACAGGACGCCGCTGGTGTAGGCGCCGACGGCGAAGAAGGCCGCGTATCCCAGGTCGAGCAGGCCGGTGTAGCCGACGACGATGTTCAGGCCCGAGGCGAGCATCGCGAAGATCGCCGCGCTGGTCATGATGGACAGCGCGTAGTTGCTGGCGTTGACGAACGGCGCGAGCAGCGCGATCAGCAGGCCCGCCAGGCCGACCCAGCGGTTGTCGAACAGCTTGGACAGCCTGGTCTGCGGGCGCTTGGCGCCGAGCTTGCGAGGGGCTTCGGGGGCTTTGGTCTCGTTCACACCCGCTCCGTCACGCGTTCGCCGAGCAGACCCGTCGGTCTCACGGTCAGGAACAGGATCAGCACGCCGAAGGCGAACACGTCCCGCCACTCGCCGCCGAGCCAGTAGGTGCCGAACGACTCCAGGAGGCCGAGCACGAGGCCGCCGAGCATGGTGCCGGGGATGTTGCCGATGCCGCCGATGACCGCCGCGGTGAAGGCCTTCAGCCCGATGAGGAAGCCCATCAGGAAGTCGATCTTCCCGTAGTAGGCGCCGGCCATCACGCCCGCGGCGCCCGCCAGCGCGGAGCCGAGGAAGAAGGTCCTGGAGATGACGGCGTTGACGTCGATGCCCATCAGCGAGCTGGTGCGCGGGTCGAGGGCGATCGCCCGCATGGCCCTGCCCTCGCGGGTCTTGGTGACCAGGAGGTTGAGGCCGACCATGAGGACGACGGCGACGCCGATGAGCACGAGCTGCTGCAGGGTGAGCCGGGCGCCGAACACCTCGAGTGCGGTGCCGCTGAGCCGTACGGGGTAGACCTTGGGATCTGGGCCGGCGACGATGCGCATGCCGTACTCGATGGCGAAGGACGCGCCGACGGCCGTGATGAGCAGCGACAGGCGGGGCGCGCCGCGCAGCGGGCGGTAGGCCACCCGCTCCAGGACCACGCCCGCCAGGCCGGTGCTCACCATGGTCAGCAGCAGCACGGCCAGCAGCACGGGCAGCGTCATCGCGGTGGAGACCCCGCCCAGCGCGGACAGGACGGCGAAGCCGCTGAACGCGCCGAGCATGTACAGGTCGCCGTGAGCGAAGTTGAGCAGCTTGATGATGCCGTAGACCATGCTGTAGCCCAGCGCCACCAGAGCGTAGAACGAGCCGACGAACAGGCCGTTCCAGACGAGCTGGGTCATGAGACCTCCTTCGTCGGTCTCATGACCCGAAGGGTGCTGTGTTTCCTGGTTCCCTCGCTGCGCTCGATCACGACAGGGCGTCCTGTAGGGCGAACTTGTCACCCTTCCACACCAGGATCTGGAAACCGCCGGTGGAAAGCGTGTGCTCGGGGGTGAACTTCAGCGGGCCGGAGAACATCGTGAAGCCGTTGATCCCCTCCAGGGCCGAGATGACCTTGGCGCCGTCGGTGGAGCCCGCCTTGGTGATCGCCTCGGCGGCCAGCCGCACGGCGTCATAGGCCTGGTTGGAGTACGGGCCGGGAGCCGAGCCGAACTTCTTGGTGTAGGAGTCGATCCAGCCCTTGGCGTTGGGCAGCGTGTCGGGGATCGGGGTCATGGTGGCGAAGACGCCGTCGGCCTCGGGACCCGCGATCTCGCCGAGCTTGGCGGAGACCGAGCCGTCGGCGACCATGATCGAGCCCTTGTACCCCGCCTGGCGCAGCTGCCTGATGATCAGGCCGCCCTCCTGGAAGTAGCCCGTCCAGTAGACGAAGTCGGGCTTCTTCTCCAGGACGTTGTGGATGTTGGCGCTGTAGTCGCTCTCCTTGGGCGTGACGGCCTCGGTGATGACCGCCTTGTCGCCCAGCATCGGCTGGGTGCGGACCGCGATGTCCTTGGAGTAGCTGGTGTTGTCGTGCATGAGCGCGACCTTGGTGGCGCCCTGCTTGGCGATCCACTTGCTGGCCGACTCGGCCTGCTGGGTGCCGGTGCCGTTGATCAGGAAGACGTGCTTGAGCTTCTGGTCGACCAGTTCCTGCGAGTTGGCCGCAGGGATGATCATCGGTATGTTCGCCTTGCCGAACACCGGCAGGGTGGGCAGCGTGGCGCCGGAGCAGTATCCGCCGATGGACACCTCGACGCCTTCGGTGACCACCTTGTTGGCGGCGGCGACGGCCGTCTGGGCGTCGCAGGCGTCGTCGGCGGCCTTGAGCTGGAGCTGCCTGCCGAGGACGCCGCCCTTGGCGTTGATCTCGTCGATGGCCAGCTGGGCCGCGTTGGTCATATAGGGGCCGATCGCGGCCTCGCTGCCCGACTGCGGGACGAGCATGCCCAGGCGGATGGGGCTCTTGGCGTCCTGCTGGGAGCCGCCCCCATCGCCAAGGAGGCCCTGTCCACAACCCGCCAGCATCATGGCGGCCGCGGCCAGGGAGACGACGTGCGTCTTGCGCATGAGACTCTCCTCACGTGAGTGATGTGTGACATCACACCGACGTGCTCAGGGACAGGTCAAGCGCCGAGACCAGACCGTTAGCGTCCTAACACGCAGGTGGAACGTCAAGATAGGCCGGGACGGGCGTCCCGGAGTTCTGTCTGATTTGCGAAGTTTCTAAGCCGGTCAAGACACCCCCATCGCCGTACGGCTGCCCGCCGTATCTGAAGGCGGCGGACGGGCTCGTCCGCCCACCGCGTTCGGAGGTGGCGGGCGGACTCTACCGCCCGCCGGGCCATGCGGTCGCACCCGGGTCCGCCCGCTCCCCCGGCGGGGAGCGGCGCGGCCTCCGGCGCGTCAGAGGATGAAGCCCTCGGGGAACGGGTCACGAGGGTCGAGAAAGTACTGCGCGGTCCCCGTGACCCACGCCCTGCCCGTGATGGTCGGCACCACGGCAGGCGACCCGCCGACGCTCGTCTCCTCCACCAGCCGCCCCACGAAGCGCGTGCCGATGAACGACTCGTTGACGAAGTCGGTGTCCATGGCCAGTTCGCCCCTGGCGTGCAGCTGGGCCATCCTGGCGCTGGTGCCGGTCCCGCACGGCGACCTGTCGAACCAGCCGGGATAGATCGCCATCGCGTGCCTGGAGTGCTCGGCCGTCGAGCCGGGCGCCGCGAAGTAGACGTGATGGCAGCCCCTGATCCGGTCGTCCTCGCGGTGCACGGGCTCGTCGGCCTCGTTGATGGCCGCCATCGTGGCCAGCCCCGCCGCCAGGATCTCGTTCTTCGCGGCCCTGTCGAAGGGCAGCTTGTAGGAGTCGAGGTCCACGATGGCGTAGAAGTTGCCGCCGTAGGCCAGGTCGTAGCGGACCTCGCCGAAGCCCGGCACCTCCACCACCGCGTCCAGCCTGTCGCTGTAGGCGGGCACGTTGCGCAGCGTCACCGACTCGGCGGCGCCGTCCTTCACGGCCACGTCCACGACGACCAGGCCGGCGGGCACCTCGAGGCGGACGGTGGTCACCGGCTCGACGACCTCCACCATCCCCGTCTCCACCAGCACGGTGGCCACGCCGATCGTGCCGTGGCCGCACATCGGCAGGTAGCCGGAGACCTCGATGAACAGCACGCCCCAGTCCGCGTCGGGCCTGGTGGGCGGCTGCAGGATGGCCCCGCTCATCGCCGAGTGGCCGCGCGGCTCGTTCATGAGCAGCTGCTTGATGTGGTCGAAGTGCTCGCGGAAGTACAGGCGGCGCTCGGCCATGCTGTTGCCGGGGATGACGCCGACGCCGCCGACGACGACCCTGGTCGGCATACCCTCGGTGTGGGAGTCGACGGCGTGGAAGACGCGCTTGGATCTCATGGTCGTCCACCCTTCCTCATCGCGTGGTCCCTCTCATCGCAGGCCTTCGGCGAGCGCCTTCTCGGTCGCGGCCCTGACGACCGCCGCCTGCTCATCGCTCAACGGCAGCCTGGGCGCCCTGCAGGGGCCGCCGTGCCGGCCCGCCACGTCCATGGACAACTTGATGGCCTGCACGAACTCGGTCTTGGAGTCCCAGCGGAGCAGCGGGTGCAGCTGGCGGTAGAGCGGCAGCGCGGTCTCCAGGTCGTGGGCCATGGCGGCGCGGTAGAGGGCGACGCTGGCGGCGGGCAGCGCGTTGGGGTATCCGGCGACCCATCCCTTCGCCCCCGCGAGCGCCAGCTCCACCACCACGTCGTCGGAGCCGATGAGCACGTCGAGCCCGGGAGCGAGCTCGGCGATCTCGTAGGCGCGCCGCACGTCGCCGGTGAACTCCTTCACACCGACGATCAGGCCCTCGCCGAACAGCCTCGCCAGCACCGCGGGCGTGAGGTCGACCTTGGTGTCGTAGGGGTTGTTGTAGGCGACGATCGGCAGGCCCGCCTTGGCGACCTCGGTGTAGTGGTCGATGACGATCCGCTCGTCGGCCCGGTAGGCGTTGGGCGGCAGCAGCATGACGCTCTCACAGCCGGCGTCGCGTGCCTGCTCGGCCCAGCGGCGCGACTCGGCGGCGCCGTACGCGGCGATGCCCGGCATCACGTTGCGGCCGCCGATGGCCGCCACGGCGGTCTCGACGGCCTTGGCACGTTCCTCTGCCGAGAGCGTCTGGTACTCGCCGAGCGAGCCGTTGACGGCCACGCCGTCACAGCCCTCCTCGACCAGCCATCGGCAGTGCTCGGCGAATCCGTCGAAGTCCACCGACAGGTCCTCGCGCAGCGGGAGGGCCGTCGCGACCATGATCCCGTGCCACGGCTCAACGCGGTTGCTCATCTTCAATCCTCTCAAGACAGCCGAGGGTGATCGGCTGGGCAATGGGACGGCGGGGGGCTGGGGTGGTCGGCTCGCCCGACAGGCAGGAGACGGCGTAGCCGCAGATCCGGCCCTGGCACCAGCCCATTCCCGGGCGGGCGAGCAGCTTGACCGACCGCGCGTCGGTCGCGCCCAGCGCCAGGGCCTCGCGGACCCTGGCCATGGGCACCTCCTCGCAGCGGCAGATGAGGGTGTCGTCGGCCAGCCAGTCCTGCCAGCCGGGTTTGACGGGATAGGCCTGCTGGAGCGCGTCGGCGAAGGCCCGCAGGCGTTCGGCGCGTCTCAGCAGCACCCCTGGCGCGTGGTCGGTGGAGCCGCCGGGGAAGGCGAGGTCGTGGGCGATGGTGAGGCCGGCGACGCGGCCCTCCAGCTCCGACAGGGCGGCGCCGCCGACCCCTGTCGGCTCGCCGGCCGCGTAGACGCGGGCGACGGTGGTGCGCTGGGCCGCGTCGACCGCCACGACCGCGCTGCCGTCGGGCGAGTGACCCGTGGCGCAGCCCAGTTGGACGGCCAGCTCGATCTGCGGGACGAAGCCGTAGCCCGCCGCGACCGCGTCGCACTCCACGGTGCGCGTCGACAGGATCTTCCACGCGGGGTCCAGGCGGGCCACGGTCACGTGCGTGACCGCGGTGGTGCCGTGCGCGGCGACCACCGCGTGACGGGTCCTGTACGGCACGCGCCGCCTGGCCAGCGCGGCCCCGTACCCCACGGCCTCGCCCGTCTTGCCTGCGGCGAGGAGCGGATGCCTGGCCAGCCCGAACAGGCCGTTGGCCTCGTAGACGCCCGCGACCGAGGCGCCCGCTCCCGCCAGCCCGGCGGCGACGGGCAACAGGAAGGGCCCGGTGCCGGAGACGACCACGCGCCGTCCCGCCAGCACGCCGTTGCCCTTGAGCAGGGCCTGCGCGCCGCCGGCCGTGAAGACGCCCGGCAGATCCCAGCCGGGGAACGGCAGCGGCCTGTCGTGCGCTCCCGTGGCGATGAGCAGGGCGCGGCCGGTGATGGCGACGGGCCGCTCGTCCCGCCCCTCCACGCAGTGGACGGTGAAGGACCCGTCGTCGTCCTGCTCGACGGCCCACACCTTGTGGCCGAGCAGCACGTCGGCCCTGGACTCCATGGCGCGGCACTGCCGTACGAACCGGTCGGCGCCCTGGCCGGACGGCTGCCCGCCGGCCTGGTGGCGGAAGTACTGGCCGCCCAGGCGCGAGCCCGCGTCGACCAGTGCCACGCGCGCGCCGGTCTGGGCCGCGCTCAGCGCGCCCGCGACGCCCGCGGGGCCGCCGCCGATCACCACGACGTCGTAGTCCGTCTCGGGGGTCATGAGGTCGTCACCTCGTCTCCTGGCATGGCCTCGACCAGGCAGGCCCGCTGGGAGTCGCGCCCGTTGACGGTGACGAGGCAGTCGAAGCACACCCCGATCCCGCAGAACAGGCCGCGCGGACGGCCGCCGTGCCTGGTGGTGCGCCACGAGGTGATTCCCGCCGCGTGCAGGGCGGCGCCGACGGACTGCCCGGGGGTGACCGTCACCCGCCTGCCGTCCACGGTGATCTCGAAGCTCACGCGAACCTCCCTGGGCTGAACGGGGCGAGGTCGAGGTCGGTGCGGTCCCCCGCCAGCACCTGGGCGAGCAGGTGTCCTGTGGCGGGCGCCAGGCCGATGCCCGCGCCCTCGTGCCCGCAGGCGTGCAGCAGGCCGGGCACGCGCGGGTCCTCGCCGATGACGGGCAGGTGGTCGGGGCAGTACGGCCTGAAGCCGCAGTAGGACCTGATCACCCGCTTGTCCCTCAGCACGGGGAAGAGCGCGGTCGCCTGGGCGGCAAGCCTGCGCAGCACGGGGATCGAGGTGGTGCGGTCGAAGCCGACGCGCTCCCTGCTGGCCCCGATGAGCACGCTGCCGGCGGGCGTGCCCTCGACCACGGCGGAGGTCTCCAGGTCGGCAGAGTCGCTCGCGACGTTCGTCACGTAGGCGGCGGTGTAGACCTTGTGCCTGATCAGCGGCTCGGCGAGCGGTTCGGTGACGAGGATGAAGCCACGCCTGGGCAGGACGGGCAGCTCGACGCCCGCCATGGCGGCGATCTCCCCGCCCCACGTGCCCGCCGCGTTGACCACCGCGCCGCCGATGATGTCACCGTGGTCGGTGCGCACGCCCGTGACCCTGTCGCCTTCGCGGAGGAAGCCGGTGACGCTGACGCCCGTCCGCAGGCGCAGCGTCCCGCGGCCGAAGCTCTCCGCGCCGTGCCTGATGAGCTGGGCGGCGGCCAGCATGGGCTGCACTTGGGCGTCCTGCGGGTAGAAGACGCCCCCCGCGAGGTCCGCGGCCAGGTGCGGCTCGTAGTCGCGCAGCGCGCCGCCGGGGACCACGGCGTGCTCCACGCCCTGCTTGCCGGCCAGCGCGACCAGCTGCCGCTGGATCTCCTCGGTCTCGGCGACGACGAGGCCGCCCTTGGGCTCGAACTCGAACCCGCCGTCCCCGGCCAGCTCCCGCCACAGGCGGTTGGACAGCAGGGCCAGGTCGAGTTCGGGTCCCGGCTCCTTGTCGGAGACCAGGACGTTGCCTTCGCCCGCACCCGTGGTGCCGCCCGCTACGGGGCCGCGGTCGAGGACGGTAACGTCCATGCCCGCGGCGGCCGCGTAGTAGGCGCACGCGGCGCCGACGACGCCGGCGCCGATGACGATCACGTCGGACATCGTCCGCTCTCACCTCCGAACAGTAATATGTCACATATTCAGCTGTTTGTGAACCTCGACCGACTGGCCTCGCACGGTGATGCTCACCCCGTCGGCGGTGAAGCGCCCGCCATCGGGGTAGGCCGCGTCGTCCAGCGCGTGACAGCCCGCGCTCGGTACGCCCGGCCTGGCGTCCATCACGCGCACCGGGCCCTCTCCCGTCGCCGTCGACGAGTCGACCTTGTAGATCACTACCCCGCCCGAGCAGGAGCTCCCCTTGCGGTACTCGACGGCGTAGGCGGTGGTCTCGCCGGTCCTGACCACGACGAGCTTGCGCCCGCCGCGCTCCTCGACCGGCGTGAGGCGGTGGACGCCGCGGGTCGCGCAGCTCACCTGCGCGTCGGAGATCCAGCCGAGCTTCCACGCGTGCCAGGCGAAAGGCTCGGGCGAAGGACCGCCGATCAGGCCCATGACGTCCCAGCCGCCGACGAAGCGGTGATAGTCGGGCCCCGAGAAGGCGTAGAGGTCCGGCAGGCCGAAGGCGTGCCCTGTCTCGTGCGCGAGCACCTTGTAGCCCCACCTCCACATGTCCTGCCCGAACGTCACACCCCACCGCACCGGCGCCCCGTCGGCCACCACTCCAGGGTCGGCCGGATCCCATAGGTAGGTCGGCGAGAAGGTGATCGCCGACGCCTGCCTGTTCGGGACGATGTAGACGATGTCGTAGCGCGAGAAGTCGACCTCGGCGTCGGCGGCGGCGACCGCCTGCCCGACGTAGCGCTGGTGCTGCTCGTAGGTGATGCCCCTGTCGAATCCGTAGGTGGTGCTGTCCTGCGGCATCCGCAGCCAGCGGCGCACGGGCGTCACCGTGAGGCGCGCCCTGCCGTTGGAGACCTTCGACAGGTACGGCCCGGCGGGCGCCAGCGCGTCGTAGTACTCCTGCGTCGACTCCGAAGCGGGAGCGTCGGGGAAGTCGACGAACAGCATCACGGCTCTGATCCTGCCGGTCGCGCGCAGGAACTGGACGGGGTCGGTGTCATGCCCCTCGTCTGTCCACCCCGTGCGCCCCGGCAGCGCGCACCCGGCGGGACCGTCGGCATGGGCGGGCGTGGGGACGGCCACCAGGGCGAGCATGACGACCATCAGGGCCAGCAGGCGGTTCATCGGTGACTCCCGAATAGACCCCCGGGCTTCAGCCCTAGGGAGGCGTCGGGAGCGCGGGAGGGCCGTCAAGGCCCGAGCGGTGCGGCGACCTTTCCTGTTCCGCATCACAGCGACCCCTCTCTTGGTATGGTTCAGGTGTTCGGACGGGCTGGTGATAACCAAGCTGGCCTGTCCGGGCCTACCGCCGGGCTGGCGGGATGTGAAGCCTGTGGAGGCCACGTAGGACCGGTCGCCCACCTTCGGGTGTGTGTGAGCAGTCGCCTGTGAAGCAGGAAGATCCAATCCGTGAGGCTTGGAATCCCCCGGATTCATCCGTGGGGAGGATGTCAAGAGCGGTCCTTTCCTTTCACAGGGCGAGGTTCATCAGGCGGTCGAGCACACGCTCTCCCGAGGCGGTCAGACCGTCGTGCTGCCATTCGTTGGTCACCCAGACCCGCACGTTGCCCACGGTCTCGGCGGTCTCCAGGGACAGCCCCGCGTCGACGTACATGTCGTCGTGGTAGACCACCGCGGCGACGGGGACGCGGTTGGCCGCCAGCCGTTCGGCGTCGTAGAGCGGGGGCCAGTCGTCGATCGCGGCCAGTTCGTGGGCGGCGCGGGCGTAGGGGCGCAGCGAGCGGATCTCGTCGAACATCCAGGGGTAGATCATCTCGCCGGTGAACAGCAGCGAGTCGGCGGCGGGCGCGAAGCTGGGGTGGTCGGCCAGGGCGCGCTCGGCGGCCCAGGCGGTGGGCTTGCCGCCCTGGCCGTAGATGCTCTCCTGCATGAGCGCGAAGAGCGGGTTGGCGGTGAACGAGGTGGCCCGCATCACCTGGTCGAGGAAGTCGTCGGACAGGCGCTCGCCGTCCTCGATGAGCCAGTGCAGCCGCTCGAACCCCGCCCCCATGCCGAGCCCGAGGCCGAGGGTTCTGAAGCGGTGCGGGGTGAGCCTGTCACCGTCGGGCAGCAGCACCTCCCGCGCGCTCAGGCGGTCGAGGATGGCGCGGACCCGCTCGGCGTCGGCGGGATGGCGGCGGTAGAACTGCCTCGTCCTGGACAGGACGCGGGGGTAGGTGCGGGCGTAGACGTCGTCCGCCGTCGCGCTCACGCTCGGCAGCCCGCCCGCCACGTAACAGGCCTTCAGCGCCTCCGGCGCCATGGACAGGTAGGTCAGCGTGACGAATCCGCCGTAGCTCTGGCCCAGCGTCTCCCATCGCTCCACACCCATGGCACGTCTGATGTGCTCGCAGTCCCGCACGATCGCGTCGGCCCTCAGCCTGGAGAAGTAGCGGGCGTCGCGACTCGCGAGGTCGGCCGGCGCGCTCCTGCCCGTACCCCGCTGGTCGAGCAGCAGCACCCGGTGGGTCTTGAGCGCGCGGGCCAGCCAGCCGTCGGCGGCGAGCGGACGCGGCGACCTGCCGCCCGGGCCACCCTGCAGGTAGACCAGCCATGGCAGGCCCTCGCCGCCCGGCGCGCGGGCCTCCCTCGCGAACACCTCGATCCGCTCGCCGCCGGGATCGTCGTGGTCGAGGGGCACGTCGAAGAGGTGGTCGATGAGGATCAAGCGGTTCCCTCCAGCGGGTAGTGGCAGGCGACGCGGCCGTCGAGCACCGGCTTCTCCGCCGCGCAGCGCTCGCGGGCGCGAGGGCAGCGCGTGCGGAACGGGCAGCCGCCCGGTGGGTCGGCGGGGCTGGGCAGGTCCCCCTTGAGCAGCACGCGGGGCCTGGCGCGTTCGACACGAGGATCGGGAATCGGCACCGCAGACAGCAGGGCCGCGGTGTAGGGGTGGGCGGGGCCCGCGAACAGCTCGTCCCGCTCGGCGATCTCGACGATCGTGCCGAGGTACATCACCGCGATCCTGGTGCACACCTGGCGGACGGCGCCGAGGTCGTGCGCGATGAAGACGTAGCTGAGCCGGTAGTCCTCCTGCAGGTCGCGTAGCAGGTTGAGGATCTGCGCCTGCACCGAGACGTCCAGCGCGGAGACGGGCTCGTCGCAGACCACCAGCTTGGGCCGCAGGGCCAGGGCCCTGGCGATGCCGACGCGCTGGGCCTGTCCACCGGAGAACTGGTGCGGCAGCCGCTCGGCGTGCTCGGCGCGCAGGCCGACGCGTTCCAGCAGCTCGGCGATCTCCCCGTCGGCGGGGCGCAGCCCCTGGTAGCGGAAGGCCGCCTCGATGATCTGACCCGCGGTCTTGCGCGGGTTCAGCGAGGAGAACGGATCCTGGAAGATCATCTGAAGGTCGCGGCGGATCGGGCGCAGCCCCTCCTCGTCGAGCGCGGTCAGGTCGTGACCGTCGAACGACACGCGCCCCTGCGTGGGGGTGGACAGGCGGGTGACCAGGCGAGCGGTCGTCGACTTGCCACAGCCCGACTCCCCCACCAGGCCGAGCGTCTCGCCCTGCCGTACGTGGAAGGACACCCCGTCGACGGCGGTCAGGTGGCCGGTGACGCGGCGGGTCAGCGCATGGCGTAGGGGGAAGCGCTTGACCAGGCCTGCGACCTCGAGCAGCGTCATGAGTCCTCCACGGGAAGGCGGTCGGGGACGGGCCGGTCGACGCGCGGAACGGCGGCCAGCAGCCGCCTGGTGTACGGCTCGCGCGGCCGGTCGAACAGCTCCATGACCTCGCCGCGCTCGACCTCGCGCCCCTCGCGCATGACGAGCACCTCGTCGGCCATCCCCGCCACCACCCCGAGGTCATGGGTGATGAGCAGCACGGCGGTGCCGTACTCCGTGCGCAGCTCGTCGAGCAGCGCGAGGATCTGTGCCTGCACGGTCACGTCGAGCGCGGTGGTCGGCTCGTCGGCGATGATCAGCTCGGGTTCCAGGCAGAGCGCCATGGCGATCATCACCCGCTGCCGCATCCCACCGGAGAACTGGTGGGGGTAGTCGCGGGCGCGCCGCTCCGCCTCGGGGATCCCGACGCGTTCCAGCATGCGCACCACGACCGCCCGGGCGGCCGCGCGGCCCGCTCGGCGGTGCGCCTTGTAGGCCTCGGCGATCTGGAACCCGACCGGGTAGTAGGGGTTCAGCGACGACAGCGGGTCCTGGAAGATCATGGCGAGCCTGTCGCCCCTGAGCCTGCGCACCGCCTTCGGCCGGCCGGCCAGCAGGTCCTGGCCGTCGAACCTGATCCCGCCCTCGGTCTCCGCGTCGCGCAGCAGGCCCATGACGGCCAGGCTGGTCACCGACTTTCCGCAACCCGACTCGCCGACCAGGCCGAGCACGCGTCCCTTGTCGAGGTCGAACGACAGGCCGTCCACGGCGGTGACGCCGGGGAAGCGCACGGTCAGGGCCTCCACTTCGAGCAGGCTCATGCCGCCCCCAGCCTGATCCTGGGGTCGAGCACCGCGTAGAGGAGATCGACCACGACGTTGGCCACGACGATGAACCCCGCGGCGAACAGCGTCACGCCGATGATCACCGGCTGGTCGGAGCTGTTGATCGCGTCGGCGGCGAGCTTGCCGACGCCCGGCAGGCCGAACACCGACTCGGTGATGAGCGCGCCGCCGAGCAGGGCGCCGAGATCCATGCCGAACACCGTCACGATCGGCGTGAGCGCCGGGCGCAGGGCGTGCCTGCGGACCACCGTCGCCTCGGGCAGTCCCTTGGCGCGTGCCGTACGGACGAAGTTCTGGCCGAGCGCGCCGATCACCTCGGTCCTCGACAGACGGGCGTACATGCCCGCGTACAGCGCGGCCAGCGCCACCCATGGCATGAGCATCGACTGCAGCCAGACGACCGGGTCTTCCAGCAGGCCGACCGCGCGCGGGTAGGGCAGCACGCCGAGCACCACGACCAGCACGTACTGCAGGACGAGCGCGGTCAGGTAGATGGGCACCGAGATGCCGCCGAGCGCGGCGGCCATCGCCGCCCTGTCCCACCACGAGCCCTTCGTGAGCGCGGCGAGCACGCCCGCGGACACGCCTGTCAGCAGCCACAGGGCCGCGGCGCCGACCGCGATCGAGGCGCTCACCGGCAGGCGGCTGACCAGCAGTTCCTGGACCGGCACGTTGGTCTGGAAGCTGAAGCCCAGGCAGGGGAAGGGACACTGGACGCCGCCGTAGCTGCGCCCTGCGACGATGCCCTCCAGGTAGCGAGCGAACTGCTCGGGGACGGGCCGGTCGAGTCCGAGCTGGCCGCGGATCTCCTCGATCCGCTCGGGCGTGCACGCCTTGCCGCAGGCCTTCTGGGCCGGATCGTCGGGCGCCAGGTAGAAGATCGCGAAGGTCAGCGCGCAGACGACCAGCAGGATCGCGGCCGCCGCGGCCAGCCGCTTGACCAGGTAGACGATCACAGGGCATCCCCCACGAGGTTGAACGCCAGCACGGCCGCCAGCAGGAACAGGCCGGGGACCAGGAAGTAGACCGGGTCGGCGGCGTACCAGGGCACGGCCGAGGCGATCATCTGCCCCCACGAGGGCGTCGGCGGGCGGACCCCGACCCCGAGGAAGGACAGGCCCGCCTCCGTGGCGATGTAACCGGGGATCGACAGGGTGGCCACCACCATGACGGGCGCCCTGAGGTTGGGCAGGATCTCGCGGAAGAGGATCTGCCTCCTGGAGGCGCCGAGGACCCTGGCCGCCTCGACGAACTCCCTGCCTGCCAGCGCCATCGCCTGCCCCCGCACGATCCTGCCGACGTACGGCCAGCCGAACAGGCCGAGCACGGCGACCAGCATCAGCTCGCGGTTGCCGTCGGGAGCGACGGACATGAGGGCGATCATGAAGATGAGGCTGGGGAAGGACATGAGCAGGTCCATGAGGCGGCCGATCGCCATGTCGGTCCAGCCGCCGGTGAATCCCGCGACGAGGCCGAGCACGGTGCCGATGGCCGTGGACAGCAGCGTGGCCAGCAGGGAGATGAGCAGGGAGACGCGCGCGCCCCAGACGACGCGGGCGAGGACGTCGCGCCCGCTGCCGGGCTCCACGCCCAGCGGATGCTCGGCGCTGATGCCACCCCAGCCGCCCCTCGGCAGGCCGCCCATGGCCGGGTCGACGGCCTCGGGGTGGAAGGCGTAGGGCGACTGCCCGGTGAGCGCGGTGACCAGCGGCGCGGCCAGCGCCATGGTCACCAGCACGGCGATCACCACGGCTCCCGCCAGCGCGGGTCTGTTTCCCGCGAACCGCCCGGCGAACGCCCGCGCTCGCGCGCTTCGGCCGCGCGCGCCCCGATCCGCCGCGTCCTTCCCTTCGGGGACCACCGCGCGGGCCGGCTCGGGGACGGGCACCGTCTCTGGATCCGCCGTCTCTGGAGGGGGCGTCGCGCGTGGGGCGGGCCTCATCGGGCGGCCTTCAGTCCGATGGTGGCCAGGTCGACTCTGCCCACGTACCCGACGTGCCCGTAGGCCCCGACGACGTTGGGCCCGACGAGGACCGCCGCCTTGTCCCAGAGGAACGGCACGACCGGCGCGTCCGCCATGATCCGCGTCGCCAGCTCGCCGTAGGCCGTGGCCGCCAGCGCGGGGTCGGGCATCGCGGCGATCTCGTCGAAGCGGGCGTTGACCTCCTTGAGGTCGTACCGCGCCCTGTTCTGGTTGCCCTGTTTGACGATCATCCGGCCGTCGAGGATGTTCGGCAGGAAGGTGGAGGCGCCCGTCCAGTCGGGCGTCCAGCCGTCGATCACCACGTCGTGCTGCTGCGACAGGGTGCCGACCGTGCTCCAGTACGCCGACCCGCTGATCTCGTTGATCTTCACCCTGAAGCCCGCTCTGCCGAGCGAGGCCTGGATGGCCTCGGCCTGCGCCTTGCCGCCTGGCGTGGCCGGCGCGTCGAGCGTGAGGTCCACTCCGCCCGCGTAGCCGGCCGACGCCAGGAGCGTCTTGGCCTTGGCGAGGTCGGCGGGGTAGGGGTCCTCGTCGCGGTGGCCGGGGACGGAGGGCCCGAGGATGGTGGTGGCCACGTCGCCCGCGATCGGGCCGCCCCTGGTCGTGCGCAGCGCCTCCTTGTCCAGTGCGTGCGCGAGCGCCTGCCGTACGCGGACGTCCGACAGCGGCTTCCTGCCGGTGTTGAGCGACAGGAAGCGGGTGTTGGTCGACTCGCCGATGACCAGGCGCCCCTTCAGCGCGGGGTCGCCGAGCACCCGCGCCACCGAGGCGGCGCTGATTGGCTCGAACTGCACCGCGTCGGCGTCGGCGCCCTGGGCCGCGATCATCCGCTGGTCGACGACGGCTGGATCGAGGTTGAGATCGATCACGATCCGGTCGGGCGCGCCCGTTCGCACCGTGTCGGTGGCGGCGTCCCAGTGGGTGTTGCGGACCAACTCGACGCGCTTCTTCGGCTCGAAGGCCGCGATCTTGTAGGGGCCCGAGGAGAAGGGCCTGTTGTCGTAGGCGACCCCCGCCTCCTTGTCCTTGGGCACAGGGGCGAACATCGGCAGTGACACCGCCGAGCCGAAGTCGGCGACCGGCCTGTTGAGCCTGAAGACGATCGTCCGGTCGTCGGGGGTCTGGATGGAGTCGAGCTCCTCGCCCTTCAGCGGGCCCTTGTAGTCCTCGCCGCCCTCCAGCCAGATCCGCCCGTAGGGCGGCCCTTCGGGGAGCTCGGGGGCGAAGGTCCGCTCGACGCCGTACTTGATGTCCTTGCTGGTGATGGGACGGCCGTCCTCGAACTTCACTCCTGGCTTGAGGGTGAAGGTCCACGTCTTGGCGCCGTCCGATGACCGGCCGAGATCGGTGGCCAGGTCGGGCACGATCACCGCGCCCTTCGCGCCCGGCGCGCCCGTGTAGGTGGTGAGCGTGCGATAGATCAGCCGCCCGACATCCTGCGCGGAGGTGACGTAGTTGCGGGCGGGGTCGAGATGCTCCAGGTCGATGCTGGACAGCACGTGAAGGGTGCGGCCGCCGGTCGGCCCGGCGCCTGGGGCGCCCGGCCCGCCGCAGGCGGTCACGCCCACGACCAGCAGCGCCACGGTGAGCAGCTTCCTGTCCACTTCGCTCCTCACTGCCATGTGAAATGGCATATCTGGTTATGGATCCCCGAGGTGGCTCGATGGTGGTGCAGGCCATCTTCTGAAGGCAGCTCCCACTTGCCCATAACATCGCGTTATGGATTTGGAGATCCGGCACCTCCGCGTGATCTGCGCCATCGCCGAGACCGGCAGCCTGACCAGCACCGCGAGGAACCTTCGCCTGTCCCAGCCGGGACTGACCGCGCAGCTGCGCAGGATCGAGACCATGCTGGGCGGCAGCCTTTTCACCCGCACCTCGCACGGCGTGCGGCCGACCGCGTTCGGCGAGCTGGTGCTGGCCCGAGCCCGCGCGATCCTGCCCGCCATCGATGACCTGGTGATCGGCCTGCGCGTCCCTGGCGCTCCCGCGAAGCTCAGGATCGGCTCGGTGAACGCGCCGCTGCTGGCGGGACTCGTCGCCGATCTGCGCAAGAGCCTTCCCGACGTCCAGGTCACGACCGTGACCAGGGGCGCGTCGACGCGGCTCGTCGAGCTCGTGGCGGCGGGCCAGCTGGAGCTCGCCGTGGTGGGCGACTGTCCAGGGTTCGAGCTGGCGGCGCCTCCCGGCGTGGTGCTGCATCCGGTGGCCGTCGAGCCGGTGTTCGCCATGATGGCCGACGGCCATCCGCTGGCCGCCAGGACGCGGGTCACGCTGGCCGAGCTGGCGGCGGAGGACTGGATCGCGCCGCCGCCCGACGACGACAGGGTGCGGGAGTACTGGGCGACCGTCTTCCACGCCGAGGGACTGCATCCCCGGGTGCCGCACGAGGTCGAGGGGCCGCTCCTGCTCGACCTCGTCCTGGAGGGCCAGGGCGTCAGCCTGTGCCAGGCGACCTTCCGCGACCAGCCGGGCCTGGCGATCAGGCCGATCGACGGCGACCCGCTGTGGTACCGCCACCTCCTGGCCTGGCAGCGGGAAGGGCCGGTCACCGCGGAGGTCGTCGAGCAGGCCCGCAGGGCGCACGCGGCGGCCACCACGCGCAACGAGGTCTATCCGGCCTGGCTCGATGGCGGGACCGCCCACCCCGCCCCATACCATCGATGACGTGAAATCCTTCTGGCCGCCGACCGCTCGTTCGATGACCCTGTGGGCCCTGCTCGGCGTGATCGCCAACGCGGGCATCACCGTCACGGGCGTGGCCGTGAGGGTCACCGGGTCCGGTCTCGGCTGCCCGACCTGGCCCAGGTGCACCCCGGACAGCTTCATCCCTGTCGCGCACCCCGAGCACAGCTGGTTCAACATGTCGGTGGAGTTCGGCAACCGCCTGTTCACCTTCGCCGTCCTGGCGGTGGGGGCGATGTGCTTGCTGACCGCGTGGCGGTTGCGGCCGCGCCGTACCGGCCTGGTGCGCCTGGCGTGGCTGCAGCCCGCGGGCGTCCTGGCCCAGGCGTTGTGGGGCGGCCTGGTGGTGCGCTCGATGCTCAATCCGGTGACGGTCAGCGTCCACTTCCTGATCTCCATCGGGCTGATCGCGGGCTGCTGGGCGCTCTACGCCCGCTCCCGCGAGGGCGACGCCCCCGCGAAGCGCGTCGTCCACCGCGACATCCGCAGGCTGGGCTACGCGCTGGTGGCCGCCGTGGCCGTGCTCCTGGTCGCCGGCGTCGTGGTCACGGGCACGGGCCCCCACTCGGGCGACGCGCTGGCCAGCCGCTTCGACTTCGACATCGAGACCGTGGCCAGGCTGCACGCCGACATCGTCTACGTCGTCGTCGGCCTCACCTTCGCCCTGCTGTTCGCGCTCCATGTCAGCGACGCGCCGAAGCAGGCCCGCAGGGCGGCGCTGACGCTGCTGCTGATCGAGCTCGCCCAGGGCGCGATCGGCTACATCCAGTACTTCCTCGCCGTCCCCGCCTTCCTCGTCGGCCTGCACGTGCTCGGCTCGACACTGGTGTGGATCGGCGCGCTGCGCGTGGCGACCAGCCTCAGGGTCCGCGAGGAGCTGCCCGCCGCCGCCCCCGCGGCGCCGGTCCCCCTCCCCCACTGATCGCCCGCCCCCGCCGTGGGGCTTATGGCACGATTGGTCCGCCACTCCCCCACCGGCGGAAGGTGCGCTTTCATGCCGTTTGCCCGTTCCTTCCGGGTGTCCCGTACCGCGATGCGCCGCGCCTACCAGGCGGCCGTGGCGCTGAGCGTCGCGGCGATCGCCCCGCTGACCTGGGCATGGCTGGGCAGCGACGACCGCAGGGTGGTGGCGGACACGCCAGGCTGGCTGGAGGAGGTCCCCTCCTCCGGCACCGCGCTCGTCCTCGGCGCCGGGCTGTTCTCCGGACAGCCGAGCCCGATGCTGGCCAGGCGGCTCGACATCGCCGCCGAGCTCTACCGGGCCGGCAAGGTCAGGGCGCTGCTGCTGTCGGGCGACAACAGCCGCAAGGACTACGACGAGCCCTCGGCCATGCGCGACTACCTGCTGGCCAGGGGCGTGCCCGACGCCGTCATCGTGCGCGACTACGCGGGCTTCGACACCTGGGACTCGTGCGTGCGAGCCCGTCAGGTCTTTGGCGCGCGGGACGTCACCGTGGTCACGCAGGTCTTCCACCTGCCGCGCGCGGTCACGCTGTGCCGTACGGCCGGCATCGAGACGTTCGGCGTGGGCGACGACTCCACCAAGCAGTGGGCGGCGACCACCTACGCCTCGGCCGCCCGTGAGTTCTTCGCCGCGGCCAAGGCGCTGGGCGACGTCGTGTTCGGCGCCCAGCCGGTCTTCCCCGGCCCGAAGGAGACCTCACTCAGCGAGGCGCAGAGCTTCGCTCAGCGGGACCCTCGCAACGGCCCCCAGAGCGGCCCTCAGAGCGGCCACTGACCGTCGGTGGACTGGGAGGCGGGCGCACCGGGCGCGTAGCCGGGTGGCGGGGTGCCCTGGGCGGCGGCTCTGGCGTGGCTCCGCGGTACGGGAAAGCCCGACCTGGCCGCGCTCATGCACTCCAGCAGCGCCCGCTGCTCCTCATGGAAGGTCTGGTCGTCGACGATGTGGCGGGCCGCCCGCTCATGCAGCAGCCCCAGCTCGGTGGCGGCCAGCTGGTAGTCGCTCATCGCCCGCAGCCCCGCCTTGCCGCCGTGGGCCTTGGCCCACTGCCTGGCCTGCCTGCGCCGTGACAGCGCCGACAGCATGTAGATGTCGGCCGCGTCGACCAGCCTGGTCGGCTCGTAGGGCGGCAGGTAGCGCTGCAGCAGGGCGACGATGCGCCGCCGATCGCGGATGACCACGCCGATCAGGACGAACAGCACCGTCAGCAGCACCAGGTAGGCGACCACCAGACCCATGAAACCGCCGTAGGAGGCCAGGCCGTTCCACATGCCGTGCAGGAGCATCGCGGCGACCCAGCCCGCGAGGATGATCAGGGCCCGGTCGGAGCCCGTGCGCCTGGCGGCGTAGGCGACGGCCACGCCGGTCATGGAGGTGAACAGCGGGTGCGCGAGCGGCGACAGGATGCCGCGCAGCACGACCGTCACGGCCAGCCCCTGCACGCCGAGCTGGTCCTGGGCGGCGATGTAGTAGCTGACGTTCTCCGTCATGGCGAAGCCGAGCCCGACCATGCTGGCGTAGATGACGCCGTCGGTGGGCCCGTCGAGCTCGGCGCGCCTGAACCTGAGCAGGCCGAGCAGCACCAGGCCCTTCATCGTCTCCTCGACCACGGGCGCGCCGAAGGTCGCGGCGATGTTGCGCGCGCTGGCCGCCGACAGGCCGACGGTGTCGGTGATGTAGTGCAGGTTGAGCGAGTTGACCACGCCGGCCACCAGCACGGCGATGCCCGCGCCCCAGGCGTAGGCGAAGATCAGGTTGCTGCGCGGCTCGGGCTCCATGCGGTCGAGCGCCAGCACGGCGGCCAGCAGCAGCGGCACCGGCGCCATCGCCAGGACGAGCGCCACGAGGAACTGCACGGGCGCCCCGTTGAGCACGTCGAAGGAGAACGACACCAGGGCGCAGATGCCCGCCAGCACCAGACCCGCGATCAACCCGAACGACGGGCGGTCCTTGAACACCCAGCGTGGATCACGGGTCTTCATACGGTGACTGTAACGGATCGCCATGACGCTGTCCTTCCCACTTCGAGAGCGGGTCAGGCCAGCAGCGGATCGATCGCCACGGCGAGGAACAGCAGCGCCAGATAGGCGTTGGACCAGTGGAAGAAGCGCATCGGCCGCAGGTCGACGCCGCTCTTGCCGGCGTTGAGCCTGCCGAGCAGCCGATAGATCTCCACCAGGCAGAAGGCGCCGAGCACGACGGCGACGATCGGGTAGAGCAGCGTGGTGCCCGCCACCGGCCACAGCAGCAGCGAGCAGGCCACCGTCGCCCACGTGTAGGCGATGGACTCCAGCACGACCCTGCGCTCGGTGGCCACGACGGGCAGCATCGGGATCGAGGCCGCCGCGTAGTCCTCCTTGTAGCGCATCGCCAGCGTCCAGGTGTGCGGCGGTGTCCAGAAGAACACCACGCCGAACAGGACCAGCGGCGTCCACTCCAGGCCGCCGGTGATGCCGGCCCAGCCGATGACGACGGGCATGCAGCCCGCCAGGCCGCCCCACACGATGTTCTGCGAGGTGCGGCGCTTGAGGATCATCGAGTAGACGAAGACGTAGAAGAGGATCGCCGACAGGTTGAGCGCCGCCGCCAGCAGGTTGGTGGTGATCCACATGCCCGCGACGGACAGGACTCCGAGGACGATGCCGAAGACGAGCGCCGCGCGTGGGGTGACCTGGTGCCTGGCCAGCGGCCGCTTGCGCGTGCGCCGCATCTTCACGTCGATGTCGCGGTCGATGTAACAGTTGAGCGCGTTGGCGCTGCCCGCCGACAGGGTGCCGAACACCATGACCGACAGGGCCTTCCACAGCGGTGGCAGGCCTCCCGCGGCCAGGAACATGACCGGCAGCGTCGTGATCAGGAGCAGCTCGATGACCCGCGGCTTGGTCAGCGCGACGTACGCCTTGACGACCCCGGCGAAGGAGCGCGGCGCGGCCGCCGCCTCGGGGGACGCGGCTTCGGCCGGCGATTGCCTGTTCGTGAGCACCGTCAAGGCGCTTCCAGCGAGTGCGGAGTCAACGCGTAACCTCTGAAGAGAGCGGAACCGTGGACGCCGAGCACCAGACGTCCTGCGAACAAACAAACTGTAGTCGCAGGGTGAGCCGGTCCGGCCAGTGGGGGCATCGGGGGCCGGGTTGGTCCTCTCCAGCAAGGTCCACTCAGTTAGGGTCAGTGTGGGCGGGAAAAGCCACCAGCACCACCATGACAACTAGATTCCGGAGATCGAGCAGTTGAGCACCTTTGAATGGACCGACCTCGACAAGAAGGCGGTCGACGTCGTCCGAGCCCTGGCGATGGACGCGGTCGAGAAGGCGGGCTCCGGGCACCCGGGCACCGCGATGAGCCTGGCGCCCGCGGCATACCTGCTCTTCCAGAGGACCATGCGCCACGACCCCACAGACCCCACGTGGGTGGGTCGTGACCGTTTCGTGCTGTCGTGCGGCCACTCCAGCCTGACTCTCTACATCCAGCTTTACCTGTCGGGTTACGGCCTGACCCTCGAGGACATCGAGCGCCTGCGCAGCTGGGGCAGCCGCACGCCCGGCCACCCCGAGCACGGGCACACCGTCGGCGTCGAGACCACCACGGGCCCGCTGGGCCAGGGCATCGGCAACGCGGTCGGCATGGCGATGGCCGCCCGCCGCGAGCGCGGTCTGTTCGACCCGGACGCCGAGCTCGGCACCAGCCCCTTCGACCACCACATCTGGTGCATCGCCTCCGAGGGCGACATCGAGGAGGGCATCAGCCACGAGGTCAGCGCCCTGGCCGGCCACCAGAAGCTCGGCAACCTCACCGTGGTGTTCGACTCCAACCACATCTCCATCGAGGACGACACCGCGATCGCCCTGTCGGAGGACGTGGCCAAGCGCTACGAGGCCTACGGCTGGCACGTCCAGACCGTCGACTGGACGGCGACCGGCGAGTACGTCGAGGACGTCCAGGCCCTGCACGAGGCGCTCGAGGCCGCCCGCGCGGAGACCGAGAGGCCGTCCTTCATCAGGCTGCGCACGATCATCGGCTGGCCCGCGCCGCACAAGCAGAACACCGGCAAGGCCCACGGCTCCGCGCTGGGCGCCGAGGAGGTCGCCGCCACCAAGGAGATCATGGGCATGGACCCCGCCAGGTCCTTCAACGTGCCCGCCGAGGTGCTGGAGCACGCCCGCCAGATCGCCGATCGCGGCCGCGCGGCCCACGCGGAGTGGGAGAAGTCCTACGCCGACTGGCGCCTGGCCAACGAGGAGCGCGCCGCCGAGTTCGACCGCATCTCCCAGCGCGAGCTGCCCAACGGCTGGTACAAGGCGCTGCCGAGCTTCGAGATCGGCTCGTCGATCTCCACTCGCAAGGCCTCGGGCGAGGTGCTCAGCTCGCTGGCCGGCGTGCTGCCCGAGCTGTGGGGCGGCTCGGCGGACCTGGCCGAGTCGAACAACACCACGATGAAGGGCGAGCCTTCCTTCATCCCCGAGGAGTACCAGACCAGGGAGTTCCCCGGTAACCGTTACGGCCGCACGCTGCACTTCGGCATCCGCGAGCACGGCATGGGCGCCATCCTCAACGGCATCGCCCTGCACAACGGCACCCGTCCCTACGGCGGCACCTTCCTGGTGTTCTCCGACTACATGCGGCCCGCCGTACGGCTGGCGGCGCTGATGAAGCTGCCCGTCACCTACGTGTGGACGCACGACTCCATCGGCCTGGGCGAGGACGGTCCCACGCACCAGCCGGTCGAGCACCTGTGGGCGCTCCGCGCCATTCCCGGCCTCGACGTGGTGCGTCCCGCCGACGCCAACGAGACCGCGGCCGCGTGGAAGGCCGTGCTGAAGCACAATGACCGTCCCGCCGCGCTCGCCCTGACCCGGCAGAACCTGCCGGTGTTCGAGGGCACCAGCGCCGAGGGCGTCGCCAGGGGCGGCTACGTGCTGCGCGAGGCCTCCACCCGGCAGCCGCAGGCGGTGCTGATCGCCACCGGCAGCGAGGTCGAGATCGCCGTCGCGGCGCGCGACTTGCTGGAGTCCGAGGGAATTCCGACGCGGGTCGTCTCGATGCCGTGTGTCGAGTGGTTCAACGGGCAGGATTGCGCTTACCGGGAGACGGTGCTGCCGCCGACGGTCAAGGCACGCGTCGCCGTCGAAGCGGGAATCGCGCTGGGCTGGCGCGAGTTCGTTGGAGAGGCGGGCGAAGTGGTCAGCCTTGAGCACTTCGGCGCATCGGCGCCGTACAGGACGCTGTATCAGCAGTTCGGCCTCACCGCCGAGCGAGTCGTGGCCGCGGCCAAGGCCAGCCTCGCCAAGCTGGGGTACGACAAGGGCGAGACGACGGGAAACTAGGAAATGTCGGAAAACCTGAAGAAGCTCACCAGCCAGGGTGTCTCCATCTGGCTCGATGACATCAGCCGTGAGCGCCTGCGCAGCGGCAACCTGGAGCAGCTGATCCGCGAGAAGAACGTCGTGGGTGTCACCTCCAACCCGACGATCTTCGCCAACGCGCTCAGCAAGGGCGACGCCTACGACGCCCAGCTGCACGACCTCGCCGTGCGCGGGGTCGACGTGGGTGAGGCCGTGCGCGCCATCACCACCTACGACATCCGCTGGGGCGCCGACGTGCTGCGCCCGGTCTACGACGCCTCGGGCGGAGTGGACGGCAGGGTCTCGCTCGAGGTCGACCCGCGCCTGGCGCGCGAGACCGAGAAGACGATCGCCGAGGCCCGCTTCCTGTGGTGGGCGGTCGACCGGCCCAACCTGCTCATCAAGATCCCCGCGACGGTCGAGGGCCTGCCCGCGATCACCCAGGCGATCTCCGAGGGCATCAGCGTCAACGTCACGCTGATCTTCTCCCTCGAGCGCTACCGCCAGGTCATGGACGCCTGGCTGGCCGGCCTCGAGGCGGCCCAGGCCAAGGGCCTCAACCTGGCGACCATCGAGTCGGTGGCCTCCTTCTTCGTCAGCCGCGTCGACACCGAGATCGACAAGCGCCTCGACAAGGTGGGCAAGCCCGAGCTGAAGGGCAAGGCGGGCATCGCGAACGCGCGCCTGGCCTACGCCGCGTTCGAGGAGGTCATGAACTCCGAGCGCTGGCAGCGCCTGCGCGCCGCGGGCGCCCGCCCGCAGCGTCCGCTGTGGGCCTCCACCGGCGTCAAGGACCCCAACTACGTCGACACGATGTACGTCGACGAGCTGGTGGCCCCCGGCACGGTCAACACCATGCCGGAGAAGACGCTCGACGCCGTCGCCGACCACGGCCGCATCAACGGCGACACCATCCGTCCCTTCTACGAGCAGGCGTGGAACACCATGGCCGCGCTCAAGGAGGCGGGAATCGACTACGACGACGTCGTGAAGGTGCTCGAGGACGAGGGCGTCGACAAGTTCGAGGCCTCGTGGAACGACCTGCTCGACAGCATCACCAAGAAGCTGGCCGTCTGACGATGGACGTGACCTACCGCGAGGAGGGGGTGGCCGAGGCCGCCGCCTCCGTCGCGGCGCGGCTGGCCGACGCCCCCGCCCGCCTCGCGGCGGGCGACGCCACCCTGTGGGGGGCGGCGGCCGAGCCCGAGGCGGCCGTCCGCCTCGGCTGGCTCACCCTGCCGCGCACCTCACGCGAGCTGCTCCCCGAGATCGACAAGCTCGTGGAGCGGGCCCGCGCCGAAGGCCTCGACCACGTGGTCCTGGCGGGCATGGGCGGGTCCTCGCTCGCGCCCGAGGTCATCTGCAACACCGCCGACGTGCCGCTGACCGTGCTCGACACCACCGACCCCGCGCAGGTACGGCGGGCGCTCGACGACCGGCTCGACCGCACGATCGTGGTGGTGGCGAGCAAGAGCGGCTCTACCGTCGAGACCGACAGCCACCGCAGGATCTACGAGGAGGCCTTCAGGTCGGCGGGCATCGACCCCTCCGACCGGATCGTGGTCGTCACCGACCCGGGCTCGCCCCTGGAGCAGGAGGCGATCGAGGCCGGCTACACGATCTTCCTCGCCGACCCCGACGTCGGCGGGCGCTATTCTGCGCTGTCGGCGTTCGGCCTGGTGCCGAGCGCGCTGGCCGGAGCCGAGGTCGCGGACCTGCTCGACGAGGCCGAGGAGATGCTCCCCTTGTTGCGGCTGACCGAGGGCAACCCGGGGCTCGCGCTCGGCGCGGCGCTCGGCGGGGCCGCCCTGGCCGGACGCGACAAGCTGATCCTGGAGGACCAGCTCAGCGAGATCAACGGCCTGCCCGATTGGATCGAGCAGCTGGTGGCCGAGTCCACGGGCAAGCACGGCAAGGGCATCCTGCCCGTCGTCGCCGCCGAGCCGACGGGCGCCCGCGACGAGCTGGTGGTCGCCATCGAGTCCGACGACGGCGACGTCAGGGTCGACGGATCGCTGGGCGCGCAGTTCCTGGTGTGGGAGTACGCCACGGCCCTGACGGGGCTCGTGCTCGGCGTCAACCCCTTCGACCAGCCCGACGTGGCCGAGGCGAAGGACAACACCGCCCGCGTGCTGGAGGAGGGGCCGGCCGCCGCCGGGCCCGTGCTGGTGGACGGGCCCGTCGAGGTGTACGGCGAGACCCACGCCAAGGACCTGTCCGGCGTGCTCACCGAGCTGCTCCACGCCGTTCCCGCGGACGGCTACCTGGCCGTCATGGCCTACCTCGACCGGCTGGCCGCCTTCGACGCGCCCATGCCCAAGGACGCCGACTTCGAGCAGATGACCGAGGCGTGGATGGCGGCCGACGCCCAGACGCTGCGGGCGCTGCTGGCCCTGCGGACCGAGCGGCCCGTGACCTTCGGCTGGGGGCCGCGCTTCCTGCACTCGACGGGGCAGTACCACAAGGGCGGGCCGTCCAACGGGGTGTTCCTGCAGATCACCGGTGCCGTGACGGCCGATGTCCACATTCCTGGAAAGCCCTACACGCTGGGCGAGCTGCAGCTCGCGCAGGCGCTGGGCGATCAGCGGGCGCTCGCCGAGAGAGGGCGGCCCGCCATACGACTGCATTTGACCGACCGCGTAGCGGGGATCGCGCACCTGCTCGCAGCCGCACAGGAGGTCTGAGATGACGGATCCGGCAGCGCCCGTGGAGGAGGCCGTCACCGCTGCGGCCGCCGCCGCGAGCACGGCCACCACGCTTGAGGTAGCCGCCGCCAACCCGCTGCGTGACCCGCGGGACAAGCGGCTGCCCAGGGTGGCGGGCCCATGCGTGCTGGTACTTTTCGGCGTGACGGGGGACCTGGCCAAGCGCAAGCTGCTCCCGGCGATCTACGACCTGGGCAACAGGGGGCTGCTGCCGCCCGGTTTCTCCCTTGTCGGGTTCGCCCGCCGCGACTGGGCCGACCAGGACTTCGCGAAGCTCACGCATGACGCGGTGAAGGAGCACGCGCGCACGCCCTTCCGCGAGGAGGTCTGGAAGCAGCTGGCCGAGGGCATCCACTTCGTGCCTGGCGAGTTCTCGGACGACGGCGCGTTCGACGCGCTGGCGATGGCGTTGAAGGAGATCGACCAGACCAGGGGGACGGGCGGCAACTACGCGTTCTACCTGTCGGTGCCGCCGAAGTTCTTCCCCACCGTGGTCAAGCAGCTCAAGCGCACGGGCCTGGCCGACGCGCCCGAGGGCTCGTGGCGCCGCGTGGTGATCGAGAAGCCGTTCGGGCACGACCTGAAGAGCGCGCACGAGCTGAACGAGATCACCACCGAGGCCTTCCCCGAGAGCTCGATCTTCCGGATCGACCACTACCTGGGCAAGGAGACGGTCCAGAACATCATGGCGCTGAGGTTCGCCAACAACCTCTACGAGCCGATCTGGAACCGCAGCTACGTCGACCACGTGCAGATCACCATGGCCGAGGACATCGGCCTGGCGGGGCGCGCGGGCTACTACGACGGCATCGGCGCGGCCCGCGACGTGATCCAGAACCACCTGCTCCAGCTGCTGGCGCTGGTGGGGATGGAGGACCCCACCTCCTTCGAGGCCGACTCGCTCCGCAGGGAGAAGGAGAAGGTGCTCAAGGCGGTGCGACTGCCCTCCGACCTGTCGCACTCCACCGCCCGCGGCCAGTACGCGGCCGGCTGGCAGGGTGGCGAGAAGGTCGTCGGGTACCTGGCGGAGGACGGCATTCCCCCCGACTCCAACACCGAGACCTACGCGGCCATCAAGCTGGAGATCGCCAACAGGCGCTGGGCGGGCGTGCCGTTCTACTTGCGCACGGGCAAGCGGCTCGGCCGCCGCGTCACCGAGGTGGCGGTGGTCTTCCAGAAGGCCCCGCACCTGCCCTTCAGCAAGGACGACACCGAGATCCTCGGCCACAACGCCCTGGTCATCAGGGTGCAGCCGGACGAGGGCATCACGGTGCGCTTCGGCTCGAAGGTCCCGGGCACCGCGATGGAGGTGCGGGACGTGTCCATGGACTTCGCCTACGGCGAGTCGTTCATGGAGTCGTCGCCCGAGGCGTACGAGCGGCTGCTGCTGGACGTGATGATCGGCGACCCGCCGCTGTTCCCGCACCAGCGCGAGGTCGAGCTGTCGTGGAAGATCCTCGACCCGATCGAGGAGTTCTGGGCCACCCAGGGCCAGCCCGACCAGTACCCCGCGGGCACGTGGGGCCCGCCGTCGGCTGACGAGATGATGGCCCGCGACGGCCGGGTGTGGAGGCGACTGTGAACGAGCGCAGCGAGAGAACCATCGAACACAGCACTTCGGAGGTCATGGGACCGACGAAGGAGGGCTCATGACCTCCTTCATGTTGACGGACACGACCGCTGGGAAGATCTCGAACCAGCTCACCCGTCTGCGCCACCAGATGGGCGCCCCCGCGGTCGGCATGGTGCTGACGCTGGTGGTGGTCTGCGACGAGCGTGACCAGTACGACTCGGTCCGCGCCGCCACCGAGGCCGCCCGCGAGCACCCCTCGCGGATCCTCGTGGTGATCAACCGGGAGAGCGACGAGGCCAACAGGCTCGACGCCGAGCTGCGCGTCGGCGAGGCCGCGCCCGGCGAGGTCGTCGTGCTGCGCCTGTACGGCGAGCTGACCCACCACGCCGACTCGGTGGTCAGCCCGCTGCTGCTGCCCGACACCCCCGTGGTGGCGTGGTGGCCGGGCGACGCGCCCGCCGTACCCGCGCAGGACGCGGTCGGGATGCTGGCCCAGCGCAGGATCACCGACGCCAAGTCCGCCCACGAGAGCATCAAGGCGCTGGCGGGCAGGGCCAAGGGCTACGCTCCGGGCGACACCGACCTGGCGTGGGCCAGGCTGACGCCGTGGCGCAGCCTGCTGGCCGCCGCCTTCGACCAGCCGGTGGGCAAGGTCAAGAAGGGCTTCGTCGACGCGGCGACGGGCAACGCCAGCGCGCCGCTGCTGGCGGCGTGGCTGTCGGAGCGGCTGGGCGCGCCGGTGAAGGTGGCCGACTCCGCCGGTCCCGGCCTGACCTCGGTACGGCTGTCGCTCGACGGCGGGGAGGTCGCCGTCACCCGCAGCGACGCCCGTCTGGCCACGCTGTCGCGTCCCGGGCAGCCTGACAGGCATGTGGCGCTGGCCAGGCGGAGCACCTCGGAGCTGCTGGCCGAGGAGCTGCGCAGGCTCGACTCCGACGAGATCTACGAGGCGGCGCTGAAGCGGCTGGCTCGTTCGCACAGGTCCTGAGCTTCCGTCCGAAGGTCCCGGGTTCCATCGGACCCGGGACCTTCGGCGTCTCGGCCGCGCGCGCCCGAGCGGCGAGCGCGAGCCGGCCCGCCACTCCTCGATAGGGTGTGATCGTGAGCGTTCCCAACGTAGTCGTGCACCGCGACGCCGACGTGCTGGCCAAGGCCGTCGCCGCGCGGATCATCACCCGCCTGGTCGACGTGCAGTCGGCGAGGGGTTCGGCGTCGCTGGTGCTGACCGGCGGCACGGTCGGCATCGCCACCCTGGCCGCGATCGCCGCGACGCCCGCGCGCCACGCGGTCGACTGGCGCAAGCTGGACATCTGGTGGGGTGACGAGCGCTTCCTGCCCACCGGCGACAAGGAGCGCAACGAGACCGGCGCCCGCGAGGCGCTGCTCGACCACGTCGACCTCGACCCCGAGCGCGTCCACGTCATGCGGGGGCCCGACTCCGGCATGACGGCCGAGGAGTCGGCCGACGCCTACGCCGAGGAGCTGCGCAAGGCGGCCCGTCCCGAGGATCACGGGCCCGTCCCCTCGTTCGACGTGATGCTGCTCGGCATGGGCCCCGACGCCCATGTGGCCTCGCTGTTCCCCGGCAACCCCGCGGTCTACGACACCCGCCCGGTGGTGGCCGTGCACGGCTCGCCGAAGCCGCCGCCGGTGCGGATCTCGCTGACCTTCTCCACCATCCAGGCCTCGCGCGAGGTGTGGGTGGTGGCCGCGGGCGAGGAGAAGGCGGGAGCCGTACGGCTGGCGCTGGCGGAGGACTCGGGCCGGATGCAGGTGCCCGCGGCGGGCGCCAGGGGCCGGCAGCGCACGCTCTTCCTGCTCGACAGGGCCGCGGCGGCGAAGATTCCGCCGGGACTGGGCAGGATCGCCTCGCCGTGAAGCGGGCCGTCGGCGCCACATCCACGGACCATCAGCGGATTTGACCCTAAATTTTAGGTCTTGTCAGCTTCCTTTGTGTTTTTTACCTTCGTGGTCATCGACCTACGAAGGGAACACCCCCCATGGTCTTACGCCACGCCGCCTTACGTCGCTGGGCCGCGGTCATCGCCGCGGCCGCCGCCGTCCTGGCGAGCTCCGCTCCCGCCCTGGCCGACCCCGAGCCGTCGGGCAAGCTGGTCACCCCCAGCGCCGAACCCGAGAACCTCGTCCCCGGAACCTACATCGTGGTCCTGAAGGACCGGCCCGAGGTGTCCAGGGCCGCCGGCGACCTGACCGCCAAGCACGGCGGCACGACGTTCAGGGAGTACCGGCACGCGCTGCACGGCTTCGCCGTCCACGCCAGCGAACGGCAGGCCAAGCGACTGGCCGCCGACCCCTCGGTCGAGTACGTGCAGCAGGTGGTGGTGCACCGCGCCTCCGACACCCAGCCGAACCCGCCCTCGTGGGGCCTGGACCGCATCGACCAGCGCAACCTCCCGCTGAACAGCTCCTACACCTACGGACCCACCGGTGCGGGCGTGCGGGCCTACATCATCGACACCGGCATCAGGCCCACCCACAACGACTTCGGCGGGCGCGCCTCGATCGGGTACGACGCGATAGGCGACGGCCAGAACGGCAACGACTGCCACGGCCACGGCACGCACGTCGCGGGGACGACCGGTGGATCCTCGTACGGCGTGGCCAAGGGCGTGACGCTGGTCGGCGTCAGGGTGCTCAACTGCCAGGGTTCCGGCACCACCGACCAGGTCGTGGCCGGCATCGACTGGGTCACCGCGAACGCCGTCAAGCCCGCCGTCGCCAACATGAGCCTCGGCGGCAGCGCCGACACCGTGCTCGACACGGCGGTCAAGAACTCCATCGCCTCGGGCGTCTCCTACGCCATCGCGGCGGGCAACGGTCTGTTCGGGCTGTTCGCGCTGGACGCCTGCACCCAGTCGCCCGCCCGCGTCCCTGAGGCGATCACCGTCTCGATCACCAACAACACCGACACCAAGCCGTCGTGGGGCAACCGCGGCACCTGCGTGGACCTGTTCGCGCCCGGCTACAACATCACTTCGGCGTGGAAGGATTCCGACACGGCGTCGAGCACGATCAGCGGCACCTCGATGTCCACCCCGCACGTCACCGGCGCCGCCGCCCTCTACCTGCAGGGCCACACCGGCGCCACCCCCCAGCAGGTACGCGACGCGATCGTGAACAACGCCACGACCGGCGTCGTCAAGAGCCCCGGCAGCGGCTCGCCCAACCGCCTACTCTACATCACGGGACTGTAGCCCCGCGATTCCGGCCCCGCGGACGCGCCCTGTCCGCGGGGCACCCCGGTGTCAGACCAGGGCGTCGATCTCCGCCAGCAGCGCCCGCTTGCCGTCCTGCCCCAGGTAGGAAGCTTGTACGGCATTGCGCGCCAGCTGCGCGAGCTCCGCCTGCCCCATCCCGAACACGTGCGCGGCGACGCGGTACTCCGCGGCGAGCGTCGTGGCGAACATCGGCGGGTCGTCGCTGTTCAGCGTGACGAACAGGCCCTCCTCCAGCATGCGGGGCAGCGGGTGGTCCTCGATCCGCTTCACCTGTCCCGTGCAGACGTTCGAGGTCGGGCAGACGTCCAGCGGCAGTTGCGTCTCCCTCAGGTAGGCCACCAGGCGGGGGTCCTGGAGGGAGTTGATGCCGTGCCCGATCCGCTCGGCGCCGTAGCCCTCGATGACCTCCCACACCGTCTCGGGCCCTGACATCTCGCCGCCGTGCGGGACGCTGTGCAGCCCTGCCGCGCGGGCGGCGGTGAACGCGTCACGATAGGCGTCGCGGTAGGCGGGCCGGTCCTGCTCGATCCCGCCGATGCCGAAACCTGTCAACGCGGCGGGAGGTTCGTTCAGCGCGTGGTCCAGCGTGACGCGGGCCGCCTCCGTGCCGTACTCGCCGGGGATGTCGAAGATGTAGGCCATCTCGACGCCGTGCTCGTCGCGCGACTGCCGCGCGGCCAGGTCGAGCGCCTCGGTGACCGCGCGCATCGGCAGCCCGCGCACCCAGTGCGCGTACGGCGTGACCTGCAGTTCGACATAGCGGCAGTTCTGCGGGGCGAGGTCGCGGGCCAGCCCGACCACCAGCGAGGCGACGTCCTCTGGCTCGCGCACCAGGCCGTTGACCGCCTTGTAGACCTGGGCGAAGTGGGGGAAGTCGCGGAAGGCGTAGAAGGCCCGCAGCTCCTCCTCGCTGGTCGGCACGCCGCTGCCGGGGTGGCGGCGCGACAGTTCGAGCACGGTCGGCACCGAGGCGGAGCCGACCAGGTGCACATGGAGTTCGACCTTGGGCAGGCGGTCGATGAAGTCGTCGATCGTCATGTCGACGACCCTAGGCACGCACTCCCCCGGTCAGAAAGGCTTTGGTCGCGAATCTGACATCAACTCGTCAGCTTCAGGCGGACCAGGCCCGGAGTCGTCAGCTTCGGGCCGCCCAGGCGTGGGTGAGGGGAAGCAGTACGCCGTCGACCGACTCCGCGGCGAAGGCGTCGTCGAGCGGCGGCCCGATGAAGATCAGGCGGTGCCAGACGAGCGCCTCCACGATCTCGAACAGCCGCCCCGCCTCGACGGCCCCGGGCAGCTCGCCCCGCGCCACCGCCCGCTCGATCAGCAGCGACGTGCCGGCCAGGTCGCGCACGGGCATGTGCTCGCGCAGCGTCCTGGCCAGCTCCTGATGGGAGACGAGTGTGGACGACAGTCCCATGATGAGCCCGTGCTTGCGTTCGGCCGCCGCCGCCAGGCCCCTGACGACCTCGACGAGGTCGCCGCGCAGCGACCCGGTGTCGGGGACAGGAGGCACGTCCATGTCGAAGCGGCGGCAGATGACGTCGACGACGAGCTCGGGCTTGCCGGCCCAGCGCCGGTAGATGGTCGCCTTGCTGGCCTTGGCGCGCTTGGCGATCTGGTCGACGGACATCCGGTCGTAGCCCATCTCCGACAGCAGGTCGAAGGTGGCGTCGAGGATGGCCTTCTCCCTGCCTGGGTCCAGTGATGGCACGCGCACGTCCTTAGTTGTAGGCGAACTCCTGGAATCGTACGCCGGTCAGCTCGGCCGAGACCTCCCACAACCGCGCGGCCAGCGCCTCGTCGAGAGCGTCCTTGCTGGGCGTCAGCGGCTTGGACTTGGGCCCGAGGTACTCCCCTCCCCTGATGAGCGGCGAGGTGGCCGCGTAGAGGGAGGGCACCGCGCCGTCCTCGGCGCTGTGGAGGAAGAGCTTCAGCAGCGGCTGGAAGGGACCCAGGCTGAAGAAATTCGTGGCGGTGGCGCCCGGGTGGGTGGCCACCGACAGCAGCGCCGAGCCCGCCCGTTTCGCCCTGCGCTGCAGCTCGAAGGTGAACAGCAGGTTGGCCAGCTTGGAGCGGCCGTAGGAGCTCATCTTGCCGTAGCCGCGCTCGAGGCCCAGATCGTCGAAATCGAGCCTGCCGATCTTGTGGGCGTCGCTGGACACGTTCACCACCCTGGGGGCGGGCGCGGCCAGCAGGAGCGGCAGCAGCAGCCCGGTGAGCGCGAAGTGGCCCAGGTGGTTGGTGCCGAACTGCAGCTCGAAGCCGTCCTTGGTCTGCCCGCGCGGGATCATGCCGATGCCCGCGTTGTTGATCAGCAGGTCGACCCGCTCCACGCCTGCGGCGAACTCCCTCACCGAGGACAGGTCGGCCAGGTCGAGCCTGCGGAAGCCGACGTCGGCGCCGGGGACGTCGCGCAGGATGGCCGCCACGGCGGCTCTGCCGCGTTCCGGATCGCGGGAGGCGACGGTGACGCGCGCGCCGCGCCTGGCCAGTTCACGCGCCGTGGGCAGGCCGATACCGCTGTTGGCGCCCGTGACGATCGCTGCGAGCTCGGACATGGAACCTCCAGGTGTACGAAACGGTTTCGTACACCACTCTAACGGCTGAGCCGCGCCCGCGCGTGCGCCTCCTCCCGCCTGGCCACCTCCGCCCGCTGGTCGGCCTCGGCGAGCTTCTTGCGGGCCTTCGCCAGCTTCTTCTCCAGGTCGGCGACCTTCGCGGCCCGCTGGTCCCGCTCCTTCACGGCCTGCGCCAGCGTGGCGCGCCATTCCTCGTGGGCCGCGGTCGCCTCGGCTCGTTCCTTGGCCCTGCGGTCCTCGGCGGCCTGCTTCTCCTCCTCCGACGGCTTGCGAGCCGGGCGCGAGCGGGGGATCGGGGCGGGGGCGAAGCCGCTGTAGCTGAGCGGCTTGGCCAGGCGGCCCCGCCGTACCTCCTCGGCGGCGCCGGCGTCCACGGTGGCGGCGTCGAGCGTCCGCTCCACCTCGGTCCCCGCCGAGGGGACCAGCCGCATCAGCCGCTGGGAGAGCCTGGAGCGCCGCGTGGTCAGCTCGCCCAGCGCGTCGGCGTCCTGCGCCGCCCACGCGGCGCGCAGCTGCTCCCCCAGGTCCAGAAGTTCGGCCAGCTCGGCGGGGTGGGCGCGGGAGAGCTGGTTGACCGCCCACGCGGCGACCGTGGGCTTGCGCAGCGCGGCCACCTGACGGGCGAGCTCGGGCTGTCCCGCCTGCTTGGCGGCGCGGGCCTCGGCCTCGCGCGCGGCGATGAAGTCGCCCACGGGAAGCGCGTAGAGGCGATCGGCGATCTCGTCAAGATCCACACTTGACAAGTACCCCACATCGCCGGATTTGTAGCGCATAGTGGAAGCAGCCAACTCGAGCGGAGGCCCCGTGTTCGAGCGCTTCACCGACCGCGCCCGCAGGGTGGTCGTCCTGGCCCAGGAAGAGGCCAGGACGCTCAACCACGACTACATCGGCACCGAGCATCTGCTCCTGGGCCTGCTCCACGAGGACGACAGCATCGCGGCGATGGTCCTCCAGGACTGCGGCGCCGACCTCGGCGAGCTGCGCGACGCGATCGAGGAGATCATCGGACAGGGCTCCTCGCCGCCGGGAGGTCACATCCCCTTCACGCCGCGCGCCAAGAAGGTGCTCGAGCTCTCGCTGCGCGAAGCCCTTCAGCTCGGCCACCACTACATCGGCACCGAGCACGTCCTGCTCGGGCTCATCCACGAGGGCCAGGGCGTCGCCGCCCAGGTGCTCGTCGCCAGGGGGCTCGACCTGAACAGGCTCAGGCAGCGGGTGGTCCAGAAACTCGGCTCCGCGTCCCCGAGGGACCGGCTGCAGCTCGACCACAGGCTCCAGCAGATCCAGGAGAGCCTCGACAGGATCGAGCGCCGCCTGGACGCCATGGGCGCGCCGCCCGACACCAAGGACAGCGGCGACTCCAAGGACGCGGGCGAAGCCGACGCGGCCGGCGAGGCCTAGACCAGCGCGCCCACCGCCAGCCGGGCCTCCACGACGCCTGGGTCCTCGGTGTAACTCAGCGTGGCGCCCAGCGAGATCATCAGCCGGCGCATGCGCGTGTTGTCCGACAGCAGGGTGGCCCGGACCTCGGCGAAGCCGAGGTCACGCGCCTCCTGCACCAGCATCCTGGCCAGCGCCGCGCCCAGACCGCGCCCCTGCCGGCGGTCCTCGACGAGCACGGCCATCTCGGCGATGCCCGGGTCAGGTGTGAACATCAAGCTGGCGAGCGCGACGACCTGTCCGTCGTGACCGGCCACGATGGAGTGCCCGCGGGTACGGTCGCACAGCCGCTCGAACACCCGGGGCGGCAGCGCGGGCATCGAGGTGAAGTAGCGGAACCTGCGGCTCTCCGGCGAGCACCTGTCGTGCAGGTCCTTGACGGCCTCGCGGTAGATCGCGGTGAGCGGCCTGACCTCGACCTCCGTGCCGTCGGCCAGCCTGACGCGCCGCTCGGTCCCGACCGGGTCGGCGGCCGGCTGGGCCAGCCGTACGAACGAGGCGGCGCGGGCGGCCTCGGTCAGCGTGAAGGGCAGCTCGCTCCTGCGCACCTTGATGGCGCGCTTGGCGGCCACGGGGACGATCAGGAGGGTCGGGTCGGGAAGATCGCGCACGGCGTCACCATAGACCCAGCGGGCGTCGTCCGCGCGCAGAAGCTCGGCCAGCAACTCGGGCAGCCGCCACGGCGCTGCGCGCAGGCGCGAGGCCAGCAGCAGCGCCCTGGTGGGCTCGTCGGTCAGCTCGTGCGCCGTGGCCGCGACGACCTGGACGCGGCGGCCGCCCGCCGACTCCAGCGCCGCCCTGACCGCCTCGGGGCTGGCGGGAATGTCCGCGACGAACTCGTCGACCGTGCCATCGGTGTCGGGCTGGACGCTCAGCCCCAGGATGTTGCCGCCCCGCTCGGCGAGCGCCGTGGCCAGCGAGGCCAGCCTTCCGGGCCGTTCGTCGACCGTGGTACGGATGCGCAGAAATCCCATGACGTCAGGATGTGCGACGTTTGTTACAGCTACCGACTGAAAGTGTTTCATCACGAATTTCGTAGCGGGATGCACGAAGATATGCGGATATAGCAGGATGTTGCCTCATGAGTACGCGAGTTCCTTCGTTCACCGACGACTTCGTCAACGGAGACGTCTCCTTCTGGCATCGCTCCCTTGGTGATCCCTCCTCCGGTCCGGCCCTCGACGGCGACCGCAGGGCCGACGTGGTGATCGTGGGCGCGGGCTACACGGGGCTCTGGACGGCGTACTACCTCAAGCGGGCCAGGCCCTCCCTCGACGTGGTGGTGCTGGAGAAGGAGTTCGCCGGGTTCGGCGCCTCCGGGCGCAACGGCGGCTGGCTGACCGGCGACCTGGCCGGCACGCACGAGCGCTACGCCAAGACGCACGGCGTGGAGGCGACCAGGCTGCTGCAGCGCGAGATGTACTCCTCCATCGACGAGGTGATCGAGGTCTGCGCCAAGGAGGGCATCGACGCCGACATCGTCAAGGGCGGGGTGCTCAACGTCGCCAGAGGCAGCGCGCAGGCGAGCAGGCTGCGCGCCTCGGTCGCCGCGGGCGCGCAGTGGGGCGTCGAGGCGGAGCTGCTGTCCCCCGAGGAGCGTGACGCCAGGCTGCGCGTGGCCGGCGCGGTCCAGGCCTCGTGGAGCCCGCACTGTGCCAGGATCCACCCCGGCAAGCTGGTGCGGGGCCTCGCCAGGACCGTCAGGGAGTCGGGAGTGGAGATCTTCGAGCGCACGCCGGTCGACGAGATCGCGCCGCACCGGGCCGTCACACCGTACGGCACGGTCACCGCCGACTACGTGATCAGGGCCACCGAGGGCTTCACCGCCACGATCAAGGGCCTGCGGCGCCAGTGGCTGCCCATGAACAGCTCCATGATCGTCACGGAGCCGCTGCCGGACGGCTTCTGGGAGCAGGTCGGATGGGAGGGCGCCGAGCTGCTCGGCGACCTGGCCCACTACTACATGTACGCCCAGCGCACCGCCGACGGCCGCATCGCCTTCGGCGGCAGGGGCAAGCCCTACCTGTACGGCTCGCGCGTGGACGCCAGAGGCCACACCCACGACTGGACCATCGAGGCCCTGTGGTCGCTGCTGGTCGACTTCTTCCCCGCCGCGGCCCCCGCCAAGATCGCCCACGCCTGGTCGGGCGTGCTCGGCGTGCCGCGCGACTGGTGCTCCACCGTCCACGTGGACCACGCCACGGGCCTCGGCTGGGCGGGCGGCTACACCGGCCACGGCGTCACCACGACGAACCTGGCCGGCCGTACCCTCCGCGACCTGATCCTGGACGAGCCGAGCAGGCTCACGGGTCTGCCGTGGGTGGGCCGCGAGGTGCGCGCGTGGGAGCCGGAGCCGCTGCGCTGGCTCGGCGTCCACTCCATGTACCGCCTCTACCGCGCGGCCGACGCGCGCGAGCGCTCGATGCGCCGCACATCCTCCCTTGCCCGCTTCGCCGATCTCATCACCGGTCACTGAAGGAGTCCCTGTTGCACACCCTCTTCCGCGGCGGCCGCGTCTTCACCGCCACCGGATCCTCCACCACCGACGACGCCGTGCTCGTGCGCGACGGCGTGATCGTGGCCGTCGGCGCCGAGGCCGACCTGGTACGGCAGGCGCCCGCGCACGAGACGGTCGACCTCGACGGCGGCCTGCTCATGCCCGGCGTCACGGACGCGCACGTCCACCCCGTGCAGGCGGGCCTCGAACACGCCAAATGCGACCTGTCGGAGATCTACGGGCTCGACGCCTACGTGGCGGCGATCGCGGCCTACGCGGACCGCTGCGACAAGGAGTGGATCGACGGCGGCGGCTGGGACATGTCCGCCTTCCCCGGCGGCCTGCCGCACCGCTCCCAGCTCGACTTCCTCGACCGGCCCGCCTACCTGATCCAGCGCGACCACCATGCCGCCTGGGTCAACACGCGCGCGCTGGAGCTGGCAGGCATCACCCGTGAGACGCCCGACCCCGCCGACGGCAGGATCGAGCGCGACGCCGACGGCACCCCGAGCGGCGTGCTGCACGAAGGCGCGATGGACCTGGTGGGTCTGCTCACCCCCCGCCCGACCTCCGACGACATGGACGCCGCGCTCGTGACGGCGCAGCGGCATCTGTTCTCGCTCGGCATCACCGGCTGGCAGGACGCGATCGTCGGCTCCTACGCGGGCTCCGACGACCAGCTGCCCACCTACCTGTCGGCGGCCAAGGCTGGACGGCTGAAGGCGCGCGTCGTCGGCGCGCTGTGGTGGGACCGCGCCCAGGGCGCCGAGCAGATCGACTCGCTGATCGAGCGCAGGGCCATGGCCGAGGGCCTGGACAGGTTCAGCGCGGGCGCGGTGAAGATCATGCAGGACGGTATCACCGAGAACTTCACCGCCGCGGTGATCGAGCCGTACTGCAGGTGCGGCGGCACCGGCCTGTCCTACGTCGACCCTGCCAAGCTGCGCGGGTATGTCGCCGAGCTCGACAGGCACGGCTTCCAGGTGCACTTCCACGCCATCGGCGAGCGGGCCGTACGGGAGGCGCTGGACAGCTTCGAAGGCACCTCACCCGCCAACCGGCACCACATCGCGCACCTGCAGATCATCGAGCCCTCCGACGTGCCGCGCTTCGCCGCGCTCGGCGTGACCGCGAACCTGCAGCCGCTGTGGGCCACCCACCACGCGCAGATGGACGAGCTGACGCTGCCCTTCCTCGGAGAGGAGCGTTCGGGCTGGCAGTACCCGTTCGCGTCGCTGCTGTCGCACGGGACGCGGTTGTGCGCGGGCAGCGACTGGCCGGTCTCGAACGCCGACCCGATCCAGGGGATGCACGTGGCGGTCAACCGTACCGAGCCAGGGGGCTCCGTCCACGCCGGCTACCCGACCGCGCAGACGCCGTTCCTGCCGGGCGAGCGGATCGATCTGGCGGCCGCGATGACCGCCTACACGGCGGGCTCGGCGTGGATCAACCGCTCGCCCGCGGGAACGATCGAGCCGGGCCGTCCCGCCGACCTGGTCGTCCTCGACCGCGACCCGTTCGCGCTGCCGTCCTCCGAGATCTGGACGGCCCGGGTGCGGCTGACCTTCGTCGACGGCGAACCGGTCTACCAGCGCTAGCCTCCACGCCCCCGCAGGACGCCCTGCGGGGGCCTCCCACTGCGCCCAGTGGCTCCCCTCCGGACAGTGGTTCCCTCCCGACAGTGGCTCCCCTCCGGACGAACCGCGCACCGGGCGATGACGGGAGGCCGCCGTCGAAGGTCCCGGACACCCGGCAGGACAACGCGAAGACCCCGGCCTGTATGGACCGGGGTCTTCGGGGTTCGGAAGTCCTACCAGGGGGACTTGTTGGCGCGCAGGCGCTCGAGGGCCTCCTCGAGGATCGCCTTGCCGTCCTTGTCGCTCCTGCGCTCCTTCACGTAGGCCAGGTGCGTCTTGTACGGCTCGTTCCTCGGGGGAGCCGGCGGCGCCGCCTCATCCTGGCCGGCCGGAAGGCCGCAGCGGGGGCAGTCCCAGGTCTCGGGGACCGCCGCGTCGCTGGCGAAGCTGGGGCGCGTCTCATGCATGTTGGCGCACCAGAACGAGACCCGCACTCTCGGAGCTGCCTCGCCGCGCTCGGCCTCCCCCATAGGGCCGGCGCCGACTCGGCTGCCACGGATCGCGTTGCCACTACCCACGGATGAACTCCTCGCTCGATCGCCCCGCGTGCGGCGGGGGGAGAATCACTGTCACGCGTTGACGTGCTGTCAGGGCTTGAGCAGCAGGCCAAGGGCGATGATGCAGACGAACCACACGATGCCGGTGATGATGGTCAGCCGGTCGAGGTTACGCTCCACCACCGAGGAACCGCCGAAGTTCGACGAGAAGCCGCCGCCGAACATGTCGGACAGACCTCCGCCCTTACCCTTGTGGAGCAGCACCAGCAGGATCATGAGGCAGCTCGCCAGGATGAGGGCGATGGAGATTCCGATAGTCACCGTAGACCCGTTCTTTCAATGCTCTGTTCGCGCGACGATTCAAACTTGCTTCTAGAGGGTACGACCTGCTGTCAAGTCGCACCCTCCGAACGCTGCAGTCAGCCAGACATTTCGCCGAAACGGCAGATCTTGACGTACTCCCCTGCATCGAGGCTTGCACCGCCCACGAGGGCGCCGTCGATGTCGGGTTGAGCCATGATCCCGGCGATGTTGTCAGACTTGACCGAGCCTCCGTAAAGGATACGGATGCCAGCGGCCACTTCGGGCGTGTAGAGCGCGGCGAGTCGTGCTCGAAGCGCGCTGCACACCTCCTGTGCGTCTTGCGGAGTGGCCACCTCGCCGGTGCCGATCGCCCAGACCGGTTCGTAGGCCACCACTATCGATTTTGCCTGCTCTTCGCTGATTCCGCGCATAGCGGCCTCAAGTTGTGCCTCGCAGTGGCCCGTCTGGTTCTGCGCCTGGCGTATCTCGAGGGTCTCCCCGACACACAGGATCGGCGTCAGGGAGTGGCGGTAGGCGGCCAGGACCTTGGCGTTGACGAGATCGTCGTCCTCATGGTGGTACTGCCGCCGCTCGGAGTGGCCGATGGTCACGAAGGTGCAACCGAGTTTGGCCAGCATCGCGCCCGATATCTCACCGGTGTACGCGCCGGCGTCGTGCCGGGACAGGTCCTGCGAGCCGTAGACGATCCGCAGCTTGTCGCCGTCGACCAGCGTCTGCACGCTGCGCAGGTCGGTGAACGGCGGCAGCACCGCCACGTCGACCTTGTCGAAGTCCTTGTCGTTGAGTGCGAAAGCCAGCTTCTGGACCAGCGCGATGGCCTCGAGGTGGTTGAGGTTCATCTTCCAGTTGCCGGCGATGAGCGGCTTGCGGGTGCTCAACGCTCGCTCACCGCGCATCCACGCTCGCTGCGTCGGATTCGCTGCACGTCAGTCCTCCAGGACGGCCAGGCCGGGCAGGGTCTTGCCTTCGAGATACTCGAGGCTAGCCCCACCACCGGTGGAAATGTGGGAGAAGCCGTCCTCGGGCAAGCCGAGCTTGCGCACGGCGGCCGCCGAGTCACCGCCGCCGACCACGGTGAAGGCATCCGAAGCGACCAACGCCTCGGCCACCGCGCGGGTCCCGCCGGCGAACGCGTCGAACTCGAACACGCCCATCGGGCCGTTCCAGAAGACGGTGCGCGCGTCGGCCAGCTTGCTCGCGAACAGCTCGCGGCTCTTGGGGCCGATGTCGAGCCCCTCGCGGTCGGCCGGGATGGCGGTGGCCTCGACCACCTCGTAGTCCGCGTCCTCGGCGAAGTGCGTGGCGGCCAGCACGTCGACGGGCAGCACGAGCTCGACGCCGCGCTTGGCGGCCTCGTTGAGGAAGCCGCGCACCTGGTCGAGCTGGTCCTCCTGCAGCAGCGACCCGCCGACCTCGTAGCCCTGGGCCTTGAGGAAGGTGTAGGCCATGCCGCCGCCGATGAGCAGCCTGTCGACCTTGGTCAGCAGGTTGGCGATGACGCCGAGCTTGTCGGAGACCTTCGCGCCGCCGAGCACGACCACGTAGGGCCGTTCGAGGTCGTCGGTGAGCTTCCTGAGCACCTCGACCTCGGCCACGATGAGCTTGCCCGCCGCGTGCGGCAGCAGCTGCGGCACGTCGTAGACGCTGGCGTGCTTACGGTGCACGGCGCCGAAGCCGTCGCCGACGTACAGCTCGGCGAGGCCGGCCAGCCGCTCGGCGAAGGCGCGCCTGACGGCGTCGTCCTTGGACTCCTCGCCTGGCTCGAAGCGCAGGTTCTCCAGCAGGGCCACCTGGCCGTCCTGGAGGCCTTCGACCGTCTCGGTGCCGATGACCTCGGGTGAGAAGGCGACCTCCTGTCCCAGCAGCTCGCTCAGGCGCTTGGCGACGGGCCTGAGGGAGTACTTGGGGTTCGGCTCGCCCTTGGGACGGCCCAGGTGGGCGCAGACGATCACCTTCGCGCCGCGCTCCACCAGAGTGCTGATCGTCGGCACCGACGCGCGGATGCGGCCGTCGTCGGTGATCGTCTCCCCGTCGAGGGGGACGTTGAGGTCGGCGCGCACGAGGACGCGCCGTCCCTTCACGTCGAGATCGTCGAGCGTGCGCATCAGAGGTCAGCGCCCACCAGCTGGATGAGGTCGGCGAGGCGGTTGGAGTAGCCCCACTCGTTGTCGTACCAGCCGACGACCTTCACCTGGTTGCCGATGACCTTGGTCAGGCCGGCGTCGAAAATGCAGGAGGCCGGGTCGGTGACGATGTCGCTGGAGACGATCTCGTCCTCGGTGTAGGTGAGGATGCCCTTGAGGGGACCCTCGGCGGCGGCCTTGACGGCGGCGTTGACCTCCTCGACGGTGACCTCGCGGGCCAGGTCGACGGTCAGGTCGGTGGCCGAGCCCGTGGGGATCGGCACGCGCATCGCGAAGCCGTCGAGCTTGCCCTTCAGCTCGGGCAGCACCAGGCCGATGGCCTTGGCGGCGCCGGTGGAGGTCGGGACCACGTTGAGGGCGGCGGCGCGGGCGCGGCGCAGGTCCTTGTGCGGGCCGTCCTGCAGGTTCTGGTCCTGCGTGTAGGCGTGGATGGTGGTCATCAGCCCCTTCTCGATGGTGAAGGAGTCGTGGAGGACCTTGGCCATCGGGGCCAGGCAGTTGGTGGTGCACGATGCGTTGGAGATGATCGTGTGCGCGGCGGGGTCGTACTTGTCCTGGTTGACGCCCATCACGATGGTGATGTCCTCGCCCTTGGCGGGCGCAGAGATGATCACCTTCTTGGCGCCGTTGTCGGCGTGCACCTTGGCCTTGGCGGCGTCGGTGAACAGACCGGTCGACTCCACCACGACGTCGACGCCCAGGTCACCCCACGGCAGCTTGGCGGGGTCACGCTCTTCGAAAACCTTGATGGCCTTGCCGTCAACGGTGATCTCGTCGCTCGAAGCCTTCACCTCGTACGGCAGGCGGCCCAGGATGCTGTCGTACTTCAGCAAGTGGGCGAGCGTCGCGTTGTCGGTCAGGTCGTTGACCGCGACGATCTCGATGTCCTTGCCGCTGGCGGCGACCGCTCGCCAGAAATTGCGGCCGATGCGACCGAAGCCGTTGACGCCTACGCGGATGCTCACGGAACCGTCTCCTCGTACGTGAATGGCGGGCAGAAACCTCAATCGCAAACACTATCGGACGTAAATTGGTTTAGACCACGTGAGGTCCCACCCTGTTTTTCGTCGATCACCACACGTCATTTGCCCTAGTCGAGTAAAGTGCCCGACTCGTTACTGTCAACATGTCTCTATTCCTAGGACCTCACAATGACCCAGCAGAAGTCAGGACTGGTCCCCGGCATCCTCATGGGCCTGGTGGCCATGCTCGTCGGCGCGGGCGTCCACGGGGCCGTCATCGGCGTCACGGAGTACAACCTCGGCATCGTCGCCGTGCTGGTGGGCGTGCTCGTCGGCCTCGGCATGACGGCCGTCAAACCGTCCAGCGCCGTCCTGCCGTCGCTGGCCGCGCTCTTCGGCCTCGTCGGAGCCGCCCTCGGCACCACGATCGGAGTGATAGCGCTCACCGTGAAGGCCGACCCCGGCACCGGCTACGTGACCGCGGCCCGCACGGTCGTCACGCAGTTCGACAGGGTGATCCAGGCCGACCTGGTGGTCGTGCTGTTCTGGGTGATCAGCGCGGTCGCGGCGTTCGCGTTCGTGAACAAGCGCGTCAAGGCCGTCAGAGCGGCCCAGGCCGCCGCCGCGGAGCCACCCGCCGCTCCCCCTCAGGAGCCGGTCGACCTGTTCACCCCCAGGAACCGCTGACCTCCCCCGGGAGCCACCCCCACTCCGAGGAACGGCGCCGCCCCACCCACGCCGGCCCCGGCCGCCCCGGAAGCCCCCAGAACCCCCGGAAGCCCCCCAGAACGGCCCGCGCCGCCAGACCCACCCGGCAGAACCCACGCTGAACAGCCCTCCGGTAGAACCCGCGCCCACCCGAGCAGACCTCACGAGCACTCCAGCGCATCCCACCCGGCAGACCCCACCCACCCGAACAGAACTCGTGGGCGCTCCGCCAGCTCCCGCTCAGCCGGAAGATCCGTCGGCCGCCCCTGGCGAGTCCGGTAGACATCGTGGGCGGTTCGGGGGCAGTTCGGCCCATCAGGTGGGGTAGACCCGCCAGCGCCCGCCCCGTTCATCCCGAACCGCCGATGAGCGGTCCGCGGGCACCGTGGGGGGACGGTGCCCGCACGGCTCATGGAGCGAGCATCTCCACGGTCAGGTTGGCCTCGGTGTTGGGGATGCCCAGGTCGGAGGCGCGCTTGTCGGCCATCGCCAGCAGCCTCCTGATGCGGCCCGCGATCGCGTCCTTGGTCAGCGGAGGGTCGGCGATCTGCCCCAGCTCCTCCAGCGAGGCCTGCTTGTGCTCCACCCGCAGCCGGCCAGCGATGACCAGGTGGTCGGGCGCGTCGTCGCCAAGGATCTCCAGGGCCCGCTGCACCCGCGCGCCCGCGGCCACGGCCGCGCGCGCCGAACGCCGCAGGTTGGCGTCGTCGAAGTTGGCAAGCCTGTTGGCGGTCGCGCGCACCTCGCGTCGCATCCGCCGCTCCTCCCACGCCAGCACGCTGTCGTGGGCGCCGAGTCTGGTCAGCAGCGCGCTGATCGCGTCGCCGTCCCGCACGACCACCCTGTCGACCCCGCGCACCTCGCGCGCCTTGGCGTGGATCTTGAGCCGCCGTGCCGATCCCACCAGCGCGAGCGCCGCCTCGGGCCCGGGGCAGGTCACCTCCAGCGACATCGAACGGCCCGGCTCGGTCAGCGACCCGTGGGCGAGGAAGGCCCCCCGCCAGGCCGCCTCCGCGTCACAGGAGGCCCCCGCCACCACCTGGCGGGGCAGACCCCTGACCGGGCGGCCGTGGTTGTCGATCAGGCCGGTCTGCCTGGCCAGCGCCTCGCCGTCGCGGTAGACGCGCACGACGTAGCGCGAGCCCTTGCGCAGCCCCGCGGGAGCGAGCACGAGCACCTCGGCCTTGTGGCCGAAGACCTCGCCGATGTCCTTGATCAGCCGGCGGGCGGTGGCGTTGGTGTCGAGCTCGGCCTCGATCACGATGCGGCCGCCCACGAGGTGCAGCCCGCTCGCGAAGCGCAGCAGCGTGGACACCTCGGCCTTGCGGCAGCAAGGCTTGAGCACCGGCAGTCGGCTCAGCTCGTCCTTCACCACACCTGTCATTGCCATAAGCGTTAGTCCTCCCCCATACAGACCGGCTCCCAAGAAGTCTCTCGCACCTTCGCGCGGCGCCGACCAGGATCAACGCTTCTGGAGGAAAATCTCGTCCAGGACGGAGGCAAGACGTCGTGGGTCATGCCTCGGCGAGCCGTCCTCGGCCGCCACGACGGCCGTGACCACCCGGCCGCCCAACGCGGCGGCGGCCTTCTCCAGCGCGTCGAGATCGTCGACCACCCCGGTGTCGGCCAGGATCACGTCCACCGTGAGGTCGGGCGCGTGCTGCCTGAGCACCTCCAGGTGTTGTTGGGGTGAGAAGTCGTCGGTCTCGCCCGCCTGAGGGGCGAGGTTGAGCGTCACCAGCCGCCGTGCCCTCGTGACATGGAGCGCCTCGGCCAGCTCCGGCACCTTCAGGTGCGGCAGCACGCTGGTGAACCACGATCCGGGGCCGAAGACGACCCAGTCGGCGTCGAGGATCGCCTGGACGGCCTCAGGACGCGCGGGCGGATTCTCCGGCACCAGCGAGATGGCCTGGACCCTGCCCGGGGTGAGCGCGCACGCCACCTGGCCGCGCACGGTCGAGATCACGCCGTCGAGCTCGACCTCGGCGACGATGTCGAGCGGCACCGAGGCCATCGGCAGCACCCTGCCGTGGGCGCCGAGCAGCCGCCCCACCCAGTCGAGCCCCGCGACCGGGTCGCCCAGCAGCTCCCACAGCGCCACGATCAGCAGGTTGCCCACGGCGTGCCCGTGGAGGTCGCCCTCGCTCCTGAACCGGTGCTGGACCACCTCGCTCCAGGTGCTGCCCCATTCGTCGTCGCCGCACAGCGCGGCCAGCGCCATCCGCAGGTCTCCCGGTGGCAGCACGCCGAGCTCGCGCCTGAGCCTGCCGCTGGAGCCGCCGTCGTCGGCCACGGTCACGACGGCGGTCAGCTCGTCCGTCACGGTCCGCAGCGCCGTCAGCGAGGCGTAGAGCCCGTGCCCGCCGCCCAGCGCGACCACCTTCGGCCGACGGCCCACTCGCCCGCCATCCGAAGCCCGCACGTCTTCCCGAACTCCGTCGACCGGGCCCTCTGCCATTGCCGGGATCTCGGGACCCGAACCCTGTGCGTCCAGCTGGACCTCATCCTCCGGACGCCGCGCATCCGGCCGGACCACCCGGTCCGGGCCGTGCGCATCCTGTCTGGCTACGATTCGCTGCTCATCCGTCACTCCCGGCCCACATCCCGGTGACTCACCTGGACCTCCATCCCGCGGTCGCGCAACCGGTCACCGAGTTGCTCGGCCATGGCCACGCTGCGGTGCTTGCCGCCGGTGCAGCCCACCGCCAGCGTCGCGTAGCTCTTGCCCTCGCGCGAGTATCCGGACGCGACGATCTTGAACGCCTCCTCGTAGGCGTCGAGGAACTCCTTGGCCCCCGCCTGTCCGAGGACGTAGTCGCGCACGGGGGCGTCGAGGCCGTTCATCGGCCGCAGCTCGGGCACCCAGTGCGGGTTGGGCAGGAAGCGGCAGTCGACGACGAGGTCGGCGTCGACGGGCAGGCCGTACTTGAAGCCGAAGGAGACCACGTTGACGCGCAGTCCAGGCCTGTTGTCGCCGCCGAAGTAGGCGACGATCTTGTTGCGCAGTTCGTGGACGTTGTGCGACGAGGTGTCTATCACCAGGTCGGCGTTGGCGCGCACCTCCCGCAGAATGCCGCGCTCGCGTGCGATGCCGTCGACCAGCCTGCCCTCGCCCTGCAGCGGGTGCGGCCTGCGGACGTTCTCGAACCTGCGCACCAGCTCCTCGTCGCTGGCCTCGAGGAACACCACGCGGACGCGCACGCCGCGCCCCTCCAGCTCCTCGATCGCCGCGTTGAGGTCGGTGGTGAACGCCAGGCTCCGCACGTCGACCACGGCCGCCACCTTGTCGGCGGCCAGCTTGACCCTGCCCGCCTCCTCGGCCATGGCGAACAGCAACCCCGGCGGCAGGTTGTCGATGACGAACCAGCCCAAGTCCTCAAGCGCCTTGGCCGCGGTGCTGCGCCCGGCGCCTGACATGCCGGTCACGATGACGAACGCGGTCTCGGCGCGTCCTTGATGCTCTGGGCTGCTCATAACCCTCACTACTCCTGGGCAAGCCTCGACACGATCACCTCTGCGGTCGCACGGCCGACGCCGGGAACCTCGCAGATCTCGGCCACTGTGGCCTCACGCAGCCGCTTCACGGAGCCGAAATGCTTGAGCAACGCCTGCCTACGGGCCGGGCCGAGGCCAGGCACGCCGTCGAGCGCGCTCTCCTTCACCGTCTTGGACCGCTTGGATCGATGGTAGGTGATGGCGAAGCGATGTGCCTCGTCGCGGACTCGTTGCAGCAGGTAGAGGCCCTCGCTGGCGCGCGGCAGGATGACCGGCTGGTCGTCTCCCGGCAGCCAGACCTCCTCCAGGCGCTTGGCGAGCCCGCACACCGCCACGTCGTCGACGCCGAGCTCGTCGAGCGCCCGCTGTGCCGCCGCCGCTTGCGGCCCCGCGCCGTCGACCACCACCAGATTGGGCGGATAGGCGAACTTGCGCGGCTTGCCGGTCTCCGGGTCGATCGGCCCGTGCCCGTGCTCGTCCTCGGCCGTCAGCTCGCCGGTGGCCGAGCGCTCCTCCAGGTAGCGCTTGAACCTGCGAGTGATCACCTCGTGGATGGAGGCGACATCGCCTTCCTTCGTCCGTACGGCGAAGCGGCGGTACTCGCTCTTGCGCGCGAGCCCGTCCTCGAACACCACCATCGACGCCACGACGTTCTCCCCCTGCAGGTGGGACACGTCGTAGCACTCGATGCGCAGCGGCGCCTGGTCCAGATCGAGCGAGTCGGCGATCTCCTGCAGCGCCTTGCTCCGCGTCGTCAGATCGCTGGCCCTGCGGATCTTGTGCTGGGCCAGGGACTCCTTGGCGTTGCGCTCGACGGTCTCCATCAGCGACTTCTTGTCGCCCCGCTGCGGCACCCTCACCTCCACCCTGGCGCCGCGCTGCTCGGTCAGCAGCTCGGTGACGGCGTCGGCGTCCGGCGGCAGCGCGGGAACCAGCACCTCCTTGGGGATCTCGCCCTCGGCGTAGATCTGCAGCAGGAAGTGCTCGACCAACTCACCGGGCGTGGTCTCCTCGACCTTGTCGACCACCCAGCCCCGCTGGCCCCTGATGCGCCCGCCGCGCACGTAGAACACCTGGACGGCCGCCTCCAGCGGATCCTCCGCCAGGGCGATCACGTCGGCGTCGGTGGCGTCGCCGAGCACGACCGCCTGCTTCTCCAGCGCGCGCTGCAGTGCCTGGATGTCGTCGCGGATCCGCGCGGCCCGCTCGTACTCCTGCTCGGTGGCCGCAGCGCGCATGTCCTGTTCGAGACGCTTGATGAAGCGGCCCGTGTTGCCCGCCATGAAGTCGCAGAAGTCCTCGGCCAGGTCGCGGTGCTCCTGCGGGGTCACCCTGGCGACGCAGGGGGCCGAGCACTTGTCGATGTAGCCGAGCAGGCACGGCCTGCCGATCTGTCCTGCCCGCTTGAAGACGCCGGCCGAGCAGGTGCGCACAGGGAAGACCCGCAGCAGCAGGTCGACCGTCTCACGGATGGCCCATGCGTGAGAATAGGGCCCGAAGTAGCGGGTGCCCTTCTTCTTCGCCCCGCGCATCACCTGCACGCGCGGGAACTCCTCGCCCATGGTGACCGCGAGGTAGGGGTAGGACTTGTCGTCGCGGTACTTGACGTTGAAACGCGGGTCGAACTCCTTGATCCAGGAGTATTCGAGCTGGAGCGCCTCGACCTCGGTGCCGACGACCGTCCAGTCAACGCTCGCCGCTGTGGTGAGCATGGTCTGGGTGCGCGGGTGCAGCCCCGCGAAGTCGGCGAAGTAGGAATTGAGCCGCTGACGCAGGCTCTTCGCCTTGCCCACGTAGATCACCCGGGAGTTGGCGTCCCGGAACCGGTAGACCCCTGGGGAATCGGGGATCGACCCCGGCTTCGGCCGGAAACTCAAGGTGCTCGCCACGTTCAAAAGCCTATAGGCCGCCACCGACAACCAAGAGCGATCCAGCGTCCGCCCATCGGACCTTCAATCCGGCTGACCGCGTTCCCCGTCTCCCGCAGCGAAGCGGGCGCCCCCACCCGTCTCCATCGGGCCACCACCCCAGAGCGGGGTTCCTACCGCCTTCGAATCGTCACCCCCGGCCCGATGGGAGCGCCCCGCCGTACCCGAAGGCCCTCGGGTACGGCGGGGCGACACCTCACGCCAGCGTGATCGAGTCTCCGTCGACCTTGATCGGCACCTCGGCCAGCGGCGCGGTCGCGGGGCCGCCCTTGACCGACCCGTCCTCGATGCTGAACTTGCTCCCGTGACACGGGCAGTCGATCGTCCCGTCGCCGACCGACGCCACAGGACAGCCCTTGTGGGTGCAGATCGCGCTGAAGCACTTGAACTGCCCGGCCGCCGGCTGGGTCACGACGACCTTCTGCTCCTTGAAGATCGTCCCGCCTCCGACGGGGACGTCGGCCGCGGTCGTGAGGGCGCCGCCGCCCGAGCCGGTCGAGGCGGATGCCGAGGCCGACGCGGACGGTGCCGCCGAGCTTTCCTGCGCCTGGGGCGCCGCACTGGTCGCGCCGCCATCGCCACCGCACGCGGCGAGCACCATGGTGAGGCCACCCGCTCCCACGCCGGCGATGACGGTCCTGCGGCTCTGAAGATCTTCTGCCATGCGGTCAAACCAACCGCAGACTGCTGAGAAAAATGTGAAAGAACGAGCTCTATGCCAACGAAATCGAGTCGCCCTCGACGGTGATCTCCTTCTCGGCCAGCGGCTTGGCCGCGGGACCGTTGGCGACGGAACCGTCGGCGATGTTGAACTTGCTGCCGTGGCACGGGCAGTTGATCGTGCCGTTCGAGACGCTGGCGACCGTGCATCCCTGGTGGGTGCACACAGCCGTGAAGCACTTGAACTCACCCGCCGTGGGCTGCGTCACCACGACCTTCTTGTTCGCGAAGACCTTGCCGCCGCCCTCGGGGATGTCGGCCGTGCTCGCCAGTTCGCCACCACCGGCCTTCTTGGACTTCGGCTGCGCCGACTCCGACTCGGCGGGCTTCGCCTCGCCGGAGCCGCTCGCCGCGGGCTCGGCCGCCGTGTCCCCGGCGGGCTGGCCGTAGCTCGCGCACGCGGTGAGCAACGCCCCCAGGCCCGCACCCCCGGCCCCCAGCATCACCGCGCGACGTGTCGTCTCTGCCATGGTCACCCTCCCAGGATCGCTGTCTCTCTCAGTTACGGCCGGCGCAGCCGCACCGGTTCAGCCTCTCCCGTGGCGGCCTCGGGGGTCCATGCACATTTACCGTTTCACCTTACAAAATGATGATGCCGTCGCCCTCGACCTTGAGAGGGAACTCCGCCAGCGAGCCCTGCGCGGGGCCCTTCAGGCACTTTCCCGAGTCGGCGGCGAACTCGCTGCCATGGCACGGGCAGGTCATGACCCCGTCCTGGGGGCGTCCCACGGCGCAGCCGCGGTGCGGGCACTTGGCGGTGAACGCCTTGAACACTCCCGACGTGGGCTGGGTGATCACGATCTTCCACTCCTGGATGACCTTGCCGCCGCCCACGGGCACATCGGCCTTCTGCGCGATGACCTTGCCCTTGATGCCCGGCGGCACCGCCGCCTTCGCGGACCCCTCCGACCCGCCGCACCCCGCCAGCGCGACCCCGCACACGGCCACGCCCGTCGCGCCCAGCATCTCGCGCCGCCCGATCCCGGGCATGCCGCGGCCCCGCTCCTCGCCTGCCATGTCGCCCCTCCACCGTCCCCCGACGCCCATGTCAGGCCGGGCCTTTACCTGCTCTTCAGCTTATTGAGACCACCCGTCGGTCCCGCATCCGGCCCCATGCGGCGGCCGACGGTCAGCGGACGGTGCTCCGGCGGTCAGCGGGGGCGCGGATGGTGAGGGGCATGACGACCACAACCGCTCCTCCCGTCCGTAGAGAGCGTGCCTCCCGCCCGCGCTGGTGGCGGCGGCCGTGGGTGGCTCCGCTCGCCGTCGTGGCCATCGCGTTCGTCGCGTTCTCGCTGCCGCCGTACGTCTCGCTCGATCCGGCGCAGTCGCGGGTGCCCCCGCCGTACCCGTGGTACTACGCCGTGCTGTCCGTGCACGTGGTGCTGGGCTCGATCGCGATGCTGGCCTGCTGCCTGCAGGTATGGCCCTGGTTCAGGCAGCGTCACCGGCGGGCGCACCGCGTCGTCGGCCGCGTGTACGTGCTCATCCAGTTGCCCGCGGGCGTGCTCGCGCTGGTACTGGCGTGGGTCACGCCGTTCGGGCCCGTGGCGATGGCCAGTTCCCTGCTCATGGCGCCGCTGTGGATGGCCTGCACGATCACCGGATGGCGGATGGCCAGGCAGCGCAGGTTCGCCGAGCACCGCCGCTGGATGGTCCGCAGCTTCGCCCTGACCATGTCGATCATCACGAACCGGATCTGGGGCGTGGTCGCGATGGTGCTGCTGGCCCCTTCGACCCCCGCGGGCGGCGAGCAGCAGCTCATGCAGACGGTCGCGGGCCTGAGCACGTGGCTGGGGTGGACGATCCCGCTGCTGGTCGCCGAGTGGTGGCTGCAGCGCGGCGACGTGGCCAGGGATCGGGCCCGGGTTCGCGCACGTTGAAGTCGGTAGGGGCGGCGCGCAACGCGCCGCCTCCACCGGTGACCGTTCAGACCGAGAGGATCTTCCGCAGGAAGCGGCCCGTGTGACTCTCGTCCACGAGGGCCACCTCCTCGGGGGTGCCCGCCGCGACCAGCGTGCCGCCACGGGAGCCGCCCTCGGGACCCATGTCGATGACCCAGTCGGCGGTCTTGATCACGTCGAGGTTGTGCTCGATCACGATCACCGTGTTGCCGCCGTCGACCAGCCGCCCGAGCACGCCGAGCAGCCGCCTGATGTCCTCGAAGTGCAGACCGGTGGTCGGCTCGTCGAGCACGTAGATCGTGCGGCCCGTCTGGCGTCGCTGCAGTTCGGAGGCGAGTTTGACGCGCTGCGCCTCGCCGCCCGACAGCGTGGTGGCCGGCTGCCCGAGCCTGACGTAGCCGAGACCGACGTCGTTGAGCGTCTGCAGGTGCCGCCTGATCGCGGGGATCGCCTCGAAGAAGGACAGCGCCTCCTCGATCGGCATGTCGAGGACTTCGGAGATGGTCTTGCCCTTGTAGTGGACCTCCAGCGTCTCCCTGTTGTAGCGGGCGCCGTGGCAGACCTCGCAGGGGACATAGACGTCCGGCAGGAAGTTCATCTCGATCTTGATGGTGCCGTCGCCCGCGCACGCCTCGCAGCGGCCGCCCTTGACGTTGAAGCTGAAGCGGCCGGGCTGGTAGCCGCGCACCTTGGCCTCGGTGGTCGCCGCGAACAGCTTGCGGACGTGGTCGAAGACGCCGGTGTAGGTCGCGGGGTTGGAGCGCGGGGTGCGGCCGATCGGCGACTGGTCGACGTGGACGACCTTGTCGACCTGGTCCATGCCGTTGACCCTGGAGTGGCGCCCCGGCACCGTGCGGGCGCCGTTGAGCTCCTTGGCCAGGGCGTTGTAGAGGATGTCGTTGACCAGGGTCGACTTGCCCGAACCCGACACTCCGGTGACGGCGGTGAACACGCTGAGGGGGAAGTCGATGTCGACGCCCTTCAGGTTGTGCTCGCGCGCGCCCTTCACCGTGAGCTGCCGCTTCTTGTCGCGCTTGCGGCGCTTGGCGGGAACGGCGATCGCCCTGCGGCCCGACAGGTAGGCGCCCGTCATCGACTCCTCGCTGTCGAGGAGGTCCTGTACGGTGCCCGAGACGACGACCTGGCCGCCGTGCTCGCCCGCGCCAGGACCGATGTCGACCACCCAGTCGGCGGCGGCGATGGTGTCCTCGTCGTGCTCGACGACGATCAGCGTGTTGCCCATGTCGCGCAGCCTGATGAGGGTGTCGAGCAGCCTCATGTTGTCGCGCTGGTGCAGGCCGATGGACGGCTCGTCGAGGACGTAGAGCACGCCGACCAGACCCGAGCCGATCTGCGTGGCCAGGCGGATGCGCTGCGCCTCGCCACCCGCGAGCGTGCCGGCGGCGCGGTCCATGGTGAGGTAGTCGAGACCGACGTCGAGCAGGAAGCCCATGCGGGCGTTGATCTCCTTGACCACCCGCTCGGCGATCTGCATGTCGCGCTCGGACAGCTTCAGCGCGGCGAGGAACTTGGCGCACTCGCCGATCGACATGCCCGACACCTCGGCGATGGACTTGTCGGCGACCGTGACGGCCAGCGATACCGGCTTGAGCCTGGCGCCCGCGCAGGTCGGGCACGGGATCTCGCGCATGTAGCCCTCGAAGCGCTCGCGCGAGGAGTCGCTCTCGGCCTCGGCGTGCCTGCGCTGCACCCAGGGGATGACGCCCTCGTAGGTGGTGTAGTAGGCGCGCTGCCTGCCGTACCTGTTGCTGTAGCGGACGTGGACCTGCTCGTCGTGGCCGTAGAGCAGCGACTTCTGCGCCTTCTTCGGCAGCCGCTCCCACGGGGTGTCGAGGTTGAAGCCCATGGCCAGGCCGAGCGCCTCGATGAGGCGGATGAAGTATTCGCTGGTGTGGCCGCCCGCCCACGGGTTGAGCGCGCCGTCGCCGAGGGTCTTCTCCGGGTCGGGCACGACGAGGTCGGGGTCGACCTCCATCTTCGTGCCGAGGCCCGTGCACTCGGGGCAGGCGCCGAAGGGCGAGTTGAAGGAGAACGAACGCGGCTCGAGCTCCTCGAACGACAGGTCGTCGTAGGGGCAGTAGAGGTGCTCGGAGTAGAAGCGCTCGCGGCCGGGGTCGCTCTCGGGCAGATCGACGAACTCCAGCGTGATCGTGCCGCCGGACAGCTGCAGCGCGGTCTCCACCGAGTCGGTCAGCCGCCTGCGCGAGGACTCCTTCACCGACAGCCGGTCGACGATGACCTCGATGTCGTGCTTCTCGTACTTCTTCAGCGTCGGCGGCTCCTCCAGGCGGATCACCGTGCCGTCGACCCTCGCCCTGGCGTAGCCCTTGGTCTGCAGCTCGCGGAACAGCTCGGCGTACTCGCCCTTGCGGCCCCTGATGACCGGGGCGAGCACCTGGAAGCGGGTGCCCTCCTCCAGCTCCATCACCCTGTCGACGATCTGCTGCGGCGTCTGCCTGGCGATGGGGCGGGCGCAGGCGGGGCAGTGGGGCTTGCCGATGCGCGCCCACAGCAGTCGCAGGTAGTCGTAGACCTCGGTGATCGTGCCGACCGTCGAGCGGGGGTTGCGGCTGGTCGACTTCTGGTCGATGGAGACCGCGGGAGAAAGGCCCTCGATGAAGTCGACGTCGGGCTTGTCCATCTGGCCGAGGAACTGGCGGGCGTAGGACGACAGGGACTCGACGTAGCGGCGCTGACCCTCGGCGAAGATCGTGTCGAAGGCCAGGCTCGACTTGCCCGAACCGGAGAGCCCGGTGAAGACGATCAGGGAGTCTCGCGGAAGGTCGAGCGAGACGTCCTTGAGGTTGTGTTCTCGTGCGCCACGCACGATCAAACGGTCTGCCACGGTGATCCCGACGTCGAAGGTGTTGATAGGTCCACGGGGGATGGTAGAGGGAGGGTACGACAATTTCGGGGGTCCGCTGGCGCCCCGTCGGAAACTTCCCTCACCAGGGTACGGCTTTCTCCCGAGCCGGTACCGGTCCTTGGAAGTTCAACCACGTGAACTGCGGCATTATGCCCGCATGACGGTTCTCACCACGCTGCGCGCCGAGATCGCCGCCGCCACCGACCGCTTCATCGCCACGGTGGCCGGGCTCGGCGACGCCGACGTCGCCGCGCCATCCCTGCTGCCCGGCTGGAGCAGAGGCCATGTCATCACCCACGTCGCCCGTAACGCCGACAGCCTCGGCAACCTGCTGAGCTGGGCCAGGACGGGCATCGAGACGCCCCAGTATCCCGACCCCGGCAGTCGGGCGGCCGGCATCGAGGCGGGAGCCGCGCGCTCAGCCGCCGAGCAGCGCGCGGACCTGGCCGACAGCGCCGCGCGGCTGGCCGCCGCCGTCGAGGGGCTGCCCGAGCGGGCCTGGTCGGCGCCGGTGTCCGCGCTCAGGCCACCACCGCACCCCGCTTGGTATGTCCTGGTACGGCGCGTGCGGGAGCTGGAGCTCCACCATGTGGACCTGGGCGCGGGATACACCCCCGCCGACTGGCCCGGCGCGTTCGTGCGCAGGGAGCTGCACGACTGCCTGGCCTGCTGGCCGTACGGCAAGAGCACGGTCGGCGGCATCGTTTTCACCGACCCCGTGGATGAGTGGAGCGGGCTGGGGAAGGGACCGGTGGTGCGAGGTGAGGCCCGTGGGGTGCTTGCCTGGCTGACCGGGCGGTCGGCTGGCCAGGGGATTAGGGTGGTGCGAGAGGAGCCGGGCGCCGCATCCGAGGAGGTACCTCCACCGCCACCGTGGCTGAGCATGCCCGCTCCGGCGGACCTCCCCTCGGCGCCTCCTGACACCTATCCAGAGGAGAGCCCATGACCTACACCGGCGATGTCCAGGTCGGCGGCCCCGCCGACGTCCGGGAGCTGCCCAAGCTGACCATCACCAAGCTCGCCGTGGGCCCGTTCGACAACAACGCCTACCTGCTGCGCTGCGCCGAGACCGGCGAGGGGCTGCTCATCGACGCGGCGGCCGACGCCGACAGGATCCTGGCGCTGACGTCGGACCAGCCGATCGCCACGGTCGTCACCACGCACCAGCACGGCGACCACTGGCAGGCGTTGGAGCAGGTGGTCAAGGCGACCGGCGCGACGACGGTCGCCCACCCGCTCGACGCGGACGCGCTGCCGGTCCCCGTCGACCGGCTGGTGGAGCACGGCGACAGCGTCACCGTGGGCGTGGTCACGCTGGAAGTGATCCATCTGCGGGGCCACACGCCCGGCTCGATCGCGCTGCTGTACGACGGCGGCGACGGCGAGCAGCACCTGTTCACCGGCGACTCGCTGTTCCCTGGCGGCGTGGGCAACACGTGGAAGGACCCCGAGCGGTTCGAGCAGCTCTACTCCGACGTCGTGGAGCGTGTCTTCGACCGGCTGCCCGACGAGACGTGGGTGTACCCGGGCCACGGCAAGGACACCACGCTCGGCGCCGAGCGTCCCTCGCTGCCGGAGTGGAAGGCCCGCGGCTGGTGAGACTCCCCCGGTACGGCGGGCGGCCCGCCTGCCGTACCCGTGCTCACCGCAGGTCGGCACGGAGCCTGCAGGTGGACAGGACGCGGACCGGTCACGGACCCTCGGAGGCCGACAGGATGCGGGCCACCTTCTCGGCAGCCGCCGCGGGGTCGGCCGTGCTGGCCAGCACCTCGCCCCACGACCACCGGTAGAACCAGCCGTCCGCCAGCGCGACGCAGTCGACGGTCTCCGTCAGCAGGCCCGAGCCCTGCTCGCCGCCCACCCGGAGTGAAGGCGGTTCGGAGCGCAGGCTCGTCGCCAGACCTCGAAGCTCCAGCTCCCTGGCCAGCTGGCCGAGAAAATAGGTGCGGGTGTGCTCGCGCATGGTTCCATTGAAACCCCGGCGAGCCCACCCGCAGGAGGGGAAAGCCTTGATCAGTCGCCCACGCGGGTGGATTCCTTGCGCTCCTTGCGCTGCTCGCGCTTGAAGAACAGCACCCGCAGCGGGATCGCGGCGACCAGCGTGATCTGCATGGTGGCGCCGACCTGGATGAGCGTGTCGCCACCCTGCGGCCATGCGGCCCACGCGGTGAGGCAGGCCACGTTGATCAGGATCCAGGCGAGCACCACGGCGGCCAGCTGGCCCTTGGGCTTGGGGTACTCGATGCGGCTGACCATCAGCCAGGCGACGCCGAGCACCGCGGCCAGCGAGAACCAGTTGGGCTGGAACAGCAGCACGATCGAGACGACCGTCATCGCGCCCATCGGGATGGGCAGGCCCATGAAGTCGCCGCTCTTGGTCTTGACGCAGGCGAAGCGGGCCAGCCGTACGCATCCGGCGATGAGCACGGACGCCGCCGCCACGATCACGGCCGTGAGCGGGAGCTTGCCGGTGAAGCCGCCCCAGATCACCACCATGAAGGCGGGCGCGAAGCCGAAGCTGATCACGTCGGCGAGGTTGTCGAGCTCGGCGCCCATCGCGGAGGCGCGGAAGCGCCGCGCGACCAGGCCGTCGAACAGGTCGCAGGTGGCGCCGATCAGCAGCAGCACCACGGCGGTGGCGAAGTAGCGCGGGTCGGGCACGAAGCCGGCGCCCGCCTTCAGTGCCTGGATCGCCGACGAGGCGAGCACGCAGACGGCCAGGAAGCCGCACAGCGCGTTGCCCAGGGACAGGGAGTCGGCCGCCGACAGCCTGAAGGCCTTGCCAACGGGACCGCGCGGCTCCTCCTCCTCGGCTTGCCAGCCGCCAGCCTCAGCCGCGGTCAATTCGAGTCACCCCCGCCACCGTCTTCTCGCCCACGCTCACCGCGGGCGAGATCCCTTCGGGAAGGTAGATGTCCACTCGCGAACCGAACCTGATGAGCCCGATGCGCTCGGTCTGCGAGACTTTGACGCCGGAGGTCATGTACGGCACGATCCTGCGCGCCACCGCGCCCGCGATCTGCACCATCTCGATGTCGCCGAGCGCGGTCTCGAAATGCCACACCACGCGCTCGTTCTGGTCGCTGTCCTTGTTGAAAGCCGGCAGGAACCCACCCGCCACATGCTGCACGGAGGTGACTGTTCCCGCAAGGGGTGCCCGGTTGACGTGCACGTTCAGGGGGCTCATGAAGATCGCCACCCGGGTGCGGCCGTCCGGCCACGGGTCGATGCTCTGCACGACGCCGTCGGCCGGCGAGAGGATCGCGCCCTCCCCCGGCTCGCGGTCCGGGTCGCGGAAGAACCAGAGCATGGCGCCGGTGAGCGCGGTCAGCGGCACGGCCGCGAGGCCCCAGCGCCGGTCACGGCGGCTGAGGAACGTCGTGGCCGCCGCGGCGGCCACGGTCGGGAAGAGCCAAGGAGAGACGCCACGGGCCAGCCGTACGCGGCGGCTCTGCTGGCGACTTGCGGAATCGTCTGACACTGACAACCTTTGATGGTGACTACGGACGGGCGCTTTGTCGAGATGTTACAGAATTCGCAACTGTTGTACGAAGCAAAGCGCCTGGACCACCGTCGCGCTAGCCCTCGTTCGCGCTCGCGGAGGTGGGAATTTCCTTCCCCTTCCGAGCGTCGCTGCGGGACTTCAGCAGACTGGCCACGGTGGTGACGACCATCGTGATGCCGATCACGGTCAGGGACACCCAGATGGGCACTTCTGGCGCCCACGAGACCTCGCTGGCATGCAGGGCCTCAAGAATCAGCTTAACCCCGATGAAGCCAAGGATGAACGCCAAACCGTAGCTGATGTAGATCAATCGCTGCAGCAGGCCGCCGAGGAGGAAGTACAGCTGACGCAGGCCCATCAGGGCGAACGCGTTGGCGGTGAAGACGATGAAGGCATCCTGCGTGAGCCCGAAGATGGCGGGGATCGAGTCGAGCGCGAACAGCAGGTCGGTGGTGCCGATGGCCACCATGACGATCAGCATCGGCGTGACCATGCGCTTGCCGTCGATCTTGACGGTCACCTTGTGGCCGACGAAGTCGGGCGTGGTCGGGAAGGCCCTGCGCACCCAGCGCAGCAGCGCGTTCTCGCTGAAATCGTCGTCGTCGTGACCGTGCTGGCGGATCAGGTTGATCGCCGTGTAGATGAGGAAGGCGCCGAAGACGTAGAACAGCCAGCTGAACCGCTGCAGCGCCGCGGCGCCGAGCGCGATGAAGATGCCGCGCATCACCAGCGCCATCAGGATGCCGACGAGGAGCACCCTGTGCTGGTAGATCTTGGGAACGGCGAAGCGGCCCATGATGATGAAGAAGATGAACAGGTTGTCGACACTCAGGCTGTACTCGGTGATGTAGCCGGCGAGGAACTGCCCCGCCGAATCACCGCCTCTGGTGAGCCAGAGAATGACTCCGAAGATGATCGCCAGGACGACGTAGAAGGAGACCCAGAAGCCGGCCTGCTTCATGGTGAACTCCCGCGCCTCGCCCCTGTCGACGATCCACAGGTCTACGGCGATGACGAGGAGCAACCCGCCGATGACGGCGATCCAAGCCCACACAGGTACAGCCACAGTGGTACCAACCCTCCGGTGCGCATGACAGACGACCGGAGGTCTCTCCCGCCCACTCAAAGAGCCGGACCGGCAGCCCCGGGAGCCCCGTGGAGCGGGGCGAACCGTGATGACGAGGCTGTCGCGAAGGGATACTCCCCTCCCTAACCCAAGCAGTATAGGAGAACGAGTTAGCGCCGCCTAATCATCCCTTCGCCGGGCGTGCTCGTCGCTGGTAGGCGGCCAGTGCCGCCTCGACGGCGTCGGCGGCGCCGGGAAGCCGTGCTCCCCTTTCCCTGGCGGCGTCAGCCAGCCGCCGCCGCGCACCGGAGTCGTCGATCAGCTCGCGCACCGCCGCCCCGATCGCCTCCAGGTCCCCGTACGGCACCAGCACCCCCGCCCCGCCCATCAGGTCGGGGATCCCGCCCACCTCGGTGGCGACGACGGGCTTTCCCGCCATGAGGGCTTCGCTCAGGCTGAGCGGCTGGCCCTCCCAGCGGCTCGGCCACAGCACGAGAGTGGCGGCGGCGAGCAGATTGGGGATGTCGTCCCTGTTGCCGAGCAGGAGGACGGGCAGCTTCTCCACCTCGATCCTGGCCTGCAACGCCTGCCGGAGCGGTCCTTCCCCCGCGACGACGAACAACGGCGGCTCCGCGTCACCACCACCGGACCCGGCCCGCGCGCGATCACGCGCCGCGGTGACCTCGGACGCACCCGTGACCGATGACGCGGCGCCCGCTCGGGAAACGCCGGAGCTCGGTGACGAGGGGCCCGCCTCGGAAACGCCGGTGGCCGGTGACACGAGGTCCGCCTCAGGAACGTCGGAGCTCGGCGAGGTCGGAGGTGCTCCTGGGGTGAAGGTGGCGGCGAGGTCGAGGAGCGTTTCCAGGCCCTTCTGCTGGGCCAGCCGGGCGATGGTCAGCACCAGCGGCCGGTCACCCGCCCCCAGTTCCTCCCGCACCGCCGCCTCGGACCTGGCCGCCGCACGCACCGGCGGCGCGGGCACCACGGCGGCCGCCACCTCCCGCGCCCCCAGCGCCCGCATCCTGTCACCGAGGTCGGGCGAGACGACCAGCACCCTGTCGGCCCTTCTGGCCACGATCCGTTCGAGTGTCCCGTAGACCGCGCCGACCAGCCCGCCCGCGGTGAGCGCGTTGTGGAGCGTCACCACCAGCGGAGCCCTCACCCCCGCCAGCGCCGTCAGCGCCCCCGCCCGCAGCCCGTGGGCGTGCGTGACGTCCGCCCCTCGCAGGTGGCGCCTGATCCGCAGCGCCGCCTTGGCGTCGTTGAGCGGATGCGGCCGATCGGAGATCGGCACGGCCGCGAAGGCCGCCCCCATCGCGCGAAAGCCGAACTGCTCCTCGACGCTTGCCGGGCCGACGACCAGGACCTGGTGTCCACGCCGCAGCAGCCCTTCGGCGAGCATCCCGACGTGCCTGCCCGTGCCGCCGGAGGTCGTGCCGAGCACGAAGGCCACCCGCATCACTCACCACCCATCCGCGTACCGGCGCGACGGCGCCGCGTCACCATGGCCGCCAGCGCCGCCGCGTCAGGCCTGTCGAGCACGGCCGCTCCGAGCACGCCGACGCCCAGCGCGACGCCCCCGGCCAGGACGGCCACCGCCGCCTGGGCGGGCAGACCGGTCGCCGGCAGCAGCGTCACGACCCCCGAACCCGCCATGAATCCGATCCCGCCCCCGACGACGGCGGCGAGCAACGCGCGCGCGACCCCGTCGTCGGGCCCGGCCGCCCGAGCCCGACCCTCTCCAGGGGCCGTCGCTCGCTGGGCCGGTCCTCGCGTCACCGCGACCAGCAGCCACGCGCCGCCCGCCGTCATGCCGACCGTCATGCCGAGCGCGATGCCGCCGACCTTCCAGCCTTCGGGCAGCGCGAGCACGAACACCGTCTGCGCGGCGATCGCGACCAGCCAGCCCGCGACTGTGCCCGTCGCCGCCGCCCTGCCCCGGCCCTCCGCGTAGAGGACCCTGCTCAGCTGCGCGATCATCCCGTAGCCGATCAGGCCTGGCGCGAAGAGCGCCACCGTGCGTGCCATCTCGATCGGCGGCACGTCGGTCTCCGAGCCGAGGAAGACGATCGACCCGGGCCCCGCCGCCGCGGCGAGCGCTCCCGCGGCCAGCCCCGAGATCAGGATCACCACCCGCGTCGTGCGCGCGGCGAGGCCCGCGAAGTCCTCCCACGACCCGTCGGCCGCGTGCGCGGACAGCCCGGGGAAGGCGCTCGTCGCGACGGGTACGGCGAGCACCGCGTAGGGCACCAGGTAGATCGCCCACGCGTAGTTGTAGATCAGGAGCGCGGGCTCGCCGATCCAGTTGTTCGACAGCAGCATCACCACGATCATCGTGGCCTGCTGGGCGATCAGCGCCGCCACTCCCGCCATCGCGAGCCTGCGCACCTTGACCGCGACGCCGTCGGGGAAACGCAGCGTCGGCCTGAGCCGCAGCCCAAGACCGAGGGCCGGCCCGATCACGGTGAGGACGAGCGAAAGCACGCCGAGGGTGGTGCCGACCGACAGCGCGAGCTCAGCGGCGGAGGGGATCTCGTCGAGGGCGGTACGGCCGGCGCTGAGCGGGACGAACAGCAGGTAGGCCACGATGACCACGATGCTGGACACCAGCGGGGCGACCGCGGGACCCGCGAAACGTTGGTGGGACTGCAGGACGCCGTAGAGGACGACGGCCAGGCCGTACAGGGGGATCTGCGGAGCGAAGACCACCAGCATGCGGGTGGCGATCGCGCCGAACGCCTGCCCGCACGAGTGGACGGGGAACAGCCCGATGATCGGCCCGGCGAGCAGGGCGGTCAGCACGCCCAGCGGGACGAGGACGACCAGCACCCAGGTGAGCAGCGCCGAGGTGATTTTGCCGACGTCGAGGCGGCCCGCAGCGCCGGCGACGACGGGGACGACCATTCCCGCGAGCGCGCCGCCCACCACGATCTCGAAGACGATGTTGGGGATCTGGTTGGCGGTCATGTAGGCAGTGCCCAGGCAGGTGTTGGTGTCACCGACCGTCTGGGCGAACACGTACTGCTTGGCGAAGCCGGTGATCCTGGCGAGGATCGTGATCGCGCCGATGAGCAGGGCCGCGCGCGCCACGCCCCGGGCCACCGCCTACCCCCTCCCCTTCGGTCTCAAGGGGCCCATCATGGCAGAGCGCACCGACAACGCTATGCCGGGCGGCGGCCGAGCATATCGATCTTGTTGAGCACCGGGTTGCCCGCGATGACCTTGGTGAAGCTGACCTTCTCCGAGGCGGCGGTCAGCGCGGCGACGGTGCCGAGCAGCGTGAGCCGTCCTCGCCTGCCGAGCGTGGTCACCGCGGCGAGGCCGAGCAGGGCGCCGAGCGCGTTGGCGCCCGCGTCGCCGAGCATCGCCTCCTCGCCGAGGTCCTCGGGCAGCAGGGCGGCGCCCGCGCCGAGGGGCACGGCCACCAGCGCGGCGGTCACCGGGTCGCGCTTGAGCACCGAGAGCGCGAGGAGTGGCCCGCCCGCCACGAGGCCCACCTTGATGGCGCGGCCAGGCCGCAGGTCGAACAGGTTGGCCAGGTTGGCGCTGCCCGCGATCGTCGCGCCGTTGACGAGCGTGTCGATCGCGCCGCGCGAGACCAGGGTGGCGGCGGCGAGGCCGGTGCCGCCGATGCCGAGGATCTTGATGGCGCCGCTGGTCACCTGGCCCTTGGCCAGGGCCGACAGGTGACCTTTGAAACCCTTGGACGAGGTCGCGCCGAACAGGTCGTCGTAGGCGCCGAGCGCGCCGCTGCCCGCTCCGGCCAGCACGGCGGCCAGCCGTACCTTGAGGGGGAGACCTGGGGTGAGCGCGAGCGCGCCACTCGCTCCCGCCACGAACGCGGGCCCCTCCAGGAGGGTGAGCGTCTCGCCCCTGTGGTTGGTGCGCTCCCACTCCTTGGACGTGGCCTTGGCGGTGAGGGCGGCGTAGGCGGCCCTGGCGGCGACGACGCCGAGAGCGACGCCCGCGAGGGCACCGAGCAGAGCACGAGCCATGTCAGCTCCCTGAGGTGGAAGGGGCAGGAGTGGCGGCGGACGAGGCCGGTTGGAACTCGGCGGCGTCGGCGCCGAGACCGTACTGGCCCGAGCGCCCGCCGAGCTGCTCGCGCAGCGCGAAGACGACGACGGCGCGGCCGGCGGGCATGTCGAGGGTGTCGACGGAGGAGACCTTGGCCGCGGCGTCGCTGGTGCCGCGCAGGGCGGCGATGAGGCCGCCGGGCTGGGTCGAGGTCATGGTGCCGGCGAGCACGGCGCCCTGGGCCCCGGCGTCGAGCCCTGCGGCCAGCGTGACGAGCGCGCTCGTCTGCTCCTGCGCCTTCTCACCGGTGAAGAGCCCATCGGGAGCGACGACGAGCGCGAGCGTGGCCCGTTTGGCGGGCGTGCCGTCGATCGTCAGCAGGTTCGCCTCCACGAAGCCCTCGAGCACGCCCCGCGTGGCGGTGTTCTCGGTGCCCGCCTGCGTGTCGTCGGTCGTGAGGAGCGTGGCGGCCAGCAGCGCCGCCGCGTTCTTGTGCGGGTCGGTGCCGGGCAGCGTGACGCCGGTGGCGAGGCTGATGCTCAGCTGGTCGACGAAGTTGGCCTGGGCAGGTTCCACGTACTTCTCGGTCAGCGTGACCTGGCCGCTGATGGTGGCGCCGGCCTCGACCAGCACCTGCTCGGCCTGCTCGCGCAGCGTTCCGGAACTGCCCGGCGCGGCCACCAGCAGCACCCTCTCGCCGGTGAGCTGGCCGCGGATGATCGCGGGCATCTCGGCGGAGACGAAGGCGTCGTTGCGCTCCTCCCTCGCCTGCAACGCTCCCAGCTGTTCGCGGTAGTCGTTGTTCGACTTCCGCAGGTCCTGCGCGTTCTGCAGCGCCGACTCGATCGCCGGGCTGGACAGCAGGGTGGTGCCCATCACGATGCCGACGGCCAGCGCCAGGAAGATCGCGACGATGGAGACGAGGTGATAGCGGAAATCGATCACGAGAAGAGTCCGACCAACCAGAAGATGAAGGAGTTCCAGGCGTCTTGCACGCTGATCAGCCAGGTCTGGCCGATGGGCGACATGAAGATCGCCACACCCATGGTGATCATGGCTGTGATCACGAGCAGGATCAGCTGCGGAGTGGAGATACGGCTGCGGTACAGGCGGCTGACGCCCTTGGCGTCGATCAGCTTGCTGCCGACCCTGAGCCTGGTCAGGAAGGTGCTGGCCATGCCCGAGCGCCCCTTGTCGAGGAACTCGACCAGCGTCGCGTGGGTGCCGACCGCCACGATCAGCTCGGCGCCCTTGTCGTCGGCCAGCAGCATCGCGATGTCCTCGCTGGTGCCGGTGGCAGGGAAGATCACCGCGTCGCGGCCCAGCTGGTGGACCCGTTCGAGACCCGGCGCGCGGCCGTCGCGGTAGGCGTGGACGACCAGCTCGGCACCGCAGGTCAGCGCCTTGGCGGAGACCGAGTCGAAGTCGCCGACGATCAGGTCGGGCAGGTAGCCCGCCTCCAGCAGCGCGTCCGCCCCGCCGTCGACGCCGACCAGCACCGGGCGGTATTCCCTGATGTACGGCCTGAGCGTGGCGATGTCGTCTTTGTAGTGGTAGCCGCGCACCACGATGAGGACGTGCCGATCCTCCATGACGGTGCGGATGTCCGGCACGCCGACGCCGTCGATGAGGAGTCTGCCCTCACCCCTGACGTACTCCATGGTGTTGACGGCGAAGGCCTCGATCTGCACCGAAAGGCCCGCTCTCGCCTCGGCCATGGCGGCATCGATCGTCTCGGTGTTCTGCACGTCGCCCTTGCCGACCACCTCGTCGTCGAGGTAGACGACCCCGTCGTGGATCCTGACGACGTCGCCGTCCCTGACCCGCTCGAACAGCTCGGGTGTGGCGTTGTCCACGAAGGGAACGCCGGACTCGACGATGATCTGCGGGCCCAGGTTGGGATAGCGGCCGCTGATGCCCGCGGCCACGTCGACCACAGCCGCCGCGCCACACGCGACCAGCGCCTCCGCGCTAACCCGGTCAACATCGACGTGATCGATAATCGCGATTTCACCGGACTCGAGACGCTTTGTCAGTCTCTTCGTCCTGCGGTCGATTCTCGCCACTGCCGTGACACCAGGAAGGTCGTTGACCTTCTTACCGCGGAGGCCCGGAATCTTGTTCGCCGGAACCTTCATCAAGACCATCCTGCCAGAGCGAACGGGCGGGGTGGTCGTGGACAGCACGGCGTGTCAGATTTGTCACGGAGGATCACCGATCAGCCGCAGCCATTCCCAAGAGTTCTTCGGCGTGTGCTCTGCCCAGTTCGGAATCTTCCAATCCGGCCAGCATCCGCGACAACTCGCGGACCCTGCCGTCGTGGTCGAGCGTGACCACACCGCTGCGTACCACGCTGCCGTCGCTCGCCTTCTCCACCACCAGATGCTGGTCGGCGAAGGCGGCCACCTGCGGCAGATGGGTGACGACTATCACCTGAGCCGTGCGGGCCAGCCGGGCGAGGCGGCGGCCGATCTCGACCGCGGCCTTGCCGCCGACACCCGCGTCGACCTCGTCGAACACGAACGTCGGAACAGGGTCGGCGCCGGCGAAGACCACCTCGATGGCCAGCATGACGCGGCTCAGCTCACCGCCGGAGGCGCCCTTGTTCAGCGGCAGCGGCGGCGCGGCGGGGTGCGCGGCCATGCGCAGCTCGACCTCGTCGACGCCCTCGGGGCCGAACTCCTCGCTCTGGGTGAGCTGCACCACGACCCTGGCGTGGGGCATCGCCAGCGCGGTCAGCTCCTCGGTGACCGCCGCGCCGAACCGCTCGGCGGCGGCGGTCCTGACCCTGGTGAGCTCGGCGGCCAGCTCGGTCAGGCGCTTGGTCAGCTCCTCGTGCTCCCTGGTGAGCTCCTCGATGCGGTCGTCGTCGCCTTCGAGCTCGGTCAGGCGCGCGGCCGAGTCCTGCGCCCATGCCAGCACACCCGCACTGTCCACGGCGTACTTCCTGATCAGCGCGCCCAGCGCGGCGCGGCGCTCCTGCACCACGGCCAGCCTGGCGGGGTCGGCCTCGATCGACTCGGCGTAGGCGGCCAGGTCGGTGGCCACATCGGAGATCAGATAGCCCGCCTCGGCCAGCCGTTCGGCCACGCTGGCCAGCTGCGGGTCGAAGTCGCGTACGGCCTCGACGGCCGAGCGCGCCTCCCCCAGGAGCGAGACGACGTCGCGGGCGCCGCCCGAAGGGTCCATCGGGTCGCCGAGCAGCGCGGTGTGCGCGGTGGTCGCGGCGCCGCGCAGCGCGTCCGCGTGGGACAGCCGCTCCTCCTCCGCGCGCAACTCGACGTCCTCACCCTGCTTGGGATCGACCTTCTCGATCTCCTCCAGGCCGAAGCGCAGCAGATCGGCCTCCTGAGCGCGCTCCCTCGCCTTGGTGGTCAGCTCCTCCAGCAGCGCGCCGACCTGCTTGTGACGCTTGTAGGACTGGGAGTAGGCGCGCAGCGGCTTGACCAGGTCGTCGCCCGCGTAGCGGTCGAGGGCGGCGCGCTGCCTGCCGGGCTGGAGCAGCCGCTGCTGGTCCATCTGGCCGTGGACGGCCACCAGGTCGTCGGCCAGGTAGGTGAGCGTGCCGACGGGGACCGTTCGACCGCCGAGCCACGCCCTGGACCGCCCCTCGGCGGAGACGGTGCGGGAGATGATCAGCTCGCCGTCCTCGACCTCACCGCCGACGTCCTCGACCTGCTGGGCGACCCTGCCGCCCGCCTCGACGACCAGGGTGCCCTCCACAGTGGCCTTGTCGGCGCCAGGACGCACCCTCGACGGGTCGGCCCTGCCGCCGAACAGCAGGCCGAGCCCGGTCACGACCATCGTCTTGCCGGCGCCGGTCTCGCCCGTGACGACGTTGAAGCCCGGCGAGAGCTCGAGGACGGCCTCGTCGATGACGCCGAGCCCCTGGATGCGGACCTCCTCGACCCTTGGTCGCACTGGTCACTCCCGTTCCATCGACATAGCCGAACACCTGTGCGCATGCGATCCTACGCGCTCCCGCCCCCATTGACTCAGGGACGCACCCTTCCGCGCCAGCCCTGTACAGGCAACTCGAACTTGGCGACCAGCCTGTCGGTGAACGGCGCGCCGGTCTCTTCGAGGCCGTGCAGGCGGACCAGCCGTACCGGATGGGTGGATCTGCGAGCCTCGATCCTCGTGCCCGAGGGAAGATCGAAGCGGCGGCGGCCGTCACACCACAACACGCCGCCCGGCGTGTTGGGCAGGATCTCCACGGCGAGCGTGGACCGCGGCGAGACCACCAGCGGCTTGGCGAACAGGGCGTGCGCGCTGATCGGCACCAGCAGCAGCGCTTCGACCTCGGGCCAGACCACCGGGCCTCCCGCGGAGAACGCGTAGGCGGTCGAACCGGTCGGAGTCGCGCAGATCACCCCGTCGCAGCCCCATCGCGACAGCGGACGGCCGTCGACCTCGGTGACGACCTCCAGCATGCGGTCGCGCTTTTCGACGGTGGCCTCGTTGAGCGCCCAGGTGTCGGCGATGATCTGCCCGTTCTGCCGGGCGGTGACCTCGAGCGTCATGCGCTCCTCGACGTCGTAGCGGCCCTGCACCACCGAGTCGACGGCGGCTGCCAGGTCGTCGACCTCGGCCTCGGCCAGGAAGCCGACGTGGCCGAGGTTGACGCCGAACAGCGGCGTGGCCGCGGGCCTGGCGATCTCCGCCGAGCGCAGCAGCGAGCCGTCACCGCCGAGCACGATCATCATCTCGGCGTCCTTGGCGGCGATGGGATCGGACGGCATCACCTCGACGCCGCTGCAGCCGAGGTCCTCGGCCTCCGCTTCGAGCACCCTGACCGACAGGCCCGCGTCGAGCAACCTGTTGATCACCAAGTGGGCGCTGTCGATCGCGGCCTCGCGCCCTGTGTGGGCGGTGACCAGCACCGTGCGCTTCATTGCGGCCCCTCCGACACTGCCCGTTCGATCGCGGCCTCGAGATCCTCGACCGCGGGCTCACCCTCTCCCTTGCCCAGCCATAGCAGGTACTCGACATTGCCCGAGGGCCCAGGCAACGGGCTCGCGGTGACTCCGCGCACGGTCAGCCCCAGCTCCAGCGCCTTGGCCGCGGCATCGCGCACGGCTCCGGCCCGCAACGCCGGGTCGCGCACCACACCGCCGGCGCCGACGCGCTCCTTGCCCACCTCGAACTGCGGCTTGACCAGCATCACGAAGTCGGACTCGCGCGCCGCCACGTTCGCCAGGGCGGGCAGCACGAGGCGCAGCGAGATGAACGACAGGTCGCCCACGATCAGCGAAGGCGCCTCGCCGACCATCTCGGGCGTCAGGTCGCGGACGTTGACGCGCTCCATCACCGTGACGCGCTCGTCGGTGCGCAGCGACCAGGCGAGCTGGCCATAGCCGACGTCGACGGCCAGCACGTGACCCACGTCATGGCGTAGCAGGACGTCGGTGAACCCGCCCGTCGAGGCGCCCGCGTCGAGCGCCCTGCGGCCCGCCACGTGGAGCCGGGGGAAGGCTTCGAGCGCGCCGAGCAGCTTGTGGGCGCCGCGCGAGACGTAGTCGGGACCGTCGGAGGACTCGGCCACGACGATCGCCGAGGCGGTGTCGACCTGCGTCGCGGGCTTGCCCGCCACCTGGCCGCCCACGCTGACCCTGCCGTCGGTGATGAGCTGGGCCGCCTGCTCGCGCGATCGGGCCAGGCCGCGCCGTACGAGCTCGCTGTCGAGCCTGACGCGACGGCTCACTGGTCGTCCACGGAGGCCAGCGCCTCCTCCAGAGCCGAGAAAGCCTCCTCGAACACCGCCACATGATCACGCACAGGCAACGCGCCCGTCGCGGCCAGGCCTCCCACGACCGCGTCGACCCGCTCGTCACCGGTCTCCACCGGCAGCTCACTCATGTTCTCGACGGTATCGGAAGCCGCCGACACTATGCGGACCCCCTGGCGCGTTAGGGAGTGTGGGAGCGGGTTTTCCGGCGCGCCTGACTTCATAGGCTCCTTATGTGGAACGCTACCGTCCGTAGAAACGGGCGAGAACGGGGAGGACGACCAGCATGGCTACCCTCGAGGAGTGCAGGGCGGCGCTTGGCAAGCTCGTCGAGCAGTTCGACGAGATCGACGACGAGTCCAGGGCCAAGCACGTGGTCGAACGGACACTGAGCTGCCGCATCTCGGACCTCGACGTCCTGTTCTACGGCCGGATCCATCACGACGGCCTCGACCCGTTCCATGATGAACCGCCCGCCGACGGCAGACCCGCCGACGTCAAGCTGACCATCATGAGCGACGACCTCATCGCGCTGGTGGACGGGGAGCTCGACCTGGCGCGCGCACTGCTGGGCGGCCGCGTCAAGATCGACGCGAGCTTCGGCGACCTGCTGCGCCTGCGCCGCCTGCTCTGATCCCTCGCCTGCACGTCTGCTGGGCTGTACGTCTGCCGCCTGCACGTCTGCTGCCTGCATGTCTCCTCTGTGCATGTCTCCCGTGTGTGCGCGTCTCCGCCTGCGCGTCTGCCGCCTGCACGTCTCCCGTCCGTACGGCAAGGCGGGTCGAGGCCACCGCGGTCACTCGGTGGCCGCCCGTCCATCACGCGTGCTCCGGCAGGACTCCGGTGCTCTGCGAGACGTGCCCGCTGGAGAGACGTGCCGGGGTCAGACGCGCAGGGTGTCGAGGGCGGGCTTGAGCGCGTCCACGTCCAGCCGACCTTGGCCCGCCGCCGCCCACGCCGCCTCGCAGGCCGTCCTGAGCCCCTCGATCCACTCGCCGTCGCCCTCGAGGTGCAACCTGCCGTCCGCCCACCAGGCCCGCCAGCCCTGCCGTACGGACGGATAGGGCAGGTGGAGCGCCGACAGGTCCTCCGCCACATACGTCGGCCGGTGCTCGGGAGCGGCGGTCAGCACCTCCCGCGGCGTGGCGACGCCGGTCAGCACGAGCAGGCTGTCGACGCCCGCGTTCGTCGCGCCCTCGATGTCGGTGTCGAGCCTGTCCCCCACCACCAGCGGGCGCCGGGCGCCGGTACGGATCATCGACTCGCGGTGCAGCGGCGGCGCGGGCTTGCCCGCGTAGACGGGCTCGACGCCGGTCGCGGCAGCGATCACCCGCACCATGGCGCCGTTGCCCGGCATTTCGCCGCGTGCCGTGGGCATCGTGGCGTCGCCGTTGGCGGCCACGAACCACGCGCCCCGCCGTACGGCCAGCGCGCCCTCCGACAGCAGGGCATAGGACAGATCAGGCGCGATGCCCTGCACCACCGCCACCGGATCGTCGGCGGCCACGGTCACGGGGCGAAGCCCGCGGTCCCTGACCGCCATCCGCAGCCCCATGCCGCCCACGACCAGCACGGACGCGCCAGGCTTCACCCGCTCGGCGATCAGTCTGGCGGCAGCCTGCGCCGAGGTGACCACGTCGTCCGCCGTGGCGGGGACGCCGAGGTGGGTGAGATGGTCGGCGATCGCGGCAGGAGTCCTCGATGCGTTGTTCGTCACGTACGCCAGCCTCGCCCGCTCCGCCGCCTTCGCCAGGGCCTGCGGGGCGTCGGGAACGGCCTGCCTGCCCAAGTAGACGACGCCGTCGAGGTCCAGCAGCAACGTGTCGTATCCGTCGATCAGCACCGCGCCTCTTCTCCCGGTTCTCCCGGTTTGACTCTCACGCCGCGTGAGACTTTAGCGTCTCGGCTGCACCTACCCACGAGTGAAGGATGTGAGCTCCCATGGCGCTGACGCCACAGGAGAAGACCGAGCTGTTCGGCGACTTCGACGTCGACGCACACGCCGACGAGGCCGCCTCGCGCTGGAGCGGCTCCACCGCGTGGACGGAGTCGCAGCGCAGAACGTCCACGTACGGCAAGGACGAATGGCGGCGGTGCTTCGCCGAGTCGGGCGAGATCTCCGGCAGGCTGGCGGCGCTGATGTCCTCGGGGGTCGCGGCCTCCGACACGGAGGCCATGGACCTGGCCGAGGAGCACCGCCGGCACATCACCCGCTGGTTCTACGACTGCACCAGCGAGATCCACCAGGGGCTCGGTGAGTTGTACGTCACCGACGCCCGGTTCACCGCCTCCATCGACCGGGCGGCGCCGGGGCTCGCGCGCTACCTCCGCGACGCCATCAACGCCAACGCCGCCCGCTGACGCCCTGGATGGGCGCTGGACTGACTCGTCACGCGCTCGGCTGCGTCGTCACACGCTTGGCGGATTCGCCAGGCTGCATTACCAGCCCGCTTGACCGTTTCGCTGCCAGGCACTCGCGTGCACCGCGCTTGGCCGAAACGGTCAGGCGCTCGGCTGCACCGCGCTTGACTGCTTCGTCAGACCTCGGCTGTTTCGTCGGGACTCTCGCCGGGCCTCTTGTCAAGCCTCTCGTCTGGCCTCTCGTCTGGCGCGCAGAGTGGCGCGCACGCTCTTCAACGCCGACACGTAATGACGCTCATCGGGCCGCATGGCCACCGCGATGGCCAGCGGCTCCTGGGCCGCTTCCATGTCCCCCGTCCGCCACAACGCCAACCCCAGCCCGAAATACGCGTAGTCCTCGGCCGGATTGGCGTCCACGATCCATCTGAAGGTGTCCGCCGCCTCGGCGTACTGCCTTGAATTGAACTGCGCTCTCGCCAGCGCCTCTCGGATGCTGCGCGACTCGGGCTCCGCCTCGGCCGCCCGCTCGAGCAACGCCGCCGCGGCCGCGGGACTGCCGTCCTTCAACAGGCCGACTCCGCGCTGGTACCAGTCGTACACATCCCCTACGGGAGTCCGCTGACCAGGGGATGGGGAATCTTCGGGGTCGTTTTTCCCTTGGGTCATGTGTGAGGCCTCCTCAATCGACAGACGACAGATCCGACCGATTCCCTGATGAACCGGGCACCGCTGCGCCGTTGGAGCAGTCCCTTGGTGATTCAGGCCTTTATGGGAGCATGCCCGGTATGGCGAGTCCTGAACTGCCGGTGCCTGATGGGCTGGTGCTGCGCCCCTTCCATGGCGTCCGTTTCGCTGTCGATGATCCCGCGAAGGTGACGTCTCCGCCTTATGACCTGATCTCCGACGGCGACGTGCAGTCGCTGCTGGACCTCCACCCCAACAACGTCGTCCGCCTCATCCTTCCCCGCACCCCCACCCACCCGAAGGACCCCGCCGTCTCCCCTCAGCCGATCGCGGTCCCTCACGCCGCCGACCAGCCGATCGACGGCGTAGCACCCCCTGCCCGATATGGACAGGCCAGAGACACGTTGCGCACCTGGCTCGACACCGGCGTCCTCACCCGCGACCCCGCTCCCGCGATCTACGTCTACGAGCAGACCGGCCCAGGTGTCATGCAGCGCGGGCTCATCGGCGACGTCGGCCTCGCCGCCCCCGAGCAGCGCATCATCCTGCCGCACGAGAACGTCATGCCAGGCCCCGTCGCCGACCGCCTCGCCCTCATGAGCACCACCCAGGCCAACCTGGAGCCCATCTTCCTGCTCTACGACGGAGGCGGTCCCGCGACCCATCTCGTCGACACCGTCGCCTCCACTCGCCCCGCTCTCGTCGAGGCGAACACCGACGACGGCGTACGGCACCGCCTGTGGGCCGTCACCGCTCCCGAGGAGATCGAGCTCATCAACGCCGACCTGCGCGACAGGCAGGCGCTGATCGCCGACGGGCACCACCGCTACGCCACCTATCGCGTTCTGCAAAGCCAGGAACACGCCGAGCGCCGCACGAACGGCCCATGGGACTTCGGCTTGGCCTTGCTGGTCGACGCGACCGCCTATCCGCCCGACCTGAAGGCGATTCACCGCGTCATCCCCGCCCTGCCCCTCGACGAGGCCATCAACAGGGCCAGGGGCTCATGGCGGATCCGCGACTTCACCAGCTTCGAGGCCGGCCTCGAAGCCCTCGGCTCCACCACCGAGCCCGCCTTCCTGCTCGCCGGTGACAGCGGGACCAGCCACCTGCTCACCGACCCCGACCCGCTGCAGCTCGCCCACGCCATGCCCACCGACCGCTCCGACCGCTGGAACTCCCTCAACACCTCCGTTCTGACCGAGTTCGTCCTTCCGAAGGTGTGGGGGATGCAGGACGACGAGCAGGCCGTCCGCATCGTCCACCACGACGCCCATGCCGCGGTACGGCAGGCCGCCCTGTCCGGCGGCACCGCCGTCATCCTCATGCCATTGGCCGTCGACGCGGTCCTCGCGGTGGCCGCCGAGGGCGAACGCGTCCCCCGCAAGTCCACCTCCTTCGGCCCCAAACCCCGCACGGGCCTGGTCCTCCGCACATTCGTCTAACCCGCCCCGCCCTCGTGTGCACCCTGAGCACCCCAGTCACGAGGGCGCAAAGACCACCCCAGCCCTGGCACGCGCCCCAGCAACACTCACGAGGCTCAGACACCACTCCCAACGCCATCGACCCTCGCAGGTGACCCCCAACAACACCTCAGGGCACAGACACCACTCCGGACGCACCCGGCCCTCGCAGGCACCCCCAGCAACACCTCACGAGGGCTGCGGCACCGCTCCTCAGACGTGGCATCACGGATAACTTCCGGACGCGCCTTCACAAACGAATATCACCTGACACTGGCCCTCCTCGGACGCGCGTGAAGAGGCCTAGATCGCTCCGGCTGCGGCTCGCGACTGACGACACTCGCAGCTGACGGTTGGCGGGGCTCACGGCGGACGACTTGCGCCGGACAGCCGTCGGAAGCTCCCGGCGGACGGCGGACGACTGCGGGCGCGGGACGGCGGCTCCCGGACGACGGCGGACGACTCCCGGGCTCGCGGCTGGCGGTGGACAGGAGGCTCGCGGCGGCCGGCGGACAACTGGTAGGGGGACGCTCATGGCGATAGCGAGTGCGGCTGCACTCGTCAGGAAGCAGGGCACTCCCTGACCCGCACCCGACCGACCACGGGCGACATCTCCCTCTCAGTCTCCGGCCAGCTCCTCCGCAGCGGCGCGACCCGCATTGGCCGTGCGGTGCAGGAAGTCAGCCACCACCTCGAGCTCCGCCTCCCCGTACCCCGAGCAGATCTCCTCCAACGACGCGTTCATCCCCGCATAGAGCCCCACCAGCTCGGCATTCCGCTCCCGCAACGCCCGTACCAGCACCGCACGGCGATCAGACTGGTCGCGGTCACGGGCGATCCAGCCGCCGCGTTCGAGCCGGTCAAGGATGCCGGTGAGCGTCGCGGGGTGCAGGCCGGCCTGGCGCGCGAGGGCGCTCGGGCTGAGCGGGCCGTACCTGTTGACCAGGTCGAGGCAGTCGATGTCGACGTCCTTGAGCGCGAGCTGAGCGCCGACCTGGTGGTTGAGCAGCGACAAGTGGATGCTCAGCTCACGCAGAGACTCCCTGATCGCGGTGTTGAGCCGACGCCGCTGCCGGGCATCGCCACCCCCGACCTCGGATCGTATGGAATTCATATGATATGATCCTCGTATTGTATGGCCTGCAGAGAACAGGCTACCCGCGAGGTACATCCACGCAGGAGACGAGGACCAGTCATGATCTTGGTAACGGGAGCGACGGGACATGTAGGACGTCACGCGGTCGGACTGCTGCTGGACAACGGCAGCGAAGTCGCGGCCGTCACCCGCAATCCACCGACCGCCAACCTTCCGGCCGAAGCGCACCTGGTGGTCGCAGACCCGTCCAACCCCCAGACGCTGGCAACGGCGCTGAACGGTGTCGACGCCATCCTCCTCAGCCCGCGCGCCGTGGGAAACGCCGGCACCGAACTGCTGTCGCTGGCGGCCGAGCACGGCGTGAGGCGGGTGGTGGTGCTGTCGGCGACGACCGTCGAACGCCCCGCAGGACACGAACGGTTCGCCGCGCACTTCAAGGCGGTGGAGGACGCCGCCAAGGCTTCCGGCCTGCAATGGACCTTCCTTCGTTGCGCCGACTTCGCCGCCAACGCCCTGGGCTGGGCGCCACAGATCCGCTCGACGGGCATCGTGCGCGGCGCGTACGGCGACGCCGCCACCTCACCCATCCACGAGCGCGACATTGCGGCCGTGGCCGTCAAGGCCCTCACCGACGACGACCACGCGGGCCGCTCCTACCTGCTCACCGGCCCTCAGCCTCTCACCCAGCGCGACAAGGTGCGCCTCATCGGGCAGGCGATCGGCAGAGAGCTGTCCTTCCAGGAGCTTTCTCCCGAGCAGGTACGCCAGGGCATGCTCGCGCAGGGCATGCCTGAGGACGTCCCCGAGCGGCTGCTCGGATCGTTGGCCGACTACGCGAAGCAGGCCGGGCCGTCCACGGACACGGTGGAAAGGCTCCTGAGCAGGCCCGCCCTCACCTTCGCCGAGTGGGCCTCCGAACACGCCGACGCCTTCCGCCCCTCCACGCAGTCCTGATCAACGCCAAACCGGTAGGCGTCCCGATCACCGGTGATCCGACCGTTAAGGGCACGCGCAGCCATGTAGATCGGACAAGCGCAGCGGACCTGAGCACAGCGCCATTCGATCTGCGGAGATGAACCGCGGCCGCACAGGCCAGACAGGCACGACATCCGCACACGCCCGAGCAAGCCGCCGTCCAATCGGTTGAAGCGGCCCGCGGCCGCCTCTCGGAGTCGGCAGCCCTGAGTCGTGCGAATCGGACGACTGAGTTGGCCCAGCCGTACCGACCGATCAAGCACGGGGCTTACGTGGACCTGGGCCACGCAGGCAGACAGGATGCGACGCAATCACCCGGTGGCGGCGAGGTACGCCACCGGGCGCGGCGGCACGCTCGCGAGGTCGGACGCCGGCAACACCTCAGGAGCCTCCAGCACACGCAACTCCTCCGGAGTGGCGGGGGGATCCGAAGGCTGCTCGGCAGGCACCAGGACGACGGAGTGCACCTCCACCTCGTACCGCCAGTTCTTGGCGACCGGCGGCCCGTAGATCCGGCAACGCAACGAACCCCGCACCTCCATCCCCTCACGTGGCGCCATCCTCGCCACCAGACTCGCCACCTCCGGATCGAAGGTCACGCACTGGATGGTGTCGACCAGGCCACCCCGCCGTGCCCGAGGACGGCGGCGGACGATGATCCGCCACTTGGTCATGGTGTCGCCACTCGGCATCGGACGCTCTTCCGGCTTGGCGGACAGCCGCCCCACCAGCGTCACCTCGTTGCGGTCCACGTGATCCTTCTCCTCACTCGGGCACGGCCGCACCGGGCCTGCGCTTGTCGGGATGACCACTCTTTACGATGTGGGGAAGCCCGGCGCGGACAGAATGCCGTTCTGGGGACAGCGGTTCAGCTCGGGAGGGTGCCTGTGGACAACATCACCGCGCTCGGCGGCGACGTCTATGAGATAGATACGCGGATGGCGGGCTACGCCGGGATCACGGCGGGCTACCTCATCCTCGGCGATCGGCCATGCCTGGTGGAGACAGGCACGTCAACCTCGGCCCCGATCGTGCGCGACGCCCTGGCGTCGCTCGGCGTCGGCCCGAACGACCTGGCCACCGTCGTCGTCACGCACATCCACCTCGACCATGCGGGCGGCGTGGGCGACATGGCCGCATACTTCCCGCAGGCGCAGATCGTCGTGCACGAGAAGGGCGCGCGGCATCTGGCCGATCCGTCCAGGCTCATGAAGAGCGCCCGGATGGTGTGGGGTGACCAGCTGGACACCCTGTTCGGCGAGTTGTCCCCCACCGACGCGGAGCGCATCGTCGCCCTCGGCGACACCGGCGCCATCGATCTGGGCAACGGCCGTACCCTCTCCAGCCACTACTCCCCCGGCCACGCCAAGCACCATGTCGGTCTGATCGACTCCGGCACCGGCGACCTGTACGTCGGAGACGCCGCCGGCGTCTACCTCCCCGAGACCGGCGACCTGCGCCCCGCCACCCCGCCGCCGGACTTCGACCTCCAGACCGCGCTCGACTCGATCGCACTGTTCCAGGCGCTCGGCCCGCAGCGGCTTCTGTTCAGCCACTACGGTCCGGTCGGCGCCGTCCAGGAGACCCTCGAACGGTCGGCCGAGGAGCTCCGCATCTGGGTGGACCTCACCAAGCAGGCCCACGAGCAGGGCATGGACCTCGACCACGCGGTCGCCATGGTCCGTGACCGCACCCGCGAGCGCTACACGGCGCTGAAGTCGGACGACGACGAGACGGCCGAGCACTTCGAACTGCTCAGCGGCGCTCCGTCCAACGTCGCGGGCATCCTCCACTGGCTCAACAAGGTCACCCCCTAGCCGGTACGGCCCTGGTCCGCGTTGGTCGCGCGTCCGCGACGGTATCGATCGATCGCGAAGGGCCCAAGGAGTGGCTTCCGGACATGCCAAAGGCCCCGCGATGGCGTCGCAGGGCCTCCGGTCGCGCTGATCTCACCGTGGCCGTGCCGTACCAGAAGAGAGTTTCTTCCGGTACGGCACGGCGGCGGCGGTTCACTTCTTGGCGTCGGGCTCTTCCGGATCGTCGAGGATGTCGCCGAAGTCGGGCTCGATGAACGCCGGGCCGATGGCGGGCTTGGCGGGCTCGGTGTCGGCTGTCGTGGCGGCCTCGGCCGAGGACTTGGCGAGCTCGGCGTCGACGTCTTCTTCCACGTCATCGGCCTCGTCGGCAGACTCCGCGTCCTCTGGAGCGTCGTCAGCCTCCAGAGCGTCCCCAGAGTCCGACTCGTCCCCAGAGTCCAGGTCGTGCTCAGAGTCCACGTCGTCGTCGGAGTCGAGGTCGTCCACAGAGTCGAGGGCAGCGGGCTGCGTGACCTCGGGTGCACCGTCGGCGTCGTCGACGACGTAGGACGGCTCGCCGGCCTCAGCGGACTCGTCGGCGAGATCCTCGTCGTCGTCGAGAACGTCCCCGCGGCCCTCGTCGCGAGCGTCCTCGGCCTCGTCGTCGGCTTCATCGCTTAGAGCGGGCGAGCCCTCACGGGCCTCCTCGTCGACAGCCAGGACGTCGCCTGCCTCGCCGGTCTCGTCCTCGTCCTCATCGTCGAACTCGCCGTCGAGAGCGAGCTCCTCCTCGAGGGCATCCTCTTGGTCAGCCAGGATGTCGCCGACCTCATGGACCTCGCCGGACTCGTCGTCCTCGTAGTCCTCTTCGATGTCCTCGATCACCGCGCCGGTGAGCTCGGCGTAGCGCTCGGCGGCGTCGGTCTCGCCGTCCTCGTCGAAGGCCAGTGCCCGCGCGAACCAGTCGGTCGCCGCCTCCTGGTGCCCGGCATCGGCCAGCGCGTCGGCGTAGGCGAACGCCAGGCGGGCCGACCACGGGCGCGGGTTCGGGTCGCGCAGCTCAGGCAGCCGCTGCAACGTGATGACGGCCGCGTCGTTCTGGCCGAGGTCACGGCGCGCGCCGGACTCGACGATGGCCAGCTCGATACGTCCTGCCCGGTCGAGACGCTCAGCCTCGGGCGAACGAACCAGGTCGAGGGCGCGCTCGGGGCGACCCATCCCGCGCTCGCAGTCAGCCATGATCGGCAGATAGGCGTCGGAGCCGGTCATCCGCCGCGCGGCACGCAGGTCGGACAACGCCTCCGAGTAGTTCCCCGCGCGGTAGGCGACGATGCCTGCGGCCTCGCGGACGACGCCGATACGAGCGGCGAACCTTCGAGCGACCTTGGTGTGCTCGTGCGCCCGGTCAGCGTCGTCCTCGACCAGCGCGCGCTCAGCGGCGACCAGGTGGCCGCCGACCAGTTCGGCGAGGTCGAGGGGGAGCGAGCGCAGCTCGTCCCTCACGTCCTTGTCGAGCTCGTCCATGGTGATGTCCGGCGGGACGTCGGGCAGCTTCTCGCGGCGGGGAGCCTCCTCGTCGCGGTCCTGCCTGCCGAACCGGGCCCTGGCGGGCGCGCCGGAGCGGTCCGCGTGACCGCGATCGTCGCGCGAGAACGGCCGGTCCTCGCGCCCGCGGAACCCACCGCCCTGCGGACGATCGTCACGGTCCCGGAACCCACCGCCCTGCGGACGATCGTCACGGTCCCGGAACCCACCGCCCTGCGGACGGTCACCCCGGTCTCGGTATCCGCCACCCTGGGGCCTATCGCCGCGGTCACGGAAGCCGCCACCCTGCGGACGGTCACCCCGGTCACGAAAGCCGCCGCGGTCCTCGCCCCGGTCGAAGTCACGGCGCGGCCCGCGGTCGTCTCGGTCTCGGAAGCCACCACCCTGCGGCCTGTCACCGCGGTCACGGAAACCGCCACCCTGCGGCCTATCACCGCGGTCACGGAAACCGCCACCCTGCGGCCTATCACCGCGGTCACGGAAACCGCCACCCTGCGGCCTATCGCCGCGGTCACGGAAACCGCCACCCTGCGGCCTGTCACCGCGGTCACGGAAACCGCCACCCTGCGGACGGTCGCCGCGGTCGCGGAAGCCACCGCCCTGCGGCCTATCGCCGCGGTCGCGGAAACCGCCACCCTGCGGACGGTCGCCGCGGTCCCGGTATCCGCCACCCTGCGGCCTATCGTCACGGTCGCGGAAGCCACCGCCCTGCGGCCTATCACCGCGGTCACGGAAACCGCCACCCTGCGGCCTGTCACCGCGGTCACGGAAACCACCACCCTGCGGACGGTCACCGCGGTCCCGGTATCCGCCACCCTGCGGACGGTCACCGCGATCGCGGAAACCGCCACCCTGCGGACGGTCACCGCGATCGCGGTACCCACCGCCCTGCGGACGGTCACCCCGGTCACGGAAGCCACCGCCCTGCGGCCTGTCACCGCGATCGCGGTACCCACCGCCCTGCGGACGGTCACCCCGGTCACGGAAGCCACCGCCCTGCGGCCTATCACCGCGATCGCGGAAACCGCCACCCTGCGGACGGTCACCGCGATCGCGGAAACCGCCACCCTGAGGCCTGTCACCCCGGTCACGGAAACCGCCACCCTGCGGACGGTCACCCCGGTCACGGAAGCCACGGTCGTCTCGGTCTCGGAAACCGCCACCCTGCGGCCTTTCGCCGCGATCACGGAAACCGCCACCCTGGGGCCTGTCACCCCGGTCACTGGAACCGCCGCGATCGTCGCGCCGGTCAAAATCACGACGCGGTCCGCGGTCATCACGATCGCGGAACCCACCACCCTGCGGACGGTCACCCCGGTCACGGAAACCGCCACCCTGAGGCCTGTCACCCCGGTCGCGGTACCCACCGCCCTGCGGGCGGTCACCGCGCTCCCCGGGCCCCCTGGGCCTGTCGTCTCGGGAGGCGTACCCACGCTCATCCCTGTTCTGGAACGGACGCGACGACCGCGGCCGCTCATCCCGATCGCGGGAGCCGCCTCGGTCGTCACGGCCCTGGTACCCGTCGCGCGACCGCTCTCCGGACCTGAACGGACGGTCGCCGCGCGACTGCCCGCGCTCGCCGTACGAACGCCTCTCCCCGTAGCGAGGCCCGTCCCCGCCCTGTCCGCTGGGCTCGCGGCGGCCCTCGTCGTCCGATCCGTTATCTCTGTTCACTTCTGGTCCATTTCGTTGGCTCACTCAGCGGACACGTGCTCCAACGCGACGGTCCACCGTGGCTGATCGCCGCCCGCCCTCGGGTCTTACGCGAAGAAGGCCACCCGTGGTTGAGGGTGGCCAGGCCTCTCCAGCCTAGCAAGCCCCCAGGTGTCCCCGAGCCTCAAGCCCCGCCAGAAAAGCGTTCGCCCATCATCACCTCGGCGTTCCACCATGACCGCCATGTCGCTTCGATTCCACGAGATCGCCGAATCCCGGCATCGCATCCTGAACCCGATCACCGACGACAAGCTCGACCTGCTCGGCGAGATCTGCCGCATCCAGGACGGACAACGCCAGCTCGACCTCGCCTGCGGCAAGGCGGAGATGCTCAGCCGCTGGTCAGCCCGCTACGGCCTGACCGGCGTTGGCGTGGACATCAGTGAGGTGTTCCTCACCGCCGCCCGGGCCCGCGCCGCCGCGCTGGACGTGGCCGACCGCTTGACATTCGTGCAGGGCGACGCAGGGGCATACCGCACCGAGGAGACCTTCGACCTCGTCTCCTGCATCGGCGCGACGTGGATCGGCGGCGGACTGACAGGCACTCTCGATCTGATGCGCCCCGCTTTGCGCCCGGACGGCCTCGCCCTGGTCGGGGAGTGCTACTGGATCGGCGACCCACCCGCCGAGGCTCTCAAGGCATACGAAGGTTTCACCACCTTGGCCGGGACCGACGACAGGTTCGAGGCGGCGGGGTTCGAGCTGATCGAGATGGTCGTGGCGAACCCGGACAGCTGGGACCGCTACGTCGCCAGCCAGTGGCTGACGCTGAGCGACTGGCTGCGCGACAACCCTGACGACCCCGAGGTGGCGGAGATCCGCGAGTTCCTGCGGGTCGCGCGCCGCTCTCATCTCGAGTACGGCAGGCAGCACCTGGGCTGGGGCGTCTTCGTCCTCCGCCCAAGGAGCTAGAAGGCCATCACCCTCACCGAGAGCGGCACTGGCTAAACGAGCACGGCCTGCATGCCGGGGATCGTGCGGCTGCGTCACCTCACGAACCCGACGTGGCCGATGTGCGGCCAAGTTGGCCGATATCCCGGACACTCCCGAGGTGAGCTCACGTCGGATGCTCTTCCACCCTAGGGCCGATATCGCAGGCTTCGAGATGCCACCCGACGTTGTGACGGTGTCACGAACAACCCCTGCGTAGAAACCCATGAGGCACTCCCTCAGAGGGCGCCCTCTGTGGGTGCGGTGACATCCGACGTGGGGTCGGCGTTACGAGCCCGCCCAGCGTGGGCCCGTGGGCCATCGTCCGGGACGGGCAGCTCATGGAGCACATGCGACCTGGCCTGGCACCGCGACCACGCCCGGCTGCCCGATGGGCTATTCCGAGAGGGGCCTCGTGTGGGTCGACACGACGTCCGACGTGGGGGCGGCATCATGAGCATGCCCAAACGGGGGCATCGCCCGAGCGGAAAACTCAGAGGGCGCAGGGAGCGGCGTCAAGACCCCACTGTAGGCGGGACGTTTTGCCAGGCGGAGGGCTCATTGAACGCTTACGAGATAGGGCCGGCGGCACTCCCCGCAAGGGATGGTGACCGCACGACACTTGAAGACTGCACAGGGTGAGGGTCGGGCGCCGGTTGAGAGACGGCCGTGCGATCCGCCGAGCCGGCCAGTGCCCACGTGCCCGATGGACGGCTCGTCGGTGGAGCGGGAGTAATGCCGGGAAACGCAAAAAGGGCCACCCCGTTCGGGGTGGCCCTTTTTGAAAGATTGTCCGGCGGCGACCTACTCTCCCACACCCTCCCGAGTGCAGTACCATCGGCGCTGAAGAGCTTAACTTCCGGGTTCGGAATGTAACCGGGTGTTTCCTCCACGCTATAACCGCCGTAACGCTATGAAACTGTCAAACACACAGTGTTTGCTGTTTCAGAATTGCATAGTGGACGCGGGCAAGAAGACCTTGGTTTCGCGCTGCTCCGGACCCGGCGAAGAGTAACAGAGCTGCTGCAGAAACCAAGCTTATACTTTGTGGTCAAGTCCTCGGCCTATTAGTACCGGTCAGCTCCACACGTTACCGTGCTTCCACCTCCGGCCTATCAACCCGGTCGTCTACCGGGAG
>NZ_JBEZDO010000022.1:0-183923 GCF_040648355.1 Nonomuraea sp. NPDC049152 | reverse complement strand
ATTAACGGCTGGAAAGCCAATACGCCCCCCAACCACCCCTGTTGTTTTTTCTTGCGTGCCCCCGTTGCCTACTTCTTCTTCCCCCACAGGGGGGGGGCCCGGGCGGCCCCCCACGCCGCCCAGATGCTCGGCGACCTCGGCGCCAAGGTGATCAAGGTCGAGCATCCCGAAGGCGGCGACGAGTCACGCGGCTGGGGGCCGCCGTTCGCCGGCCCCGACCACGACATCTCCACCTACTTCCTCGCGGCCAACCGCAACAAGCAGTCCATCGCGGTCGACCTGAAGTCCGAGGAGGGCAGACGGCTCATCGAGCGCCTCGTACGGCAGAGCGACGTCCTGATCGAGAACTTCCGTACCGGAGTGCTCGACCGGCTCGGCTTCTCCGTCGAGCGCCTGCACGAGCTCAATCCCCGCCTGGTGGTGCTGTCCATCACCGGCTTCGGCCACGACGGCCCCGAGGGAGGCAGGCCGGGCTACGACCAGATCGCCCAGGGCGAGGCGGGCCTGATGTCGCTGACCGGGCCCTCGCCCGACGAGCCGTACCGGGTGGGCGCCTCGATCGCCGACCTGCTGGCGGGCATCCACGGCGCCTACGGCGTGGTCGCAGCCCTCTACGAGCGCGAGCGCACCGGCAAGGGAGAGGTGGTGCGCACCTCGCTGCTGGCCGCCGTGACAGGCGTGCACTCCTACCACGGCACCGCGTGGACCGTCGGCGGGCAGGTGCCCGTCGCGGGCGGCAACCATCACGCCTCCATCGCCCCCTACGGCGCCTTCCACTGCGCCGACGGGATGCTCCAGATCGCCGCCGCCAACGACGTGCAGTGGCGCAAGGTGGCCACGTTGCTGGACATCGACCCCGATGACGCGAAGTATGCGACGAACAGGCAGAGGTTCGCGCACAGGGATGAGCTGATCGGCGAGATGGAGAAGGCGCTGGGCCGGCACGGCCGGGGGCACTGGCTGGCGGCGCTGGCCGAGCTCGGCGTGCCCGCGGGCGCCATCCGCACGCTCGACGAGGTCTACGCGTGGGAGCAGACCCGCTCCCAGGGGCTGGTCGTCGAGGTGGACCATCCCGTGCTCGGCCCGATCGAGCTGCCGGGGCCTCCGCTGCGCTTCGACGGCGCCGAACCCTTCGAGCACACCGCGCCGCCCGCCCTCGGACAGGACGGCGAGGCCGTACTTTCCTGGTTGGCGGAACGGGAACGGTGACCGGCGCGTCAACTTTGCAGCACTACACGACAGCAGGGGAGCAGTGGTGAGCCGGCCGGACGCGCGCACTCTCATCGAGACGGTCCTCGACCGAGGATCGTGGAAGTCGTGGGACACGCCGCCCGCCGACCCGGCCGAGCCGGGCTCCTCCTACGCCGAGGAGCTGACCGCCGCCCGCGCCAAGAGCGGCTACGACGAGTCGGTGATCACCGGCGAGGGGTTCGTCGACGGGCACAGAGTGGCGATCGTGGCCTGCGAGTTCTCTTTCATGGCCGGGTCCATCGGGGTGGCCGCGGCCGAGCGGCTCGTGCTGGCTATCGAGCGGGCCACCCGTGAGGGGCTGCCGCTGCTCGCCTCGCCCGCCTCCGGCGGCACCCGCATGCAGGAGGGCGCGCTCGCCTTCACCCAGATGGTCAAGATCACGGCTGCGGTGCAGCTGCACCGCGACGCGGGCCTGCCGTACATCGTCTACCTGCGCCACCCGACCACCGGTGGCGTCTTCGCCAGCTGGGGCTCGCTCGGGCACGTGACGGCGGCCGAGCCGGGGGCGCTCATCGGGTTCCTCGGTCCCCGCGTGTTCGAGTCGCTGCACGGCTACGCCTTCCCCGAAGGCGTCCAGGTGGCCGAGAACCTGTTCACGCACGGCCTGGTCGACGCCGTCGTCTCGGCTCAGGAGGCGCGCGCCATCGCGATCAGGGCGCTGTCCGTCCTCACCGCGGGCCGGAACGGGCTCGTGAAGGGGCCCGCGCCGGAGGAGGACCTGCGCCCCGTGGAGGCGTGGGACGCCATCACCCGCTCGCGCCGCGACGACCGTCCCGGCATCCGCGCCCTGCTCAAGCTCGCCGCCTCCGACGTCACCCCGCTGAACGGCACCGGCGAGGGCGAGGCCGACCCTGGCCTGCTGCTGGCCCTGGCCAGGTTCGGCAGTGCTCCCGCCGTCGTCCTCGGCCAGGACCGGCGCACGCAGCGCGCGACAGGGCCGTTCGGGCCCGCGGGGCTGCGCGTGGCCAGGCGTGGCATGCGACTGGCCGCCGAGCTCGGCCTGCCCCTGGTCACCGTGATCGACACGGCGGGCGCCGCCCTGTCCAAGGCGGCAGAGGAGGGCGGCCTCGCCGCCGAGATCGCCCGCTCGCTGACCGATCTGGTCATGCTCGACGCGCCGACCGTGTGCCTGCTGCTCGGCGAGGGGGCGGGCGGCGGCGCGCTGGCCCTGCTGCCCGCCGACAGGGTGCTGGCGGCCCAGCACGCCTGGCTGTCGCCGCTGCCGCCCGAGGGCGCGTCGGCGATCCTCTACCGCAGCGTCGACTTCGCCCCCGAGATCGCCCAGGCGCAGGGGGTGCGCGCCACCGACCTGCGCCGCGACGGGATCGTGGACCGGGTCATCCCCGAGCGGCCCGACGCCGCCTACGAGCCGAGGGCCTTCTGCGAGCGGGTGGCGCGGGCGCTGGAATTCGAGATCGCGGGGCTGCTGGAAACGCCCCAGGCGGACAGGTTGCCTGCCCGCCTGGCGCGCTACCGCTCTCTCGGGATCTAGCGCCGCCAGATCTCCTTGCCCGCGGCGTCGTAGCCGACGACGCTGGCGTCCAGGTTGGACTTCGTCGAGCGTGCGGAGAACAGGGTGAGACCGAGACCCCACGGGTCGGCCGTCAGGGTCGCGGTCACACGGGAGCCGTCGTCGTAGATCAACTCGACCTTGGCCGTCTTCACGACCGCGTATCCCGCGAGGAAGTCGCTCCTGAACTCGTAGGTGGCATCGTCGATCTTGTGCTTCTCGGTGATGAAGCGCCCGTTGTCCGTCCAGATGATCAGGCAGCCGTCCTGGTGGGTCAAGGTGGCCCCTGTCCCCAGTGCGGCGGCCTGTCCGACGGGCGGGGAGACCGAGCACTTGTCAGGCGCGCTGCCGCCGACCGTGGCGACCGTGTCCTGCTCGGCGTTCTGCAGGGCGAACCTCTCCGAGCCGCCGCGGTTGGGGACGACCCAGATCTTCAGCGGCGCGCCCGAGGGCGCGTACACCGAGCCGCGAGTGCCGGACTTCACCGCCTCCACCTGGGTGACCTCGGATCCCGCGACGCCGATCGCGCTCTTGCCGAGATCGGGCAGGCGCTTGGCGTCTCCGGCCGCGACCGGCTGGAAGGCGTCGCAGGTGGTCTTCTCGCCCGCGACCGAGCGGCACAGCCCGTCCCAGGTCCTGCCGTCGGCGAGCGTCACCTTGCTGAACCACACCTTCGCCTCGCCGATGGTGACGACCTCGCCGATCGGCGGGTGCGGGTCCCATTGGGGCTTGTCGGCGGGGTGGTCGTCGCGCCACAGCTGCTTGCCTGAGGAGTCGTAGCCGACGAGGGTGAAGCCCTCCAGGTAGAGGTCGCCGGAGAAGGGCCGCTCACCGGCGAACAGCCGCACGCCGATCTTCCACGGGTCCGGCTTCACCACCCCCTTGAGCACCGTCCCGTCCTTGCGGATCAGCTCCATCCTCGCGGTGTCCTGGCGGGCGACGCCGAACCAGTGTTCGCCGTTGACCCGCAGCTCGACGTCCATCGGCTGGCCGCCCATGTCGCGCATCAGGTCCTTGGCCCTGACCAGGTTCATCCCCAGCTCGCGACCGTCGAAGGTCCAGATGAGCGTCCTGTCGGGCGTGCTGTAGGGCCGCACGCTCAGGTCGGCGAGGTCCGTCGCGGCGCCCGCGGGCTTGCCCCGCTCGGACTCGGTCGGCATGTCGACGCTTCTGGCGACCCGGGAGAGGAGGGTGCCGTCGGCGGCGGCGAACTCGTAGGCGGTGACCTGGTCCGTGGCGGGGTAGACGACCGTCCAGATCTTCATGGTCATGGGTGCGCCGGAGGGCTGGTGGACGGCGCCGACGACGCGGGACCCCTTCTTGGTCACCGCCGTCACCTTGGCGACGTCCTTGCGTGCGCCGCCGTAGTCGAGCACGGTCTCGCGCGGCGGGACGGACTGGGTCGTCCCCTCGAACCAGCCGTAGTCCTTCATCGCCTGGGCCCCGGCGTTGTCGCCGCAGCTGCTCTGGCTGGAGCCGCCCGCGTACTGCACGGTCAGGCACAGGACGACCAGGCCCCCCTCGTCGTTGGCGTACCACAGCCGCATCGGGCGGTCCTCGGCCGGATTGTCGATGACCAGAGCCTCGCCCACCGGGGCCGGCTTCGGTGGTGGCCCCATGGTCACCTGTCCGTCCTGGCCCCCGTTGAGCAGGACGGGCACGAGCAGGGCCACCAGCGCGACCGGCAGCGCGGCCAGCAGGACAGGCCACGCCCACCGGCGGCGGCCTGCCCGCTGCTGGACCTTCATCCAAGCCGTCGGTCCTGCCTCGAAGGTCGCGGCGCGGGCGTCGAGGGCGGCGCGCAGCCGCTCTTCCAGATCGTTCACAGCTTCCCCCTCAGTGCCGCCAGACCCCTGCTGGCGTGTGTCTTGACCGAACCGGGCGACACGCCCATGGCGTCGGCGATCTCTCGTTCGGACAGGTCGAGCCAGTAGCGCAGGATCAGCGCCTCCCGCTGGCGGCGCGGCAGCGTGTCGAGGGCCGCGAGGAGCTCGCGGTGCTCCTCGGCCACGATGACGGCGTGCTCGCTGCTGCGGGCGTGCTCGGGGGGTTCGGGACGGCGTAACCGGATGATGCGCAGGTGCCGCAGCCGGTTACGCGTCAGGTTGCAGACGGTGGCGCGCAGATAGCCGAGCGCGGCGGCGTCGTCGCGCAGGCGGCGGGTGTGCAGCCTGGCGAACGCCTCCTGTGCGATGTCCTCGGGGTCGTCCGCGCCCAGCAGGCCCGCCAGCCGTACCAGGGACTGGTACTGGCCGGCGAACAACTCCGCGAAGGTCGGAGCCGCGGGCGCCATGGTGGGTGTTTCCATCACATACCAGAGACACCCGCGGTCGCGACAGGTTGACCGGAGGCGTCGACGAATTCGAAACCGCGCACGGCCGCGCCGGAGACGGTCACCGTCCAGATGGCCAGCGGCGCGCCCTCGAGCCGGTGGACGGTGCCGTCGACCTTGGCCCCTTCGGTCGTCACCGCGCGCACGTCCGCCACGCCGCTCCTGGCCGCGCCGTAGTACAGGTCACCCTCGCGGTCCTCGGCCCACGCCGGCTCGGGGTGGTCGGACACCTCGTGGCCGCAGGCGTCGGGCCCGCACAGCCGCACGTCGCCGTCCTCGTCGGTGGTGCGGGCGAACCACAGCCGCACCGGCGGGTCCGACAGGGTCAGCACCTCGCCGATCGGCGCCTTGCCCTGCATGACCCGCTGGTAGATCTCGGACGTCTCAGCCGCCCCTCCGCATGCCACCAGGGCCAGTGGCATGAGGGCGAGTATCCATCGCATGTCCTTCAAGACACCCTCGACCGGGTGTTGGGTTGTCAGGGTCAGTCGACCGGAAGGCGCTCCACCCGGATGGAGAAGACCTCCTCGCGCGGCACGACCACTTCGTAGGCCCCATGGTCGACCATCCAGTAGCCGAGCGCCTCCGCTTTCATGCCACTGTGACCCGTGTAGGCGATGTGGAGGCCGTCCTCGTCCTCGTCGAGGACGACGCAGGGCTCGCCGCCGAACGCGCCGACCGTGCGCACGAGCACCAGCCACTCCAGTTCGGTGCGGTCCACGGTGCGGCGCCAGTAGCCCGAGCCCGCCTCGAAGCCCTCCAACTCCTCCTCGCTGAACAGCACGACCTCGTCGCTGTCGGGCCCGATCGCCGCCGGATGGGTGCGGCCCCTGTGCCGGGCGACGAACCCCGACGCCACGGGAACGATCGCGTCGCTCATGCGGACGGCCGCCAGGTGAGCCCGTCGTAGACGGCGAAGGGCCGCTCGCACCTGGCGCCCACGTGCACGATCTCCGCCCCCGCGGGGATGGGCATCGGGGTGGTGTGGAACTGCGGTACCACGTGCTCGCGGGAGGTGGTGAACCCGTTGCCGGCGAACGGCGGCGCGTCGCTCCAGTCACCGCCCATGTGCGGGCCGTACGGCACCGCGTAGGTGTCGACGTCGCGTGCGTACCACCGCATGACGTACAGCTCGGGCACCTCCGCGCTCAGCTCCGATCCCTCGAAGGACAGGTCGAGCCCCAGGAATAACGCGCGCGGCGTGGTCAGCCGCGCGCAGTCCTGCACGCGGTAGACGTAGCCGGAGATGACCGTGCGCTTTCCCGAGAGGTAGGGCACGAGCAGCCGAGGCGGCACCACCTTCTGCATCTGCGTCCTACGCTCGTTCACGACACCACTTTACGATCTCTTGGCCACTCCGATTGAGAAACCCCTCCAATCGGAGCGACCCCCGGCTCAGGGCAGGCTCGTCACGCCCAGCACCCTGTGTTCCAGGCACGGCAGCGTGGCGCGGGCGGAGGCGGTCAGCTCGTGGTCGAGGTCGACCACCTGCACCCCGGGTGCGCTACCCAGATCGGAGCGGACCACGCCCAGCGGGTCGACCAGCATGCTGCGCCCGACGCCGAACCCGTCGCTCGACTCGGCGGGGTTGGGCGCCTGGCCGACGGCGGCGGTCCACATCGTGTTCTCCAGCGCCCTGGCCCGCACGAGCGTGATCCAGTGGTCCTCCTTGAGCGGGCCCGAGCCCCACGCCGCGATGACGGCGAACAGCTCGGCGCCCCTGTCGACGAGCGCTCTGGCCAGCTCGGGGAAGCGCAGGTCGTAGCAGGTGACGAGGCCGACGCGCAGCCCCGCGAGCTCGACCACGGTCGGCTCCGAGCCCGGTGCGACCAGTTCCGACTCGCGCGCGCCGAAGGAGTCGAACAGGTGGATCTTCCGGTAGGCGGCCCGGACGGCGCCCGAGGCGTCGAGGGCGACCGCGGTGTTGTGGACGCGGCCCTCGCCGGGCTCGAAGACGCCGGCGATCACCGCGACGCCGTGCTCGCGGGCGGCCTCGGCCAGGCCCGTGACGAAGGGGCCGTCCAGCGGCTCTGCCAGGTCGGTGATCCGCTTGCCGTACCTGGTGAGGGTGGCCTCGGGGAAGATCGCGAGGTCGGCGCCCTCGGCCTTGGCGATGGCCTCCCTGGCCCGCTTGAGGTTGACGGCGGGGTCGGGAGAGACGGACAGCTGGCAGAGCGCGATTCTCGTCACGCCTTCGAGCCTATGCCCGGCTGGAACCCGGCGGCCAGATCACCCGTACGGGCATCCCGGCCCGCAAGGCCATGGCCACCACCTCGGCGGTGCCGCCGCGCCCGCGCGCCGCCGCGCCGTCCCAGACCGCGACCAGCTCGTCGGCCTCGGCCAGCATCGCCTCGGCCGCGGCGAGGTAGGCGGGCACCCCCGCCTGGTCGAAGGGCAGTTCGAGGACGTGCGTGGCCTTGCCGAGCAGCATGTCGTAGGTGTGGCGGGCGTCGCCCGGCAGGCTCTCCCTGTAGTGGTGGGCGGGCAGGACGGCGTGCAGCTCGCCGCCCGCCGCGATCGTCTCGGCGGCGAAGATCTGGTCGGTCCCCTCGGCCAGGCAGGACACACCGACCAGGCCGGGGCCCTCGTCGGCCAGTTCCTCGCGCAGGGCCTGGCCGACCAGCTCCACGGTGTGCGGCGTGAGCTCGCGGTGCCCTGTCACGGCGAACCTCGTCATCGGGTCCTCACCACCTGGAAACCGGCCAGTGCCAGGATGCGGGGCAGGTTCCTGACCGTGTCCCGGTCCTTCTCCTTCGCCGACACTGACAAAGTGGACCAATCTCCTATGTCGGGATGCGTCTTGTTCTCATCATCCCTCAGCGGTCCGTGGGACCAGCCGAGGCTCACCATCATCCGTACCCAGCGCACGTGCTCCATCTCCGCGAGGAGCTCGATCTCCTCCTCGGTGAAGGCGAAGTCGAGATCGGGATCGACGCGAGGGCCGAGCGCGCAGCCGACCTCCTTCAGCTTCCTGCCGATGTCCTCGGCCAGCAGCCTGTTGGACTCGCGTTTGTCCTCCTCGAGTTCCTCCCACGGCACGAGCGAAGGGTTGACCGCGAGCCGTCCGCCTCTGCCGCGCTGGTCGGCCAGGTAGTGGTTGTGCGCCGCCTTGGCGAGGGTCTCCACCAGGTCCTCGGCGATCAGCGCGGGATCGCCGGCCGCGTCCGTGACGGGGAAGACCCTGAGCGCGCCGTCCAGCCCCTCCAGCAGCGTGGAGTCGAAGGCCGCCGCGTGGTCGACGCGGACGACCAGCGAGCCGGGGCCGCCGCCCCACAGGCGCAGAGACGTGAGCGCGACCTTCAGCGCGAGGTCCTGGTCGGGGTAGCAGACGTAGACGCGGCGCGCGGCGTGCGGGAGCGTCTCGGGCAGGCTCACCTGCTCGGGCTCCAGGTCGATCGCCTCGAGATCGCAGGCCGTCAGCAGCAGGTCGTGCCTGGCGCACAGGGCCGCCACCGTGCTCGTCGCCTCCGCGTCGACCACGATGACGGGAAGCGGGCGCGGTTCCGGCGCGTGGAGGCGCCAGTGCCTGGCCAGCTCCAGCAGCAGCGTCCTGCCGAACGTGCCGAGACCGATGACCATGACGGGGTCGGCCGTGGTGGGCGGGTCGTTCTGCAGCAGCACGCGGGCCGCGAGCGTGTCGGGGTTGAAGAAGTCCAGGTGCAGTCCCGTCGGCCTGGTCAGCCCGAGCCGCCTGGCGCGCAGCGCCGCGCACATGTCGGGGTCGGAGATGAGCCCGTAGGCGGCCAGGGGACGGGCCCCCGGCCTCGGCAGGGCGTGCGCGGCCAGCGCGATCGCGGTGTTGGTCGCGCTGTCGCTCTCGCAGGCGTACAGGACGGCGGCGCGCTCGATGCCCGCGGCGCGCAGCACGGAGGGGTCGCGCGGGTCGCCCTCCACGTGCAGGACTCCCCGGTCGGCGTTGGGCGTGGGGGCGATCTGGACCACGCCGCGGCCGGCCGTACGCAGGCGGCGGGTCAGCACGCCCGCGATCGGCCCCGTGCCGCAGACGACCGCGTGGCCGCGCGAGCCCCGGGCGCGCAGGCGGCGGATCTCGGTGGAGAACAGCAGCAGCAGACCGGCGACCAGGGCGTAGATCGTGGCGGCGGGGGCGGTGAAGCGGGCCACCTCCAGCGCCCAGCCCAGTGGCGCGTGCTCGACGTCGAAGGGGGCGGGATCCAGGACGAACAGCTGGAGGGAGTAGTAGACCAGGTCGAAGGCGGAAGCCCCCGGCTTGAGATAGGCGGCGAAACCCACCAGGCCGAGAACGAATGAAGTGACCACCAGTACGGCAAAAGATAGCCGCAATGCCATTCCGTCACGATATTTACGCCATCTTTGAAAGTCCAGTTGCCCGTCGTGTATTCATGTCTGCATGGACCCCGTCAATGCGTTTCTCGCCTGGTCCACCGAGGCCGAGGGATCCGAGTCGGTCATCAGGGCGGTCCAGTCGGTGAAGAGCCAGCTGGCTGAGCGCCACTACGACGTCTACGACTGGAGCGAGCAACCCCACAGCCGCAACATCGGCATCGAGATCCAGGAGCAGATCCGCAGGTCGGACATTCTCATCCTGGAAGGAAGTACGGTTCGCCCCAATCTGGCATTTGAAGTCGGGTTTGCACGGGCGCTGGATTTGCCCGTCGTCGTCATCAAGCAGGAGGGCACCCATGAGCTGCCGGAAGACTTCGGCGCCCCCCGTTACCTCAACTATCCGAGCGCGAGCAACGACGCGGGATTCGGTAAATTCGAGACCGATTTCGGCAGGCTGCTCGACCGCCTGGAGCTGGAGTCGCTCAGCCCTGGACACCGGGCGCTGCGCCGCAAGCTGACCCAGCTGCACCGCGGCCTGCAGGCGGTGCTCAGCAACCACGACGCCGACCACCCCCAACTCCACCTGCGCAGCGGCTGGCTGGAGGCGCTGGCCTCCGAGGTGCGCAACTCGGGCCCGTCCAACCTCGTCACCGACGCCGACTACTACTCCCACTGCTTCGCCGAGCTGCGCGACTGGAACAACGGCCCCATCAGGGCCATCGCCGACCTGACCGACAACACCGAGACGTTCTGGCAGACCGACCTGGAACACCCCGAGCTGATGAGCTCCCAGGTCACCGAACGGATCTTCCTCATCGACTGGCGGCTGTTCTTCCAGGGCGAGGCCGAGCTGTCGCGGCACATGTCCATGTGGCGCGACCACCTCGGCAGCCTGTCGGACGGCGGCTACGAGGTCTACGTGGCCGCCGTCGACGACGTGGGGCTCGGCGTGCGCCACCCGTTCGGCGACACCGCCGTCGGCGCCCACCTGCTGCTGCTCAACCCCGACTGCATCGGCGGCTACCGGCGCAGGCTGGAAAGCGACTTCGGCGAGCGCCGCATGCTCCACATCGAGCGCGACCGCCACCGCTTCAACCTGGCCAGCCGCTACTACGACGCGGTCAAGGCGCGGGCGGTGCGCTTCGACCCCAACCACGACTTCCACACGCTCAAGCGCGAGTGGCTGCGCAAGCTGGAGATCGGCAGGTGGGACGAGCACTGGACGCTGCGCACCGAGCACCGCTCCCCGGCCTACTTCGACCGCTACGACCAGCACATCCGCACCTGGATCCCGATGTACGACGACCTGATCCAGGACTGCTCCGCCACCGTCGCCAGCGAGATCCTGCGCATCTTCCAGGAGATCGACATGTCGGTCTCCGTCCTGGAGGTCGGGTACGGCACGGGCAGCCTCACCGCCGCGATCGTGCCGTGGATCCGCACCCTGTGCGAGCCGTTCGAGCAGCTCGGCCAGCTCTACCCGGTCGACAGCTACCGCGCCATGGACCGCGCGGTGCAGATGCGCAGGCTCGCGCACAGGAAGATCGGCGACGACCTCAACCGCTGGGTCCGCCTGCTGAACAAGACCGCCTGGGACGACGTCGAGGAGAACATCACCTACAACGTCATCTTCGGCTCGCTCGTCGCCCACTTCCTGCTCGGGCCGAGCCCCACCGAGCAGTCCGTCGACTGCTTCTTCGCCGAGTGCGCCAAGCGCCTCGAACCCGGTGGCAGCCTCGTCTTCTCCGACTGCTTCGCCCCCGAGGAGGACAGGGAAAGGGAGGCGGCGGTGGCCGCGTGGCGCGGCTGGATGATCGACAACGGCCTCGGCGAGGAGTACGCGGAGGCCTACCTGGCCGGCAACCAGGACATGGTCAACGCCGTCTCCGTCGCCCGCCTGGCGGCCGGCGCCGAGCGCCACGGCCTGCGCCTGGTCAAGGAGAAGCTGGTCGGCTCCACGCAGATGTTCCGCCTGCTGGTGTTCCGCTCCGCACGCTGAGCGCCGCGGCGTAGGCGAGAGCCTGCGCCCGCGCGCACGCGGCCACGGCCTCGTCGGGCGGGAGGAAGCGCGGATCGTGCAGCCCCGCGTGGGTGAAGCCGGGCGCGCCGCCCAGCCCGACGAACGCCATCAGGGTGGGTCGCGCGGTGCCGTAGTGGGCGAAGTCGTCGCCGCCGCAGGAGTGCCAGGCGGGCGCGAGGGCGAACCCGGCCGCCGCGGCCCTGCGCCTGGCGGCCTCGGCCAGCGCCGGGTCGTTGACCAGCGGCGGCTCGCTCTTGGTGAAGGTCAGCCGGGCCGTGCACCCGTGGGCGGCGGCCACGTGCTCGGCGCACTCCCTGACGGCCGCGCGCAGCTCGCGCTGGTCGGCCGCGTCCAGCGCCCGGACCGTGACCAGGGCGTGGCCGGCGCCGGGGATCACGTTCTCCGCCGTCCCCGCGTGGACGGCCCCGACCGTGAGCGTCGCGCCGTGGACGGGGTCGACGCGCCGCCCCACCAGCCCGTGCAGCGCCACCACCAGCTGCGAGAGCGCCAGCACCGGGTCCCTCGTGCGGTGCGGGTAGGCGGCGTGCCCGCCGCGCCCTTCGACGTCGATCCTGATCGCGTCGGCGGCGGCGTTGACCGTGCCGGGATCGGCGCCGATCGCCCCCCACGGCAGGTCGGGGTGGACGTGCACGGCGACCACCGACTCCACCGCCTCCGCCTCCAGCTCGCCGTCGCGCAGCAGCGCCACGGCGCCCGAGGGGTGCCGCTCCTCGCACGGCTGGAAGATCGCCACCAGCGGCGCGGGCAGCGCCGTCCTGCGGGCCGCCCGCACCAGCGCGACGAGCGCGGCCAGATGGACGTCGTGGCCGCAGGCGTGCATGTGGCCGTTGTCCGACGCGTACGCCGCTCCGGTCCGCTCGGTCATCGGCAGCCCGTCCAGCTCGGCCCTGACGCCGATCGCGGGCTCGCCCCCCGCCCCGACTCTGACGATCATCCCGGTGCCCGCCACGACCCTGTGCCGCTGCGGCAGGTGCTCGGCGATGACCGCGCAGGTCCGCGCTTCGGCGCCGCCCGGTTCGGGTATGGCATGCAGCCGATGACGCAGGCGGATCGCGTCGGGCAGCTCGTCGTCCAGGAGGCGGAGCAAGGCGCTTGGCGTCACGAACGGAGTATGGGCCGGTTCTCCACGCGTTTCCACCAGGTGAGCATCCGCCACACCCATTCGAGCGGGCCGTACCTGAACCTGGACAGCCACCACCAGCTGAACAGCAGCTGCGCGGCCAGCGTCGCGCCCACCACAGGGAGCACGGGCCAGCGCATCGGGGCGGTCAGCGCGATGACCACGGTGCCCGAGACGTAGTTGGTCAGCGCCATCCTGCCCATCGGCTCCAGCCACCGCGGCCGCAGGTACAGCACCAGCGCCGAGTAGGCGGCGGAGCCCGCCAGGGCCGCCGTCACGTAGATCCACCACTGTCCCGTCCCCGGGTAGGCCCAGGTGAGCACCGCGGAGACGGCCGCCGACACCACGAAGCCCGGCAGCAGCCACTCCCGTCCAGGCCGCAGCTCCATCAGCGCCATGCCGATGAGGAAGAGCCCCGGGATGATCAGGATGCCGCCGCCCATCCAGGTGCCCCACGCGATCGCCGCCACGCCGAGGACGAGGATCGGCCAGCCGCCCGACAGGAACGAGGCGGGCAGCAGCACGCCGATCCCGAACAGCGCATAGTCCATCAGCACCTCACCGGGATACCAGGTGTGCTGGATCAGCCCGAACACCAGCAGCCACAGCAGCCTGCGCAGCAGCACCCACCGGGTGGCGCTCCGCAGCACCAGCACGAAGCTGATGCCGAACAGCATCGAGAAGATCGGATAGAAACGCCCCTGGAGGAACGTCTCGACCCACCACTCGCTCTCCGGCCCCTGAGCGTGCTGCCAGGCGTTGACCAGCATGATCCCGCACACCGCGAAACCGCGGAGCGCGTCGAGCTCTCTGATGCGCGTCACAGAAACCAGGACCACCACCATACGAGGAGACCGGCCGCGATCACGGTGGCCAGGATGTTCGGGATTGTACGGGCACGTAACAGGGCGGCCACCGTGAGGACGGCCGAGCCGACCGCGATCCAGCCGTAGGCCTCGAGCGTTCGCGGCACCCCGACCGCCAGCGCGGTCTCGTTCTCCTTCATCAGGCCCCACACCGCGTCGGCGGCCACACCGACGAAGGCGGCGCCCGCCAGCCCCGCGAACGCGGTCAGCGCCCTGCCTCTGAGCGCGCCGCCGACGAGCTGGGCCAGGCTCGCCAGCGCGAACAGCGCGAGCGGCGCGGCCAGCCACGGGGAGGTCAGCACCTGGTACGGCGCGCCCGTGACGTGGAGGTCACCGGGCCGCACGGGGGCGAAGCCGCGCTGGGACGGGTCGCACGGCTGCTTCCAGCCCGCAGGGTCGGCGAAGAACGCGGCGATGGTGCGGGCGCCACACGCCGTCGACAGGAACACCGCGTGGCCCACGCCGGCGAACTCCACGAACCGGGCGCCGGGCAGCTTCCCGGCCGCGGGCCTGGCGGTGCGGACGGGCGTGGTCGGGTCGTACTGGCCGCCGAGCACGAGCACGGGCGCCTTCGTCGTGGCCTTCGTCGGCACGGAGGCCGGCAGCTTCCAGGCCGCGCACACCTCCTTGTCCGAGGTCACCGTGAACAGGCGCGACCGTTCGGGGAAGACGGCCTCGTCCTGGCACTGGACCGCGTGGTAGAGCCCGAACTCGTGGGAGGCCAGACCTGGACCCGCCTGGTCGGCAAGCGGCCGCAGCAGCTCGTCGTGCCCTTCGGCCAGGGCGTCGACCAGCGCGGGGGCCGCCGCGATCACGCTCGCGTCGTGCAGCCCCTCGGCGAGGACCGTCGCCACGTCGTCACCGGTCAGCCTGGCGGTGAACGCCTTGCCTGTCAGCGGGTCGGTGGTGGGCACCTGGGCGGGACGCGCGTTCAGGCGTCTCACCATCGCCTCGAATCTGTCGCCGATGCCGAGCGCGGCCACCGTGTCGGCCAGGTTGCGGTCGGCGTCGCCGTACCAGGAGACGTCCTGCGGCAGGAACGAGTCGAGCGCCACTGCGCTCACGCCTTCGGGGTCGGCCGCCGCGGCGTCCACCGTCACCCTGGTCGAGTAGCTGACCCCGAACAGGTTCCACCTGGCATAACCGAGCGCCTTGCGCAGGTCGACGACGTCGGCCGCGATCTCCTTGGTGGTGTAGCCGCGCAGGTCCACGCCCTGCTCCTCGTGCCTCCTGCGGCAGTCGAGCGCGCCCCTTGCGACGTCGGCCCTGGGGGCGCGCAGCCTGTCCAGCATGGCCGAGACGGTCTCGGGACAGCCGAGCGTGGGCTTGGAGTACCTGCTGCCGCGCTGCTCCAGGGTGACGACGTCGCGGTCGGGGAAGATCGACGCCAGGTAGCCGGTGAGCTGGATGGAGGACGAGGCGGGACCGCCGCTCATGTACACGACGGGGTCGCCCGCGGGGTTGCTCGCCTTGTGGACGGCGAAGCCCACCCTGACGGTCTTCGCCTGGTCGCCGTCCCGCCGCTCGGGCGCCACCAGGAAGCCGCACCTGGTCCCGGCGGGCATCTCGACGGGGCACGCCCTCTCCTCGACCGGTACGGCTCCGGCCCCGGCTCCGGCGAATGGCCCGGAATCTGCCCCGGCGGCGGCCCCGGTGACGTCATCGGTGACGACTTCGGCGACCGCTTCGGTGACGGCTTGGGCGGCCGGGAGGGCGGCGGGGAGGGTGCTCGGGGAGGACACGAGCGCGAGAGCGAGAGCGACCCGGGTGATCACGCCTTGAGACTAATAGTGTGGCCTCGTGAGCGATCCCCTTGTTTCCCGAATGCGACAGTTCGGCACCACGATCTTCGCCGAGATGAGCGCGCTGGCCGTACGGACCGGATCGATCAACCTGGGGCAGGGATTCCCCGACACCGACGGCCCGCCCGCGATGCTCGAGCGCGCGGTGGAGGCCATCAGGTCGGGCGCCAACCAGTACCCGCCTGGACCCGGGGTGCCCGAGCTGCGGCAGGCCGTGGCCGAGCACCGGCGGCGGCACTACGACCTGGCCTACGACCCCGACGGCGAGGTGCTGGTCACCGTGGGCGCCACCGAGGCGATCGCGGCCTCGGTGCTGGCGCTTTGCGAGCCAGGGGACGAGGTGATCGCCTTCGAGCCCTACTACGACTCCTACGCCGCCTCCATCGCGCTGGCCGGGGCCAGGCTGGTCGCGGTCACCCTGCGACCCGTGCAGGGGCGTTTCACCTTCGACCCCGACGAGCTGCGCGCCGCCGTCACGCCGCGCACCAGGGCGATCCTGGTCAACTCGCCGCACAACCCGACGGGCACCGTGTTCACCGCCGAGGAGCTGGGCCTCATCGCCGAGCTGTGCCAGGAGCGCGACCTGGTCGCGATCACCGACGAGGTGTACGAGCACCTGACCTTCGACGGCGTCGAGCACATCCCCATGGCCACGCTGCCGGGCATGCGCGAGCGCACCGTGATGATCGCCTCCGCGGGCAAGACGTTCTCTGTGACGGGATGGAAGACCGGCTGGGTGTGCGCGCCGCCCGAGCTGGTGCGGGCCGTCCAGACCGTCAAGCAGTTCCTGACCTTCACCGCCAACGGGCCGTGGCAGCTCGCCGTGGCGTACGGCCTGCGCGAGGAGCTCGACTGGGTCGCCGATCTGCGCGCGGGGCTCGAGGGCAAGCGCGACAGGCTGATGAGCGGGCTGGCGGCGGCCGGGTTCGAGGTGCTGAAGCCTGCGGGCACCTACTTCGTGCAGACCGACATCAGGCCGCTGGGCTTCACCGACGGCCTGGAGCTGACCAGGCGGCTGCCCGAGCTGGCCGGGGTGGTGGCGATCCCGACCCAGGTCTTCTACGACCACCCCGACAGGGGCCGCCACTTCGTCAGGTTCGCCTTCTGCAAGAAGGACGAGGTCATCGACGAGGCGGTGACGAGGCTCAAACGGCTGGGAGCGTAGCCCCGCGCCCGGCGTCCACCCCGTCACGGGCCGGCCGTTCAACGCTTAAGGTGGTGCCGTGCCGCACCCCGAGGAGTTAGGCCCCTACCGGGTGACAGGGCTGCTCGGCCAGGGCGGGCAGGGGTCGGTCTACCTGGGCCTCGCGCCCGAGGGCGGTAGGGTCGCGATCAAGATGTTGCGCGATCCGGTCGACACCGCGGGCGACGCGCACCGGCGCTTCCTGCGCGAGGCGGACGCGGCCAGGCGGGTGGCGGTCTTCTGCACCGCCAAGGTCCTCGACGTCGGCGCGACCGAGGACGGCCAGCCGTACATCGTGAGCGAGTACATCCCCGGACGCTCGCTGCACGAGCTGGTCAGGTCGGAGGGCCCGCGCACGGGCAGCGGCCTGGTACGGCTGGCGGTGGCGACGCTGACCGCGCTGTCGGCCATCCACCGGGCGGGCATCGTCCACCGCGACTTCAAGCCGGGAAACGTGATCATGGGCCCTGAGGGGCCCGTCGTGATCGACTTCGGCATCGCCAGGGCCGCCGACCAGACGACCACGCACGGCGTGGCCGGAACTCCCGCCTTCATGGCCCCCGAGCAGTTCGACGGCGTGCCGCTCACGCCCGCCGCCGACATCTTCAGCTGGGCGGTCACGATGGCGTTCGCCGCGACGGGCCGCCTGCCGTTCCCCGGCTCGACCCCCGCCTCGCTGATGCACGCGATCATGACAGCCGAGCCCGACCTGGCGGACGTTCCCGACGACCTCCTTCCCGCGGTGGCGCGGTGCCTGGCCAAGGAGCCCTCCGCCAGGCCCGCCGCGGCCGACCTCCTGGCCGAGTTCACCGGCTTGGGCCCGGCGGCGCCCGGCCACGCGCTCCGGAACACCGACACGCTGCCGCCCGCCCGCACCCCCACGCCCACCCCCACGCCCACCCCCACGCCCACCCCCGTGCGCACGCCCACGCCCGCTTCCCAGGAAGGCGCCGTTGTCGCCGCGGACGAGGGGCCCGCCGCCGTCGCGGTCCTGGCGACGCTCACCGCCGTGGTCGCGGCCGTCTTCGCGCTCCAGGAGTGGCACGGCGCGCTCACCGGCGTCCAGGACGTCGTCCTGCCGTGGCGGGTCGCGGACAGCCTGTGCGACGCCCTGCTCGCGATCACCGCGCTGGCCTTCGCCGCCACTGTCTGGCGCGACGACAGGCCCGCGGCCGTGATCTGGATCAGCCTGCTGCCCGGCGCCCTGGTCGGCGTCGGCTTCGACCCCGCAGACCACCGCACGCTCGCCCTCGGAGCGCTCGGCCCCGCACTCGCCTGCGTGCCCGCCGCCGCGCTCGGCCTGATGGCGTGGGGCGAGGCCAGACCGAGGGCGCTGCTCGCCCTCGCCACTGCGGCGCTCATGGCGGCCGAGGCCGTCGCGGTCCTGCTCGGCGCGGGGCTCCACCTCGTCGCAGGGGCGGGTCACACGACGCTCGCGGCCTGGCTCGTCGTGGCGGGGCTGCAGGTCAGGAGACCACCTTCACCGGCAGCTTCCGCTGCCTGACCGCGCTCCGCACCGCCTTGGCCAGCTGCGCGTACTCCGCTGCCCGTGCCGAGCTCGCCCGGTAGGCCATGCCGATCGTCCTGCCGGGCGCGGGATCGGCGAACCTGCGCAGCGCCAGCCGTACCCTCTTGCCCGTCTCCACCGGCACCGCCGACTCCGGCAGCAGCGTCACCCCGAGCCCGCCCGCCACCAGCTGCACCAGCGTCGGCAGGCTGGTGGCGTAGGTGGTCGCGGTGGCCCGCGCGCCGACCTCCCTGCACACGTCGATCGCCTGCTCGCGCAGGCAGTGACCCTGGTTGAGCAGCACGATGTCGAGCCCCTTCAGCGCCGACCTGCGCAACGGCGCCTCCTCGCCCGCCAGCGGATGGCCCTCCGGTACGGCCAGCAGGAAGTCCTCGTCGTAGAGCGGCTCCTCCACCAGCCCGCTCGTCTCGGTCGGCAGCGCCAGCAGCACCAGGTCGAGCCTGCCCTCCCGCACCTCCTCGACGATCGTCTCGGTCTTGGCCTCGTGCACGGTGAGCTTCAGCCGCGGGAAGCGCCTGGCGAACATCGGCAGCAGCGCGGGCAGCACGTACGGCGCGACCGTCGGGATCACGCCCAGGTGCGCGGGCCCGCTGAACGGCTCGCGGCTCCGCGCCACCTCGCCGACCAGGTCGCCGACCGCGGCCAGCACCCGCGTGGCGTGCGCGGCCACCCGCTCTCCCGCCGGGGTCAGCAGCACCTTCCTCGTGGTCCTCTCGAGCAGCTGTGTGTCGAGGATCTCCTCCAGCGCGGACACCGACCCCGACAGCGCCGGCTGGCTCATCCTGAGCGCGGTGGCGGCCTCCCGGAAGTGGAGATGGTCGGCCACGGCAAGGAACGCCCGCAGCTGAGCGAGGGTGGGCATGGGCTCACTGATAGGAAACACCTCTCAGATTGGTCCGACTGCTCGATTTCTCGGATCAATGCTAGGTGCGGCAACCTGGGGGCGCTGACAACGACGTCCTACAAGGAGACATTCACGTGCTCACCGTTGGTGACAAGTTCCCCGAGTACGAGCTCACCGCCTGCGTCGACCTCGACCCCGAGAAGGCGTTCACGGAGATCGACCACAAGACCTACGAGGGCAAGTGGCGCGTGGTGTTCTTCTGGCCCAAGGACTTCACCTTCGTGTGCCCCACCGAGATCGCCGAGTTCGGCCGCCTCAACGAGGATTTCGCCGACCGTGACGCGCAGGTGCTCGGCGTCTCCGTCGACTCGGAGTTCGTCCACCACGCGTGGCGCAAGGACCACGAGGACCTGCGCGACCTGCCGTTCCCGATGCTGAGCGACATCAAGCGCGAGCTCTCGTCCGACCTCGGCATCCTCGGCGAGGACGGCGTCGCCCAGCGCGCCACCTTCATCGTGGACCCGAACAACGAGATCCAGTTCACCATGGTCACCGCGGGCTCGGTCGGCCGCAACGTCAAGGAGGTCCTGCGGGTCCTCGACGCCCTGCAGTCCGACGAGCTGTGCCCCTGCAACTGGAACAAGGGCGAGAAGGGCCTCGACGCGAAGGCCCTGCTGGGCGCATGAGCATCGACAGCCTGAAGTCGGCGCTGCCCGACTATGCCAAGGACACCAAGCTCAACCTGGGCTCGGTCACGACGACCTCGGCGCTGACCGACCAGCAGCTGTGGGGCGCGGTCCTCGCGTGCGCGCTGGCCACCAGGTCGGCCCGGGTCATCGCCGAGGTGTCGGAGGAGGCCGCCGGCATCCTGTCGGCCGAGGCGTTCAAGGCGGCCAAGGCCGCCGCCTCGATCATGGCGATGAACAACGTCTACTACCGCGCCACCCATCTGATCGGCGACGAGCAGTACGGCACGATGCCGGCCAGGCTGCGCATGACCGTCATCGGCAACCCGGGCGTCGACAAGGTCGACTTCGAGCTGTGGTGCCTCGCGGTCTCCGCGATCAACGGCTGCGGGCGCTGCCTGGAGTCGCACGAGCAGGTGCTGCGTGGCTCGGGCATGCCGCGCGAGCAGATCCAGGAGGCGCTGCGGATCGCCGCCGTCGTCAACGCGACGGCCGCGACCCTGGAGGCCGAGGCCGCCCTCGCGACGGCCTGACCCGTCCTCCTCGTCAGGGCGTCCCTCCGTGGAGGGACGCCCTTTCGCCTTCGCGGCCTCTCCACACGCGCATGCCGTACAGGATGGCCACGACGACCAGCGGGGTGGCCAGCCACAGCAGGGTGGTGTTGTCGCCGAGCGGGGAGGCCAGCATCGCGCTGAGCGCCCACAGGATGCCGATGCCCCAGTTGATCGCGGCCGCGGTGCCCATGCGGGCGGTGTTGGCGCCCACGGCGTACAGGCCCTGCTTCAGGGTCAGCGTGTAGAGCAGGCCCTGGCACAGCATGAGCACGGCCTCGGTGCCGCCGAACATCGCCAGCGCGATGGAGCGGGCGTCGGGCGGCAGCGATCCCGAGTAGAGCAGGCCGGTCGTGTACGGCAGGAAGGCCGAGAACAGCAGCAGCGGGATGTGCACCGCCAGGACGGTCTGCGACACCCGCGCGAGCTGGTCGAAGAGCGTGTGATGGGCGCGCCAGTTGAACCACAGCATCAGGAAGGCCAACGCGAACCCGGCGAAGGCGCCGGAGTGCTCGCTCAGGAAGTGCCCGAGGTCGGCAAGCTGCTCAGGCTCCTCGGGGCGCGGGATCTCCAGGGCGAGCAGGGTGATGGCGATCGCGAAGATCGCGTCGGTGAACATGCCGACCCGCTCCGCGCTCAGCCCGGGGCGCGGGCTGTCGTCAACAGTCATGAACAATCTCCTCTTGAGGGGAGGAGATAGTTTGTCAGCCCTCCAGGAACCCCTCGACCGCCGCCGTGAACTCCTTGGGCGCGTCGGAGTGGATCAGGTGCCCCACGTCGATGGTGACGAGCTTCGCGCCGGGGATCAGGCGGGCGAGCGGCGCCGCGTCGACGTGGCTGGACGGCCCGCCCGACAGCACCAGCGTGGGCGCGGTGACGCGCTTCAGCCCCTCGGCCCACGCGGGGTCGGGGGAGACGATCTGGCGCTCGGTCTCGACCATCATGGGGGAGTCGTCCTCCAGCGGCGGCCTGTCGATCGACAGCGGCGCCGGCGGGTCCTCCAGTACCAGGACCGAGACCAGGTCGGGGTAGTTCATCGCCAGGTGGTAGGCGACCGCGCCGCCGAGCGAGTGCCCGATCAGCACCGTCTGCTCCACGCCGAGCGCCCTGAGCAGGGCCACGATGTCCTCGGCCATGTCGGGCAGCTCGTAGGTGGCCGGATGCTCGCTCGCGCCGTGGCCGCGCAGGTCGGGCGCGATCACGTGAAAGCGCTCGGCGAAGCGGCGGGTGTAGAGGTTCCAGTGGTTGTGGTCGGCGGTGCGGCCGTGCAGCAGGACCATCGTGGGGGAGGCGGGATCGCCCTCCTCGCGGTAGGCGAGGTCGATGCCGTTGACGTGTGCGGTGCGAATCACGTCCGTGAGGCTACCTTTGTCCGGAGATGACCGTCAGGCGACGACTCCCCGGTTTCACTGACAGCGTCCCGCGATTCGCCGGCGAGAGGCCCGGGCGACGTGGCGGATCGTGCGGCGGAGGCGGCGGAGCGGCGCGGAGACCTTCGCGTCAGCAGGCAGATCGCGGTCAATCCCGCAAGAGCGAGCACTGCTTGGATCAGCAAGATCCAGGCGATCATGAAGGTCTCCCGGCCGGTGCGACGGACATTGCGTAAGAGTATTTACAGTACGGAGGCCGACCAGGGAAGGGATAAATGCCTCAATAAACCCCCAAAGCGGTATCTTTACCCGCAGCAGAGGTGTTGTTCATCTGCCGGCAAGGCCACCGGATCCCGCCTGAAGGACAGCGGAAGGGAATCGTAAGGTCGGCAGGGCACGGTGGATCTCGTCGAAGCTATCCACGAAACCCTGAGAGGGCAGCCATGACGAGGACCGCCGAATACGAGATCGTCCGCCGGCTCGCCGCGCCCCCCGCGGACGTGTACGCCGCCTGGACCCAGCCGGAGCGCTTCGCCCGCTGGTTCGGCCCGCGCATCTTCACCACCCCGGCCGACCGGGTCGTGCTCGACGTCCGTCCCGGTGGCGCCTGGCGCGCGACGCTGGTCGGCGAGGAGGGCTTCGAGGTCACGTTGCACGGGGTCTACCGCGAGGTGGCGGGACCGGGGCGGCTGGTCTTCACCACCGGCGACCCCGACAACCCCGGTGAAGGGCCCGCCTCGGTGGCGACGCTCACGCTGGACGAGCACGAGGGCGGTACGGCCATGCGATTCCACCAGTTCGGGGTCAACACCGACGAGGAGCACGCCGAGCAGGCCAAGCAGGGCTGGCTGGAGTTCTTCGACCGGCTGGACGAGCACCTGGCGGGTCAGGCCACGTCGTCGAAGGTCAGCTCGCGGCCGTGAGCGTGGGCGGCGGCGAACGCCTCCTCGCCGAGCGCCGCCACGGCCCTGCCGGTGATCCGCCGCAACTCCTCCTCCTCCGAAGGGGTGGCGGGGGTGCGGTACGACAGCCTGGCCGCGGCGGCCAGCCCCAGCAGCCTGGCGCACTCCTCCGGCGGCGACGCGGCGGCCAGGCCCTCGACGGTGAACGCCGTCGTCCGGGGGTCGCCGATCCGCCTGGCCGCGGCGAACGCCTCCATGAACAGCTCGCGCGCGCTCGCGGCGTCACCGCGCAGCTCGTGCACGAAGCCCAGTTCGGCCAGGGTCGTAGGAAGGAACAGCGGCGGCTCGCCGTCCCTCGGGACGCCGTCGAGCAGGCGGTCGAGGTGCTCCCGCGCCAGATCGAGCCTTCCGGCCCGACGGGCGGAGAAGCCGTACCCCATCCTGGCGAAGATCTGCCCTTCCCTGTAGCCCTGCCCCGTGGCCAGGTGGAGCGCCTGGCCGCAGCGTTCCATTGCGGTGGCGTAGTCGCCGGTGTTCATGGCCATCCAGCCCAGCCACGACAGCCGCCGCACCGCCTCGGGCCACAGACCGAGCTCCTCGGCCATGCGCAGGTCCTCGGTGAACAGGCGGACGGCGTGTTCGTGGTCGCCGCGGATCTCGGCCAGCCCGCCGAGCCACTCGGTGGCCTGCAGCAGGCCCCAGCGGTCGCCGAGCTCGCGGAAGAGCCGGTCGCTCTCGCCGCCGTCGCGCTCCAGGGACTCCAGATCGCGCAGGGTGAAGGCGTCGCGGGCGTGCCTGCTCAGCGCGGCGGCCACGCCCCACCGGTCGCCGAGCTCGCGGAAGGTCGCGAGGGCGCTGTCGACCAGCGGTCGCGAGGACACCAGATCGGCCATGCTCAGCGCGACGAACCACTGTGCCATGGCACGGTCGCCCGGATCCGCGATGTCCAGGGCCGGCTCCCAGTCGACGTCGTCGCCGAGCAGCAGCGAGAAGCCCGCGTGCCAGGCCCGCGCCCTGGCCAGGTCGGCGTCCACCGACCCGCCGCCGCGCGCATCGACTCCGGCGTGCGCTTCGGGTCCGGCGTGCGCTTCGGGCCCGCCCGAAGGGTCAGGCGCGGCGGCCAGGGCGGTCTCCAGCGCGCGGCGGCCTTCGCCGAGCCTGCCGCGCAGGAACCAGTACCAGGCCATGGCGTTCGCCAGCCGCAGGGCGCCGGCCCGCGGCGCCGCGTCGAGGGCGGCCCGCAGGTTCGCGGCCTCCGCGTCCAGCCACAGCATCCAGCGCCCCTGCTCGGGCCCCCGCAGGTACGGCTCGGCCTGAACGGCGAGCGCCACGTAGTAGCCGGCATGCGCCTGCCGTACCCGCTCTGTCTCGCCCGCGTCGTCCAGCCGGTGCAGACAGTAGGCCGTCACCGACTCCAGCAGCCGGTAACGGACCCCCGCGGACCCTTCCACGAGCACCACCAGCGAGCGGTCGACCAGCCGCGCCAGGGTGTCGAGCACGTCGATCCCCGCTTCGGCGCACACCGCCTCGGCCGCGTCCAGCGTGCATCCGTCGGCGTGTACGGCCAGGCGGCGCAGCACGACGCGCTCGGAGTCGGTGAGCAGCGTCCAGCTCCAGTCGATCATCGCCGTCAACGTCTGCTGGCGCGCGGGAGCCCCCCGATGGAAGCCCGCCAGGAGCCGGAACCTGTCGTCCAGCCTGGCCACGAGCTCGTGGATGCCGAGCGACCTGACGCGGGTCGCGGCCAGTTCGAGCGCCAGCGGAAGGCCGTCCAACCTGCGGCACAGCTGCGCGACGGCCTCGGCGTTCCCCGCGTCGAGCGCGAATCCGCGAGCCGACGCGGTCGCCCTGGCCATGAACAACCGCACGGCGTCGGCCTTGGCGACCGTGAGCAGCTCGGACCCCTCGGGCAGCCGCAGCGGGGGCACGCTCCACAGCACCTCACCCGCCACGTTCAGCGGCTCGCGGCTGGTCACGAGGACCCGCAGCCCCTGCGCGGAACGCAGCAGCGCCTCGGCCAGCCGGGCGGCCTGCTCGACGACGTGTTCGCAGTTGTCGAGCACCAGCAGCATCCGCCTGTCCCGTAACGCCTCGGTGAGGCGCTCCATGGCGCCGGCCGAGTCGGCCCGGATGCCGAGCGCGGCGAGCACGGCATCGGCCAGTGACGGCGTGTGCCGGTCGTAGGGCGCCAGTTCGACCAGCCACGCGCCGTCGGGGTGCGCCCCGGCCAGCCGTCGCGCGACCTCCAGCGCCAGGCTCGTCTTCCCCACGCCTCCCGAACCGGTGAGCGTGACCAGCCTGCCCGCCTCCAGCAGCGCGCGGACCTCGGCCACGGCCTCGTCGCGGCCGATCAGGCCGCCGAGTGCGGCAGGCAGGTTGGTCGCAGGGCGCTCGGCTCTGCCGCTGAGCGCGGGATCCTGCCGCAGGATCGCCTCGTACAGCCGGGCCAGCTCGGGCGAAGGATCGAGGCCGAGTTCGTCGGCGAGCCGCTCCCTCAGCTCGCCGTAGCAGGCCAGCGCCTCACTCTGCCGCCCGGCTCGGTAGAGCGCCTTCATGTGGACGGCGCGCAACCGCTCTCTCAGCGGGTGCTCGGCCACGAGCGCGGCCACCTCGACGGGCTCGCCCGCCGCCAGCCGTACCTCAGACAGCTCCTCGATCGCGGCGAGCCGCGCCTCCTCCAGGCGGGCGATCACCGGGCGGAGGAACTCAGCGTCGGCGAAGTCCGCGTAGGCGGGCCCGCGCCACAGCTCCAGCGCCTCGGCCGGCTGGGCCTTGTCCACCAGCCGCGTGAAACGGGCGGCGTCCACGCTCTCCAGGTCGATCCGCAGCGCGTAGCCGGGCGCGCGGGAGACCACCAGGTCCCTCCCGCCGGGCTCGGCGTCCTCGAGAGCGCGGCGCAGCTGCGAGACCCGCACCTGGAGGGCCGCCGCGGGGTTGGCGGGCGGTTCGTCGCCCCACAGGTCGTCGACCAGCCGGTCGGTGGACACGACCCGGCCCTCGTGGGCCAGCAGGTCGGCCAGCAGCGCGCGCACCTTCAGCCCGGGGATCGGCACGATCTCGCCCGCGTCGGTCCACACCGTCACCGGGCCCAGCACACCAAAGCGCATACGACAGACCTTATGGCCAACGGTCCCCGCCATGCCGAGGGGCGCATCATGGGCAAAGGTTGCCAATGAACGCCCTCCGCGGCCTGGGTAGCGTCGCGACCGTGGGTGAACGGGTACTCATCGCGCTCGGCGGCAACGCCATGACGGCCCCCGACGGCAGCGCCTCGCCACGCGACCAGCAGGCTGCGGTCGAGGCGGCGATCCTGCAGGTCAGGGCGCTCATCGAGACGGGCCGCGAGGTGGTGCTGACCCACGGCAACGGCCCGCAGGTGGGCAACCTGCTGCTGAAGAACCAGCTGGCCGCCTCGGTCGTGCCGCCGGTGCCGCTCGACTGGTGCGGCGCGCAGACGCAGGCCACCATCGGCACGCTCATCATGAACGCGCTCGGCGGCAGGGCCGCCACCGTCGTCACCCGCACCCTGGTCGACGCCCGCGACCCCGCCTTCGAGGACCCGGTCAAACCGATCGGGCGCTATTTCACCGAGGTGGAGGCGCGCAGGTTCGAGAAGCTCGGGCAGAGCTGGCGGCGCTTCGAACGCGGCTGGCGGCGCGTGGTCGCCTCGCCCGAGCCGCTGGAGATCCTCGACGCGGCCGCCGCGACCGCGCTGATGGCCGCCGGGTTCACCGTCGTGGCCGCGGGCGGCGGCGGAGTGCCCGTCGTACGGCAGGCCGACGGCTCGTTGACGGGCGTGGAGGCGGTCGTCGACAAGGACCTGGCGGCGGCGCTGCTCGCGCGCGCCGTACGGGCGGAGGCTCTGATCATCGCGACCGACGTGCCGAACGCCGTCGTCGGATACGGCGGGCCCGACCCGCGGCCCATCGGCCGGATCTCCGCCGATGAGCTGCGTGTCCTGCACGCCGCCGGGCACTTCGCCGGGGGCAGCATGGGACCGAAGGTGGAAGCGGCCCTGCGCTTCGTCGCAGGCGGGGGCAGGCAGGCCGTGATCACCTCGCTGGAGCACATCGCGAACGCCGATGTCGGTACGAGAGTGGAGAGATAGATGCCGGAACCGATAGAAGTGCGCAAGGTCGCCATCGAGAGCGTGACCGACGCCTCAGGGCTGGAGAAGCTCATCGACGAGGGGGTCATCGAGGCGCACAGAGTGCTCGCGGTGATCGGCAAGACCGAGGGCAACGGCGGCGTCAACGACTACACCCGCATCCTGGCCGACACGGCCTTCCGCGGGGTCCTGGCCAGGAAGGGGCATCCCGCGCCTGAGAGCGTGCCGCTGGTGTGGTCGGGCGGCACCGACGGCGTGCTCAGCCCGCACGCCACGATCTTCGCCACCACCGCCGACGCGCCCGCCACGGACGAGCCGAGGGTGTCGGTCGGCGTGGCGATGAGCGACGTCATCCTGCCGGAGGACATCGGCCGCCCGGCCATGGTCGAGAAGGTCGCCGCGGGAGTGCGCGAGGCCATGAAGGTCGCGGGGATCGACGACCCGCGGGATGTCCACTACGTGCAGACCAAGACCCCGCTTCTCACGCTGGCCACCATCACCGACGCCAAGAGCCGCGGCAAGGACACCGCCATCGAGGAGACGGGCCCCTCCATGGACCTGTCGAACTCCACCACCGCGCTCGGCATCGCCGTCGCGCTCGGCGAGATCGAGATGCCGTCAGCCGACCAGATCCACCGCGACCTGTCCCTCTACAGCAGCGTCGCCTCCTGCTCCAGCGGCGTCGAGCTGGACAGGGCGCAGATCGTCGTCGTCGGCAACGTGCGCGGGATCGGCGGACGCTACCGCATCGGGCACAGCGTCATGAAGGACGCCCTCGACGCCGACGGCATCTGGGAGGCCATCCGCGAGTCCGGCATCCCGCTGCCCGACCGGCCGCACCCCTCCGACCTGGGCGACCGCCTCGTCAACGTCTTCATGAAGTGCGAGGCCGACCCCTCGGGGCGGGTGCGCGGACGGCGCAACATCATGCTCGACGACTCCGACGTGCACTGGCACCGCCAGATCAAGGCCACGGTCGGCGGCGTCGCCGCCTCCGTCACCGGCGACCCGGCCGTGTTCGTCTCCGTCGCCGCCGTCCACCAGGGCCCCTCGGGCGGCGGCCCCGTCGCCGCGATCGCCGACCTGTCCTGATCAGGGCCTGTCCTGATCATCGGCAAGCCCTGATCGCGTACGGCCCGGCCGCCGGGATGCCCGGCGGCCGGGCCTGCTAGCGCGCTTCGAGGTGGTCGACGTTGGCCACGTCGGAAGGGTCGGCGCTGGGCGAGCCGGCGAACCACGCGTCGAGGATCTCGACCAGCAGCGGCTCGGAGACCACGCGCAGGCTCAGCGCCAGCACGTTCGCGTCGTTCCACTTGCGCGCGCCGTCCGCGGTGTAGGCGTCGGCGCACAGGGCGGCTCTGACGCCGCGCACCTTGTTGGCCGCGATCGAGGCGCCGGTGCCCGTCCAGCAGCACACCACCGCCTGCTCGGCCCGCCCCTCCGCCACGTCGCGCGCCGCCGCCTCGCTGGCCCACGCCCAGTCGTCGCGCTCGGCGGCGTTGAGCGCGCCGTGCGCGATCACCTCGTGGCCGCGCTCGCGCAGCTCGTCCACCACCTTCGCGGCCACGCCGTCGAGGCTGTCGGCCGCCACCGCGATGCGCATGGCTTCAGTCCACTTCCGCGCTGCCGTTGACCCTGAGCTTGCGGCGGGCCCGTTCGTAGAAGGTCGTCGTGCCGAGCCGTACCACCCATGCGGCGCCCGGCAGGGCGGACACGGTCACGCAGTCGCCGGGGGCCAGGTGACCCATCACCATGCCGTCGACCTCCACGGCCAGCGTGCCGCTCGTGGGCAGCAGCTCCAGCGTGACCTTCTCGTTCGCCGACAGCATCACCGCCCTGTTGAAGGCCGAGTGCGCCGCCGCCGGGATCACCAGGAACCCCTCCACCAGGGGCGAGACGATCGGCCCTCCCGCGGAGAAGCTGTAGGCGGTCGAGCCCGTCGAGGTGGCCATGATGACCGCGTCGGCCGCGTAGCGCACGAACGAGTGCCCCTCGACGGCCACGGCCACCGCGGCGATCCCGTCGCCGGGGATCCGCACCAGCGCGATGTCGTTGAAGGCGGTGACCTCCTGCTCGTCCTTCAACCTCGTCCGCACCGCCATGCGCGGCTCCACGGTGTAGCGGTGCTCGTCGATCGCCGACAGGGCCTCGGGCAGCTCGTCCACGTCGATCTCGGCGAGGAAGCCGAGCTTGCCCAGGTTCACGCCGAGGATCGGGGTCTGCAGCCCCGCGATCAGCCGCATCGTGCGCAGCATCGTGCCGTCGCCGCCCAGGCTGACCAGCAGGTCCGAGCGTTTGCACAGCTCGTCGGGCTCGACCGCGATCGCGCTGCAGTGGATGCGGTCCACCTCGTCGGGCAGACCGAGCACCGTCACCCCCCGCGACGTGGCCCAGGAGAGGATCGTCTCGATCGCCGTCTCGGAGTCGCGTCGCGGGTGCAGAACCAGACCAACCGTCCCGATCATGCCCATGCGTTTCACTGTACGCGGCCGTACTCGGGGGGCGTCCACCCAGACCACACGTGATCCACCGGACAGTGACTCCTCCCCGCGCACCAGGGTCGACTTGGTGACGCGGCGACGGTGGCTGGGCGGGCGGCCATGCGTCCGTCTTGATCCGCGGCGGCCGTCCCATCGTGGGTCTCACCACGACCGGGCGGTAGTCTCGACGGTTGTGCCGAGCATTCCCCAGCCCCTGGTCCCAGGTGACGACGGCAGCGCCGACGCCTCCGTCGCCGCCGCGCTGGCCGCCTTCTCCGTGGGTACGGCCGACGCCACCGCCGTCCTGTCGGCGCTGAGCGGCGCCAGGCTGCTGGTGCCCGTGGTGGCGCTGCTGACCGAGTCCGAGGTCGGGGCGCACGGGCTCCAGCAGGAGAAGGAGAGCGAGATGGCCCTCCCCAAGCTCGTCGGCAAGGACGGCAGGGAAGCGGTGATCGCCTTCACCGGGGTCGAGGCGCTCACCAGATGGCGGCCTGACGCGCGGCCCATCCAGGCGACGACGCTGCAGGTGTGCCAGGCGGCCGTCCACGAGAACGCGGCCGCGGTCGTGGTCGACGTCGCGGGGCCCGTGCCGTTCGTCATCGAGGGCGGCGTGCTGGAGGCGATGGCCGCCGTCGAGTCGGGAACGCTCGACAGCGTGGGTCCCTCGGTGACGGTGGCCCGCTTCGCGGAGGAGGAGCCCGCTCCCAAACGCCGCCGCTTTCCCTGGTCGCGCCGCTCCTGAGCGGGGTTGTCCGAGGACGGGCGCCGTCGGGTGCGGTAGCCGTACGGGGCAAAGACCTGACAGCGGCCGCCGCCCACGGGGAGGATGGGTGGGTGGTGGTCTGGGCCGCGATGGCGGGGTTCGTCGCGGGCGTTCTCGTGCGCGCGCTCGCCGCGGGTTTCGAGGTCGACCCCGTGGACACCCGCGCCGAGGCGAGGCGGGCCGCCAGGGGCCTGCTCAGGCGGCCGAAACTCGGCGTCCCGACGATCGAGCTGGCCACGGCGGCGGTGTTCGCGCTGCTCACCTGGCGGATGGAGGCGGCCTACCTGCCCGCGCTCCTCTACGCCGCGACGGCGGGCGCCGCGCTCTCCGTGATCGACTGGCGGACCCGGCGGCTGCCCGACGTGATCACCCTGCCCTCCTACCCGGTCCTCGCCCTCCTCCTGCTCCCCACGGGCCGGCTGCCCGAGGCGCTGCTCGGCGGCCTCGCCCTGTTCGTCCTGTACGGCGTGCTGTGGTTCGTCAGGCCCACCGCCATGGGGCTGGGAGACGTCAAGCTCGCCGGGCTCATCGGCATGGTCGCCTGCTCGGTGAGCTGGAACGCGTGGATCGCCGCGGCGCTCGCGGGCCAGTTGCTGGGCGCGCTCTACGCCATAGCCCTCCTTGTCACGAAAAAAGCGGAAAAGTCGACAGAGTTTCCTTTCGGGCCTTTCATGATCGTCGGAGCGCTCTGTCTCGCCTGGTGAGCCATGGCGATCCCACCGCTCCGCACATGGAAGACTTGTCAGCATGTTGCGCTGGTTGACCGCCGGAGAGTCCCACGGCCCCGAACTCGTCGCCATCCTCGAAGGACTGCCCGCGGGCGTGGAGGTGACCACGGCCGCCATCGACGAGGCGCTGCGCCGTCGCCGCCTCGGCTACGGCCGCGGCGCGCGGATGAAGTTCGAGGAGGACAAGGTCTCCATCGTCGGCGGCCTGCGCCACGGTCACACCCTCGGCAGCCCCATCGCCATCCGCGTCGGCAACACCGAGTGGCCCAAGTGGGAGAAGGTCATGGCGGCCGACCCGGTCGACCCCGCCGAGCTGGAAGGCCTGGCCCGCAACGCGCCGCGCTCCCGTCCCAGGCCGGGTCACGCCGACCTGGCCGGCATGCAGAAGTACGGCTTCGACGACGCCCGCCCCGTGCTCGACAGGGCCAGCGCCCGCGAGACCGCCGCCAGGGTCGCGCTCGGCGAGGTCGCCAAGCGCTTCCTCAAGCAGGCCCTCGGCGTCGAGATCTTCAGCCACGTCGTGTCGATCGGCGCCGCCCTGTCACCCGGCAACGTCTTCCCCGTCCCCGGCGACCTCGAGGCCATCGACGCCGACCCCGTGCGCTGCATCGACCCCGAGGGCAGCGCCGCCATGATCGCCGAGATCGACAAGGCCCACAAGGAGGGCGACACGCTCGGCGGCGTCGTCGAGGTCCTGGCCTACGGCCTGCCTCCGGGCCTCGGCAGCTACACGCACTGGGATCGCCGCCTCGACGCCCGCCTGGCCGCCGCCCTCATGGGCATCCAGGCGATCAAGGGCGTGGGCGTGGGCGACGGGTTCGAGACCGCCAGGCGTCCGGGCTCCCGCGCCCACGACGAGATCGAATACACCACCGACGACGGCGTCAAGCGCATCACCAACCGCGCAGGCGGCGTCGAGGGCGGCATGACCAACGGCGAGGTCCTGCGCGTCAGCGCCGCGATGAAGCCGATCTCCACCGTCCCGAGGGCGCTGGCCACGATCGACGTCAAGACCGGCGAGGCGGCCAAGGCCCACCACGAGCGCTCCGACGTCTGCGCGGTGCCCGCCGCCGGCATCGTGGCCGAGGCCATGGTGGCGCTGGTGCTGGCCGACGCGGCCCTCGAGAAGTTCGGCGGCGACTCCGTCGAGGAAGTCGCCCGCAACCTGTCCGGCTACCTCTCATCCATGGTGATCAAATGACCAAGGCCGTGCTGATCGGCCCTCCGGGGTCGGGCAAGACGACGCTCGGGCGCCTGCTCGCGCAGCGGCTCGGCGTCGCCTTCCGTGACACCGACACCGACGTCGAATCGGTCGCGGGCAAGCCCGTGAGCGACATCTTCATCGAGGACGGCGAGGCTCGCTTCCGCGAGCTCGAGCACGAGGCCGTCCGCGTCGCCCTGGGCGAGCACGACGGCGTCCTGTCGCTCGGCGGCGGCGCGATCCTGCACGAGGGCACCCAGGCGCTGCTCGAGGGGCACCACGTCGTCTACCTCGAGGTGGGCCTCGCCGACGCCGTCCAGCGGGTCGGCCTCGGATCGGCCCGCCCGCTGCTGGTCCTCAATCCGCGCAGCCAGCTGAAGAAGCTCATGGACGAGCGCCGCCCCGTCTACGAGCGGCTCGCCGTGCTCACCGTGGTGACCGACAAACGCGACCCCGAGGAGCTCGTCGAGGAGATCGTGAAGGGGCTGCCGGCATGAGCGCCACCCGCATCACCGTGCGCGGCGACAGCCCCTACGACGTCGTCATCGGCACCGGCGTGCTGGGCGAGCTGCCCGGTTTGCTCGGCGAGGGCGTCCGCACCGTCGCCGTCGTCCACCCCTCCACGCTGCCCGAGATCTCCCGCCCCGTGTGCGGGGCGCTGCAGGAGGCCGGCTACGACGTGGTCTCGCTGCCCGTCCCCGACGGCGAGGCGGCCAAGTCCGTCGAGGTCGCCGCCCAGCTGTGGTCGGCTTTCGGCCGCTACGGCATCAGCCGCTCCGACGCCGTCGTCGGCGTTGGCGGCGGCGCCACCACCGACCTGGCGGGCTTCGTCGCCGCCACCTGGCTGCGCGGCGTCAAGGTCGTCATGGTGCCCACCACGCTCCTGGCCATGGTCGACGCCGCGGTCGGCGGCAAGAACGGCATCGACACCCCCGAGGGCAAGAACCTCGTCGGCACCTTCCTGCCGCCCGCGGGCGTGCTCTGCGACCTGGCGACCCTGCCGTCCATGCCGCGCGACGACTACGTCGCGGGCCTCGCGGAGATCATCAAGGGCGGCTTCATCGCCGACCCGACCATTCTCATGCTGGTCGAGGACGACCCCGACGCGGCCACCAGGCCGGAGGGCGAGCACACCCGCCAGCTGATCGAACGCAAGATCCAGGTCAAGGCCGACGTCGTCGGCGCCGACCTGCGCGAGGCGGGCCTGCGCGAGATCCTCAACTACGGCCACACCCTCGCCCACGCCATCGAGCGCGCCGAGCAGTACCAGATCCGTCACGGCGAGGCCGTCGCCATCGGCATGGTCTACGCCGCCGAGCTGTCCCGCCTGGCGGGCCGCGCCGACCTGGTGGAGCGCACCCGCTCCATCCTCACCTCGGTGGGCCTGCCCACCGCCTACCGCAAGGACGCGTGGCCCGAGCTGCGCGACCACATGCGGCTCGACAAGAAGAACCGCGGCGCCAAGCAGCGCTTCGTCGTCCTCGACGGACTGGCCAAGCCGGGCCGGCTCGAGGACCCTGCCGAGGAGCTGCTGGAGGCCGCCTACCGCGAGGTGGCGCGATGATCTACGTGCTCAACGGCCCCAACCTGGCGCGCCTCGGCACTCGCGAGCCCGACGTCTACGGCGCGGAGACCTTCGAGGACCTGCGCGCCCTCTGCGTCGCGACCGGGCGCGAGCTCGGCCTCCACGTCGAGGTGCGGCAGACCGACGACGAGGCCGAGCTGGTCGGCTGGATCCACGAGGCGGCCGACGGCAAGATCCCCGTCGTGCTCAACCCGGCCGCCTTCACCCACTACTCCTACGCGCTGCGCGACGCCCTCGCCCAGCGGACCGCGCCGCTGATCGAGGTGCACATCTCCAACCCGGCCGCGCGCGAGGAGTTCAGGCACACCTCGGTCGTGGCCGCCGTCGCCACCGGCACCATCGCCGGGTTCGGGCTCCAGTCCTACGTCCTGGCGCTGCGGGCGATGGCCGACCTGATCAACAAGTAAGGCTCCACCATGACGCGTTACCGTTCGTACGTCGCGCTCGGCGACAGCTTCACCGAAGGACTCAACGACCCGGGCGCCGACGGACGCTTCCGCGGCTGGGCCGACCGGGTCGCCGAACGGCTGGCGCAGCTGGAGCCCGACTTCCACTACGCGAACCTCGCCGTGCGGGGCAAGCTCATCGACCAGATCGTCGCCGAGCAGGTCCCGCTGGCCGTCGCGATGAAGCCCGACCTGATCAGCTTCTGCGCGGGCGGCAACGACCTGCTCAGGCCGGGCAGCGACCCCGACAGGATGGCCAAGAGGCTCGCGGGCGCCGTCGCGGCCCTGCGCGCGACGGGCGCCGAGGTGCTGCTGTTCACGGGCGTGGACCCGCGCGACACGCCGCTGATGCGGCGCATGCGCGGCAAGTTCGCGATCTTCTACCTGCACCTGCGCTCCATCGCCGACCTGTACGGCTGCCGCGTCGTCGACCAGTGGTCGATGCAGGCCATCCGCGACTGGCGGGCGTGGAGCGAGGACCGGCTGCACCTGAACGAGGACGGGCACCGGCTGGTGGCCGCCAGGGTGCTCGACATGCTGGACGTGCCGTGCGACGACCCGTGGCGCAGGGACTGGCCGGCCCGCACGGTCGACCCCAGGATCAAGCGGCGCGAGGACGCCCGCTGGGTGCGGGAGTTCCTGGTCCCCTGGGTGAACCGCCGCCTCCGCGGCACCTCCTCCGGCGACGGACTCGACCCCAAACGCCCCGACCTGAAGCGCTGGGACCTTCGCTAACCCTCCCCTTCCGGGCCCAACCCGCCACCCCCGCCAGGGTGGTCCTCCCACGCCCGCCTTCCCGTCCCGCGCCCGCCTTCTTCTCACACCCTCCGCCCGCCCGCCACCCCCTTCCGCGCTCGCCCTCCCCGTGGCGCGACGCGTCTCCTTCGTTTGGCTTCATCTCCCGGGCGCCCGCCTCGTCCAGTGCCTCCGCCAGATCGAGCCCGACCTTTCGATCTCACCGCGCCTGCTCCCGCTGGATCGGACCTCCTTCGCCGGGCAGGAGAGCCCTCCGCTAGATCCCATCTAGCGATGATCTAGCGCCTCCTTCATGAAAGGAGATGCGGGATGCAGGCTTCGGGCCCGCTGCGGATGGCGGTGATCATCGGCAGCACGCGTGAGGGCAGGGTGGGTGACAGCATCGGCCGCTGGTTCGCCTCCCGCGCCGCGCTCCGCGACGACCTCGACATCACGGTCCTCGACCTGGCCTGCTACACCTTCCCTCCCGCTTTCCCCTCCGTGGCCACACCCGCCATGCGGGCGTTCGCAGGCTCGGTGGCCGCGGCGGAGGCCTTCGTCGTGGTCACACCCGAGTACAACCGCAGCTTCCCCGCCTCCCTCAAGCAGGCGATCGACTTCGCCTACGACGAGTGGCAGGCCAAACCGGTCGGATTCCTTTCCTACGGGTCCGGTTCCTGCGGCCTGTACGCCATGGAGCAGCTACGAACCGTGTTCATCGGCCTGCATGCCGTAACCGTGCGTGACGCGGTCGGTGTCGACCTGCTCGATGGCGGCGTGGACGACCGTGGCATGCCGTACGACACCGACGAACGCGAGCAGTCGGTCACCACCATGCTCGATCAGCTTCTGTGGTGGGGTCTCGCCCTGCGCGCCGCCCGCGCCACCCGCCCTTTCGCCTCGTGAAGACCCTCATGAAGACCCTCATGAAGACCCTTGTGAGGAACCTCCTGAGGAACCTCGTACAGAACCTCCGCAAGAACCTCGTGCAGAAAGCGACGCCATCATGACAGAGCTAGCCATCGAAACATCCGGCCTGGTCAAGACGTTCGGCGACAACCGTGCCGTCGACGGCCTCGACCTGGCCGTCCCCGCCGGCATCGTGTACGGCGTGCTCGGCCCCAACGGAGCCGGCAAGACCACCGCCGTCCGCATGCTCGCCACGCTCCTGCGTCCCGACGGCGGCCACGCCACGGTCTTCGGTCACGACGTCAGGCGCGAGGCCGACGCCGTACGCACCAGAGTGAGCCTCACCGGCCAGTACGCCTCGGTCGACGAGGACCTGACCGGCATGGAGAACCTCGTCCTGCTCGCCCGCCTGCTCGGCCATCGCAAGCCTTCGGCGCGCGACAGAGCACGGGAGCTGCTGGAGGCGTTCGGCCTCACCGCCGCCGCCGACCGCCTGGTCAAGAACTACTCGGGAGGCATGCGCCGCAGGCTCGACATCGCCGCCAGCATCCTCAACACCCCTGACCTGCTCTTCCTCGACGAGCCCACGACCGGGCTCGATCCGCGCAGCCGTAACCAGGTCTGGGACATCATCCGCATCGTCGTCGCCCACGGCACCACCGTGCTCCTGACCACCCAGTACCTCGAAGAGGCCGACAGGCTCGCCGGCCGCATCGCGGTCATCGACCACGGCAAGGTCATCGCCGAGGGCACCCCCGGCCAGCTGAAGTCCTCCATCGGCGCGGGCGCGGTCCACGTAAGGCTGCACGACGCGGCCCAGCGTCTCGAGGCCGAAAGGCTGCTGTCCTCCGCGCTCGCCACGCACGTCTATCTCGAGGCCGACCCCGTCGCGCTGACCGCGCGCGTCGCCGGAGCCGACGACGGCGAGCGCGCCGCCGCCGAGCAGGCCTCGCTGGCCCTGGCCGAACTGGCCCGCGCCGGCATCGTCGTCGACGACTTCTCCCTCGGCCAGCCCAGCCTGGACGAGGTCTTCCTCGCCCTCACCGACCGTCCCGCCACCGAGAAGGAGATCGCAGCATGAGCACCGACACCTCCACCGCCTACGTTCCCGTGGCCGAGACGCTCGGCACCGTGCTCGCTCCTGCCGCCCGCCCGCGCCGCCCGAGCGCCCTGTCGTCGTCGATGACGTTCGGCTGGCGGGCGATGTTGAAGATCAAGCACGTGCCCGAGCAGCTCTTCGACGTCACCGCGTTCCCGATCATGATGACGCTGATGTTCACGTTCCTGTTCGGCGGCGCCCTCGCGGGCTCGCCGGGGCAGTACCTGCAGTTCGTGTTGCCCGGCATCATGGTGCAGAGCGTCGTGATGATCACGATGTACACCGGCGTCGAGGTCAACAAGGACATCGAACGAGGCGTGTTCGACCGCTTCAGAACCCTGCCCATGTGGCGGCCCGCGCCCATGGTCGGCTACCTGCTGGGCGACATGCTCCGCTATGTGATGGCCTCGACCGTCATCCTCATCGTCGGGCTGATTCTCGGCTTCCGCCCCGGAGGCGGCATCGCGGGGGCCGTGGCGGGGATCGCGGTGCTGGTCGGCTTCTCGTTCGCGTTCTCGTGGTTCTGGACGATGCTCGGCCTGCTGCTGCGCAGCGAGAAGTCGGTGATGGGGTGGAGCATGCTGGTGCTGTTCCCGCTCACGTTCCTCAGCAACGTCTTCGTCAACCCCGACACGATGCCGAGCTGGCTGCAGGTGTTCGTCGTCCACATCAACCCGATCAGCCACCTGACGGCCGCCGTCCGCTCCCTGATGGGCGGGACCGCCGACTTCGGCGAGCTGGGCTGGGTGCTGGTGGCGAGCCTCCTGCTCGTCGCGGTCTTCGGCTCCCTGACGATGCGCCTGTACAACCGCAAGTAGTGCCGCTCGGTCGGCATGTCAGCCGCCGACCGGTAACAGCTCCACATCGTCGACAACTGACGGGCGTCGCTTGGACACCCGACCTCGCGAAAGCCGTGCGCCGGTGCGGGGTTGACCGAATCATCGCAACCCCATCGGCGGGGACCCCTCCGGGCGCACCCGGAGCGAGGGGCACAGGGGGAGGGGCCAGGTCCCTCCCCCTCAGCACTCTCCCGTTGATCCGCTCGCGCAGGAAGTCGGCGTGGCTGTTGTGCCTGGCGTACCCCTCCACCATGTGCAGCAGCACCTCCCGCAGCGAGTCACCGGTGGCGGGGTCGTGCCCCTCCAGATCGAGATCGGGAGCCTCGGCGACGAACCGATCGGCGAACGCGACCTCGGCACCGCGTCACCTACGCACCGCCGCATTCCGCACTCACAACCGCCACGTGATGTCGTGGCCAGGGTCGTAGCGGCACGTCGTGCCCGTCGAGACGGCGGCGCGCAGGTGAGCGGCGAGCTCGGGATGGAGGGTGTCGAGCTTCCGCAGCACGTCGCGGATCCTCGCGGTGACCGTCTTGCGGGCCCGTTCCGCCTCATCACCGAGTCTGCGGGCCCGCCCTCCGAGCCCCGCCGCGGCGCGCAGCTCGGCCAGCAGCGCCTCGCGCTCCCTGTCGAGGGCCGCCGCCCGCTCGTCGTCGCCCAACTCCAGCGCGCGATCGGTCTCCTCGTCGAGTCTGGCCAGGTCGCGACGGAAACGAGCCTTGGCCTCCTCGTCGAGCATCGCGTCGCCGCCCATCTGGCGCGCGGCTACCACCACCTCGCCACCCTCGGGAGCGAGCAGGTGTACGGCAGGCAGATCGGTGCCCGGCCGGCTCAGCAGGTGATGGAGATCCCGAAGCCCCTTGGCGTCAGGAACGTGAACGGTGCGCCCCCCGAACGACAGAGACCACACCGACCCCTGCCTCGTGAAGACGTGGCCAGGACCTACCACCCCGAGCCGCGCGAACGCCTTCCGCCCGTCCGCCCCGGAAACCGCCACCCCCGAGCCGGCCAACCCGTGAGCCCCATCCGAAGACGCGGCGGGCTGCCCGTCGGCGGCCTTCTGTTCGCGCCCCAGGCCTCGGGTCTGCTGTCCGTCTTCCCGCGGCGCCGGCCCGCTGCCCGGCTTCCGGGTATGAAGCCGGTCCGCTTCCACCTGGCCCACGACAGGCGCAGACGGATCGCCGTCCATCGAGCGGCCCCGGCCTTCGTCAGGCTCCACGCCCCGGGCGTCGCCGGGTTGGACGGCCCGACGCTCTTCCGGCTCGCGGGGAAGGGCGCCATCGGGTTGGACGGCCTGACGCTCTTCCGGCTCGATGGGCCGGCCGTCACCAGGTTGGTCGGCCGGGCGCTCACCCGGCGTCATCGCCTCAGTGGTACCGCGCCGATGGACCCGGAGCGGACCCGGCTCCATCGCCGGAGTGGGACCGGGTCGGTGGGCTCGGAGGTCGCCCGGCTCGCTGGGCTGAGCGTTGTTCGCTTGCCGTTCCGTGCCAACGGCTGGTCCTGCGGTCCGGTCGCGGGAGGCTTGCCGTACCCGATCAAGGCGGTCGGGGATGTGACGCATGTCCAGCGTGGCGGCCTCGGCGGCCAGATCGTTCAACAAGCGGTCGGCGGTCTCCACGTCGCCGGGGTGGGCGCGGGCCAGCAGGGCCGCGCCCAGGTGCAGGCGGGCCTCCACCGACCAGAGCCGAGCGTGTAGCTGGTCGGCCGAGCGCGTGGCGGCGGTGAAGGCGGAGATCGCCGCGTCCCACCGCTCCTCGGCCGCCTCCACGAGGCCCTGCCAGAGGATCATGGGCCCGCTGACGTCCCAGCCGTAGAGGGAAACGGCCCACTCGCTCAGATGCGGCTCCAGGAGCTCCCTCGCCCTCGCGCACAACTCGGGATCACGGGAGGCCGCCGCCACCTCGGCCAGGTAGCGCAGCCACAGTGGCCGGATCGACCCGTCGGAAGGCTCGTCACCGGCACGCGGCCACGCCGTCACGGCCCGCCCGCGCCGCAGGTCGGTCAGCCCCTCCAGCATGGAGGCGTAGGGGTGGCGGCCGGCGCGCAGGCGTTCGTGCAGGGGTCGCAGCTCCTCGAACCGCCCCTGCGCCAGCAGCAGCGCCCAGCGGTGGTGGTCGAGCATGTAGCCGAAATGGGCGTGGTCGTGGTCGCTGCTGACCTCGACGACCTCCTCCAGGAGCGACTCGGCCGCGGCGAAGTTGCCGGACAGGAGCTCGATGATGCTCAGGTCGATCGAGGTGGACAGGCCGACGTGCGCGCGGTCGCTGCGTCTGCCCATCGCGATGTAGTGGTGGAACTGGTCGAGGAAGCGGGGGTCGCCGAGCTCCAGCAGCGCCACCCAGTGGAGCGCGGTGGTGAAGTGTTCCATTTCGACGTCGTTGCCGCGGCGGGCGAGCGCGCGCAGCTCCTCGGTCAGCTCCACCCGCTGCTTGGCGGTGCCGGGGCCCCAGATGGTGTCGTGGAGCGCCCACAGACCGAACGTCAACGCCTCGTCGTCGTCGCTGTTCCGCGCGACGAAGGTGATGCGGACCGCGAGGTCCTGGGCGAGCCGGTCGGCGTCGTCCGGATCGGGGGCAGGGTCGGGGACGAACGTGGCGTGCGCGTCGCGGAGCAGCGCCAGGCTGGTGCGGGCGTCCTCGTTACCGCACGTGCCGTAATAGGTCAGCGCGGCGCGGGCCAGCAGCCCGGGGTCGTCGAGCCGGCGGGCGGCCGTGATCGCCCGGTCGAAGACCCGCGCGGACTCCTTCAGCTCGCCGCCATGGTGCAGCTCCCTGCCGAACGCCAGGCCTATCTTGATCACCTGCTCGGGCGGCCCCTTCTCGGCCAGCTCCATCGCCCTGCCCCAGTGGGTCAGCGACTCCTCCCTGGCCAGCCGGTGCAAGGCCTGCTTGGCCGCGGCCACCAGCAGCTCGCACGCGAGCACGGGATCGAGGGCGTCACCCGCGAGGTAGGCGTGGCGGGCCAGATCCCCCGGAAGCACCTCCGCCCTGCCGCGCAGCGCGTGGACGGTGGCGGCATGCCTGGCGCGCAGGTCGGCCTCGTCGACCGAGTCGTGAAGCGTCTCCCTGACCAGGTCGTGGGCGAAGGCGAACACGCCGCCCCCACGGGAGACGACGAGCCTGGCGGCGGCGGCCTGCGCCAGCAACCTGTCGACATGGGCGGCCGGAGCCGCTGCGACAGCCGCCAGCACCTGCCGGTGGAACTCCCGGCCGAGCACCGCGGCGTCGGTCAGCAACGTGACCACCGTGGTGGGCAGGAGCGACAGGCGCCGCCACAGCGTGTCGCGCACGCCTGGAGGGATCGCCGCCACCGAGCCGTTGCTGCGCCACAATCTGGCGGTCTGTTCGACGAAGAACGGATTGCCGCCCGTGCGCAGGTAGATCTCCTCGACCACGTCGTCGTCGGGCTCGTGGCCGATGGTGCGGGTGATGAGCGCGGCCACCTGCGCCCTGTCGAGCCCGGTGAGCGTGATCATCGTGGCGCGTGCCGACAGCGAGGTCAGCTGCGGCCGCAACGGATGCTCGCCCTGCTCGACCTCCACGTCGCGGTAGGTGCCGAGCAGCAGGAGCCGCTCGAACCAGGTGTGCTGTGCCGCGAACTCCAGCAGCCGCAGCGACGCCCCGTCGGCCCAGTGGAGGTCGTCGAGGACCACCACCACAGGACGCGTCTGCGACAGCGTCACCAGCGCGGTGGTCACGGCGTCGTAGACCTGGAAGGCGTCGCCCACCTCGGCTCTGACACCGTCGCCGAGCAGCGCGGCCAGGCTGCCGCCCGCGGCCTCCTCGACGGCGGGCCATTCTCCGGTACGGCGCAGCGCCCGGATGACCTGCACCCACGGCCAGTAGCCTGGGGCGGCCTCGGAATCCCAGCAGGACCCGCTCAGCACCACCGCGCCCTCTCGCCTGGCCTGCTCGGCCGCGCTGGTCACCAGCGTGGTCTTGCCGATGCCCGCCTCGCCCGTCACCAGCACCAGGCCGCCATGGCTGGCGGTCACCCTGCTGATCTCGGCACGCAGCAGCTCGGCAGGGTGCTCCCTGCCGATGAGCGCCTGACCGTCGTGGATTCGCATCGTGCTCAGAAGGTAGCGGTTGGTGCCGACAAAAACGGGAGTCCGATCCGAGGGTGCGGCGGGTGGAAAGGTAAGAGAGCGCTCTCTCGATGGTTACAGTGGGGTCGTGCTGATCACGCAGATCCGTATATATCCCATCAAATCCATTACAGGGCGGGCGGTTGACGCGGCGTATGTCCACCCGTGGGGCTTGGACGGCGATCGCCGATGGGCAGTCGTCGATCATCAAGGTGACAACCTCTGGCTCGGCGAGTACCCCCGTCTGCTGGCCGTCACCGCCGTCGAGCGATCCGACGGCGGCCTGCTGCTCTCCGCGGAGGGTCTGCCCGACCTGGTGGTGCCCCCGGCGCGGGGAGAGAGCGTTCCCGTGGGGTTCTCGGGGCTGGACCGGGCCGTGCTCGCCGCCGACGAGGCCCACGCCTGGTTCACCGGACTGCTCGGCGTGCCCGCCAGGCTGGTGTGGCTCGACGATCCCGCACGCCGTTCGATCGACCCGGCGCACGGGGGGCTGCCGGGGGAGGTGGTGACGTTCGCTTGGGACGCGCCGCTGCTGCTCACCTCGGCGGCCTCCGCGCGCAGGCTCGACGAATAGATCGAGGAGGGCGCCCGCGAGCGGGGCGAGCCGCCGCCTGGCCCGCTGTCGCCGCTGCGGTTCAGGCCGAGCGTGGTCATCGACGGGAGCGTGCCGTTCGAGGAGGACGGCTGGCGGGAGGTTCGGATCGGCGGTGTCGACTTCCGGGTGTCGGAGCTCTGCGACCGGTGCGCGGTGACGATCATCGACCCCGTCACCCGGTCGAAGGGCAAGGAGCCGCTCCGGACGCTCGCCCGCCACCGCAGGTGGGACGGCAAGACGTGGTTCGGCATCCGCCTGGTCCCGCGCACCCGCGGCGAGATCCACGTCGGCGACCCCGTGACGGCCCGCTGAGCCCGAGAGGGCGGAATGCCGAGAACGCCCAGTGGGCCCGTCAGGTGGACAGGCGCTTGAGGGCGGTCCTGACCACCGCCGGGTCGCTGGTCCGCCAGAACGGGGGCAGCGAGTTGAGCAGGAACCCGCTGTACCGCGCCGTCGCCAGCCGAGGGTCGAGCACCGCCACCACCCCCTTGTCGTCCTGCGCCCGCAGCAACCGTCCAGCCCCCTGCGCCAGCAGCAGCGCCGCGTGGTTGGCCGCCACCGCCATGAACCCGTTGCCGCCCTTGGCCATCACGTGTCGCTGCCGCGCCGACGTCAGCGGATCGTCAGGCCTGGGGAACGGCACCCTGTCGATGATCACCAGCCGCAGCGACGGCCCTGGCACGTCGACACCCTGCCACAGCGACAGCGTGCCGAACAGGCAGGTCGCCTCGTCCTCGGCGAACTGCTTGACCAGCAGCATCGTCGAATCGTCGCCCTGGCACAGCAGCGGCACGTCGAGCCGGTCGCGCAGAGCCTCCGTCGCCGCCTTGGCCGCCCGCATCGAGGAGAACAAGCCGAGCGTGCGCCCGCCCGCCGCCTCGATCAGCTCGGCGATCTCGTCGACGTACGCCTGGGGCAGCCCGTCGCGCCCCGGCTGGGGCAGGTGCTTGGCGACGTAGAGAATGCCGGCGCGCGGATGGTCGAACGGCGAGCCGACGTCGATGCCCGTCCACCCCTTGTCGCCGAGCCCCCACTGGGCCGCCAGCCCGTCGAAGGTCCCGCCGAGCGCCAGCGTGGCCGAGGTCAGCACGACCGTGCGCTCGCCGAACAGCTTGTCGCGCAGCATCCCTCCCACGCTCAGCGGCGCCACGCGCAGCGTCGCGGGGCGCCTGTCGGTGCCGGCGTCGAGCCACACCACCTCGGCCCTGTCGACCTCCGAGGCGTGCCCGTAGGCCTCCAGCATGCGCACGGCCGTGTCGTGCACCTCGTCGAGCGCGGTGAAGGCCGCCTTGCGCTGGCCCGCCTTGTCGGGATCGTCCTTGTCGGCCCCTCGCGGCCCCATCGCACTGACGCACCTGGCCGCGCTGTCGCGCACCAGCGCGAGCGTGAGCCCCAGCACCTCGGGCAGGTCGTCGATACGGCCGGGTGGCGCGGCGTCGAGCAGCGCCTTGAGATCCTCGCCCGCCTCCATCAACTGGTCGGCGATCGGCTGCTCGATGAGCCGCCCCACCCGTCGCACGGCCAGCGAGACCGAAGCCTCCGACAGCTCGTCGGTCACCACCGAGGTCACCCTGTCGACCAGCTCGTGCGCCTCGTCGACGACGACGACCTCGTGCTCGGGCAGGATCGACATGCCCTCCATCGCGTCGATGGCCAGCAGCGCGTGGTTGGTGACGACCACGTCGACCTCGCCGGCGCGCGCCTTGGCCAGCTCGGCGAAACACTCGGCGCCGCTCGGGCAGCGCTGCGCCCCCAGGCACTCCTTGGCGCTCACCGAATACTGCCGCCACGCCTGCTCGTTGACGCCGGGGACCAGCTCGTCGCGGTCGCCCGTCGTGGTCTCCTCGGCCCACTCCTGGATGCGCTGGACCATCCGGCCGGTCACGCTGACCTCGCGCGGGTCGAACAGCTGGTCCTGCTCCTCCTCGGGCCATCCGGCCGTCACCTTGTAGCGGCACAGGTAGTTGCGCCGGCCCTTGAGGATGGCGAACGTCGGCTCGTGCGGCAGGTCCTTGCCGAGCGTCTCGGCCAGGCGCGGAAGGTCGCGGTCGACGAGCTGTCGCTGCAGGGCGATCGTGGCGGTGGAGACCACCACGGGGGAGTCGGACTCCATCGCGTGGCGGATCGAGGGCACCAGGTAGGCGAGGGACTTGCCCGTGCCCGTGCCGGCCTGGACGGCGAGGTGCTCCTCGTTGTCGATGGCCTGCTGCACGGCCTTGACCATGGTGATCTGCCCTGGCCTGTCGCTCCCTCCCAGGGCGCCTACGGCGATGGACAGCAGCTCTTCGACTGGTGGGAGTGTGGAGTCCGGCACGGCAGAAACCGTACCTGGTCGCGGCGACAGAAATCGCAGCCTTGCGACCGGGCCACGTCGAGTCGGCCGTGAGCCACCCTCAAGAGTCGCCCAAAGGGTCGCAAAACCCCGGTCACCTCTCCGTACGGAGGTGAACACATCCTGGCGTTCCAGGCACCCTGGTGCTTGCGGCGTGGCACACTTGCGGGCGTAACCCGCCAGGTCAAAGAAGATCTTCCTGCTGTGCCGCCCGGGGTTCACGGTGGGTGTGGAAAGCCCGTTTCGGTAGGGTTTCTCAAGGTTGAGTGGACGAATAAAGGCTGGTTAAAGCAGTATGTCTGCCATGTCGGAAGTTGTCCCGTTGCCGTCGTTCGGCGAAGTGTTCTTCGATGCACGAGGTCAGGAGCGGTGTCTCCGGGTCACGTGGCACGAGGGAACCCTGGTGCTCAGCCTGTGGCGAGGGGAGATGTGCACCGGTAGTTTCCGGATGCCGATGGACGACGTCGGGCGGCTGCTCGACACCCTCGACGACGGCTACGCGGAGGCCACGGGCGAGGAGCCCGCCGCGCCCGCCGTCCAGCCTGTCGCGGAGCCAGGGGAGTACCCGGGCACGGGCCAGTACCACCGCCCGCCGCCCTTCGAGCACGAGCCGCTGCGCGCCCCCGACGACAGGCCGACGGCGACGCTGTCGCCCAACGACGTGCTCGTGGCCCGCGGCGCGCCCGCCCCGCAGGACAAGCTGGTCGCCTCCTACGGCGACCAGCGCGAGACGGCCATCCCCGCCGACGGCAGGCCCCGCCTGGCCGAGCAGCCTCCCGTGGGAGCCGAGCCGATGGCCGCGGCAGGCCCCGGCTATCCGATGCCCGACTACCAGCTGCCCGCCGAGCGCGAAGGCGCCAGGGGGCCGCAGTCCACCGACCCGCTGGGCTTCCCGAGGCAGTCGGCGACGCCGTACTCGACCCACTCCGAGCCGTTCGCCGCGCAAAGCACCCAGCCAGACCCGTTCGGGGCGCAGGGAGCCCAGCACGACCCGTTCGCGACGCAGCCGGGAACCCAGGGATATCCGCAGCCCAGGCAGGACGCCTACGCCCAGGATCCGTACGCCCAGACGGGGCGGCAGCCCGCCCAGCCGTATACCGACCCCTTCGCGCCGCCGCCGCAGCGGGCGCAGAGCGCCCCAGGCTCGGCCGGGCTCGGCACGCCCATGCACGGCATTCCGGGAGCGGGCCGCAGGACGGCTCCCGAGCCCTACCCCCAGCCCGAGCCGTACGGCCAGCAGGACCAGTACGGCCAGCCGTCCTACCAGCAGCAGGCGCCGATGAACCCCTCGGACCCGCTGGGTCTTGGACCGGAGGCCTACCAGAACCAGCAGCCCGATCCCGCCATCCACCGCCCCTACGTCGGCGACCAGATGTACGTCACGGGCGAACGCCTGCGCCCCGAGCAGCAGCATCGTGACGACAGGACCGACCGCAGGGAGTGGTGATCGCCTGCCCGAGATGTCCGCGGGCACCGTCCGTGTGAGAAACTAGCCGCCGGGTCAGACCCGATCGGATACGCCCGTTTCTCGGCACAGGGGGAGCACGTGTACGCGTCAACGGGTCTGTACTGGCTGCTGGTGGCCAGTGGCGCGATCTTCGTCGCGTGGGTCGCCAGGCGAAGGGGCTGGCCCGCGCCGCTGCTCCTGGTGCTCGTCGGCCTGGCGGTCTCGCCGCTCGTGCCCTCGATCGAGCTGCAGCCCGAGCTCATCCTCTACGTGTTCCTGCCGCCGCTGCTCTACTCGGCGGCCCTGGACAGCTCCTACCTCACGCTGCGCGAGAACAAGAGAGCGATCGGCCTGCTGTCGGTCGGCCTCGTGCTGTTCACCACCTTGGTCGTCGGCGGCGTGGTGCACCTGATGCTGCCCGACCTGCCGCTCGCCGCCGCGTTCGCGCTGGGCGCGATCGTGGCGCCGCCCGACGCCGTCGCCGCGGTCGCGGTGGGACGCCGGCTGGGGCTGCCACGCAGGTCGCTGACGATCCTCATCGGCGAGAGCCTGTTCAACGACGCGACGGCGCTGACCGCCTACCGGGTGGCGATCGGGGCCGCGGCCGGCCACGGCATCAGCCTGCTGGAGGGCTTCGGCGAGTTCCTCTACACCGCGATCGGCGGCGTGGTGATCGGCGTCGTGGTCGCCCTGGTGTCGGGCTGGCTCCTGGAGCGGGCGCGCGATCCGCTGGTCGAGAACACGGTCATGCTGCTGATCCCGTTCGCCACCTATCTGGGCGCCGAGTCGGTGCACGCCTCCGGCGTGATCGCGGTGGTGATCGTCGGCCTCTACCTCGGCCACCGGATGCACCGCACAGGCGCAGGCACCCGCCTGGTGCTCGACTCGGTGTGGAAGGTCACCGACTTCCTGCTGGAGTCGATCGTCTTCGCGCTGATCGGCCTGCAACTGGTGCCCGTGCTGAGCGGGCTGGTCGGACGCAGCCCATGGGAGGTCGCGGGCTACGTCCTGGGCATCTTCGTGGTGACCGTACTGGCGAGGTTCGTCTGGGTCTTCCCCGCCACCTACCTGCCGCTGATGGTGCGCAGGACCTCGGAGAAGCCGCCGTGGCAGAACGTCGTGGTCGTCGGCTGGGCGGGCATGCGCGGCGTCGTGTCGATGGCCGCCGCCTTCGCCATCCCCGACGGCTTCCCCGAACGCAACCTGCTGCTGTTCCTGACCTTCAGCACCGTGATCCTCACCCTGCTGGTGCAGGGCCTGACGTTCCCCACCCTGATCAGGAAGCTGCGCGTCACGAGCGAGCGTGAACGATACGAGGACAACCTGGCGGAGGCCGCGGCCCAGCAGGCGGCGGTTGAGGCAGGCCTGGCCAGGCTGGAGGAGATCCTCAGGGAGGAGGAGACGGACGAGGTCCACGTGGAGGTCATCGACATGCTGCGCGCCAAGTCGGAGCGCAGGGCGCTCAACGCGTGGGAGCGGCTGGGCGGAGGCACGGGGCAGGGCGGCACCGAGACGCCGAGCCGTCTCTACCGGCGGCTGCGCAGGGAGATGCTCGCCGCGGAGCGCGAGGTGTTCGTACGGCTCCGCGACGAGCGGCGGCTCGACGACGAGGTGCTCCGCCGCGTCATGGCGGAACTCGACTTCGAAGAGGCGATCCTGGAGCGCTAGCTAGCCCATCGTGTTGTCCACGAAACACCACTTCCAATGTTCACCGGGCTCGAAGGACTGCATCACCGGATGCCCTATCGCACGGAAGTGCGCGGTGGCGTGCTTGTTGGGCGATGAGTCGCAGCAGCCGATATGACCGCAATCCAGGCAGCGACGCAGGTGCACCCATCGCGCCCCCATCGCCAGACATTCCTCACAACCGTCGGGCGTGCGCGCGGGTGGGTCGTCGGCCTCGAGAAGATGCTCACAAATTGCCATGACAAGAAGCTTAGGACCAGAACACGGTTCCAATTTGGTCGCACCTATTGATCGGGCGGTTGGTGCAGGCGACTCTTTCTCTCATCGGGGGGTCCCCACCTAGGAGGCCCGCGTGCTTGAGGTTCGCAATCTCGAGGTCGTCTACGACGATGTGATGCTCGTGCTGCGCGGAGTGAGCCTCGCCGTGCCGCCCGGGTCGATCGTCGCGCTCCTCGGGGCGAACGGCGCGGGCAAGACCACGCTCCTGCGCGCCCTGTCAGGACTGCTCGACGTGCACGACGGTGAGATCACCAAGGGCTCGGTCACGCTCGACGGCCGCCCGATCCACACCATGAAACCCGCCCAGATCGTACGGCTCGGCATCAGCCAGGTCATGGAGGGGCGGCGCATCCTCGGTGAGCTCACCGTCGAGGAGAACCTCAAGGTGGGCGGCCACACCTCGCCGACCTCGCACCTGGACAGGGTCTACGCCCTGTTCCCCGTGCTGAAGGAGCGGCGCAGGAGCGTGTCCGGCTACCTGTCCGGCGGCGAGCAGCAGATGCTGGCGGTCGGCAGGGCGCTGATGGCCGGGCCTCGCTACCTGCTGCTCGACGAGCCCAGCCTGGGGCTCGCGCCCGCACTGGTGGGTCAGATCCGCGACCTGGTCATCGAGATCAACCGGCAGGGGACCACGGTCCTGCTGGTCGAGCAGAACGCGACGATGGCGCTGTCGATCGCGGCCCACGGGTACGTGATGGAGACCGGCAAGATCGTGATGGACAAGCCGGCGGGGGAACTGCTGGCCGACGAGGACATCAAGGAGTTCTACCTGGGTCTGGGCGCCGAGGGAGCCGCCAGGTCCTTCAGGGACGTCAAGCACTACAAGAGACGGAAGCGGTGGCTCTCATGACCGCCCCCACCCCCGACCCGAGCCCCCCGGACGACCGACCAACCACCCCCTCCGTCGATCCCCCCGATCTGAGGTCGGGTGAGGTGGGACTGTCGGGGGATCCCCCTGAAGACGCCGGTCGCGCTCTCGCGGGCGAAGCTGATCGAGGGTCGGGGGGAGACGTCCTCGAGGTGCGGGATATCCGGTTGTCGTTCGCCGGGGTGAAGGCGATCGACGGTGTCTCGTTCGACGTCCGCCCCAAGGAGCTGTTCGCCGTCATCGGCCCCAACGGCGCGGGCAAGACCTCCATCTTCAACGTCCTGTCCGGCGTCTACCGCCCCCAGCGCGGCTCGGTCACCTTCCAGGGCGAGGACCTTCTCGCCAAACGCCCCCACGACATCGCCGCCATGGGCATGGCCCGCACCTTCCAGAACGTCGAGCTGTTCCACAACCTCACCGTCCTCGACAACCTGATGCTCGGGCGCCACTGCCACTTCCGCTACGGCGCGCTACCCGCGATCCTCTGGTTCGGCAGGGCCCGCAGGGAGGAGCTGGCCGCCAGGGCCAGGGTCGAGGACATCGTCGACTTCCTGGAGCTGGAGGCCTGGCGCAGGCACCCGGTGCGGCTGCTGCCGTACGGGATCCAGAAACGGGTGGAGCTCGGGCGCGCGCTGGCGATGGAGCCGAGGCTGCTGCTGCTGGACGAGCCGGTCGCCGGGATGAACCTGGAGGAGACCGAGGACATGGCCAGGTTCGTCCTGGACATCCGCGACGAGCTGGGCGTCCCCATCGTGCTCGTCGATCACGACATGGGTCTGGTGATGGACCTGGCCGACCGGGTGCTCGTGCTGGACTTCGGCCGTCCCGTCGCGCTCGGCACGCCCGCGCAGGTGCAGCAGGACCCGAAGGTCATCGAGGCGTACCTGGGAGGCGCCGCATGACTATGACCGCCACGAGGACGGAGACGATCGTCACGAGGGTGCGTCGCAGGGCGCGGGAGAGTCCGGACGCCGTCGCGATGCGCCACAAGGACTTCGGCATCTGGAAGGAGGTCGGCTGGTGCTCCTACTGGGCGAACGTGGAACTGGTCGCGCACGCGCTGCTCGCGCTCGGTGTCGAGCCGGGCGACCGGGTGGCGGTGCACTCGGAGAACCGGCCCGAGTGGCTCTACGCCGACCTCGGGATCGTCACGGTCAGGGGCATCACGGTCGGCCTCTACCCGACCAACCCGCCGGCCGAGGTGGCCTACCTGCTGTCGAACTCCGGCGCGAAGATCCTTGTCGCCGAGGATCAGGAGCAGGTGGACAAGGCGCTGGCCGTCCTCGACGAGTGCCCTGACCTGGAGCGGATCGTCTACCTGGAGCCGCGCGGCATCAGGGGCCGCTATACGGATCCGCGCCTGATGTCGTGGCCGGAGCTGCTGGCGCTCGGCGCCGAGCACAGGGCGCTGTGCCCGGACGCGCTGGAGGACAGGATGGCCACGGCCGAGCCGGGCGACGTGGTGACGCTCATCTACACCTCGGGCACGACCGGACCGCCGAAGGGCGTGATGCTCACGGTGGCCAACGTGGAGTTCGCGGTCAGGACGCTGGTCGAGAACGGCGGTTTCACCTCGCCGCCGCCGTCCGAGCGCGATCTGGTCGTCTCCTACCTGCCGCTCTGCCACGTCGCCGAGCGCGCCTTCACCGTCTGGTTCAACGCGGCCGCGGGCGTGCAGGTCAACTTCGCCGAGTCCATCGACACGGTCCAGCCGAACCTGCGCGAGGTGCAGCCGACGATCCTGTTCGGCGTGCCGCGTATCTGGGAGAAGGTCCTGGCGCAGGTCAACATCAAGATCGACTCAGCGTCGCCGCTGAAGCGCGCCGTCACCCGGTTCTGGCTGCGCGTGGCCGACCGCATCGGCGACACGCTGGTGCGCACCGGCGGCGTCCACACACCGAGCACGCGCTTGCTCTACGGCCTCGGCTGGCTGCTGTGCTACCGCTCGCTGCGCGAACGTCTCGGGATGCGCCGTGTCCGCTATGCCGCCTCCGGCGCCGCGCCGATCGCGCCCGCGGTGCTCAAGTTCTACATGGGCATCGGCGTCGCCATGCACGAGGTGTACGGCATGAGCGAGAACACCGCGATCGCCACCGGCAACAGGCCAGGCCGGATCAGGCTCGGCACGGTCGGCGAGCCGCAGCCCGGCACCGAGCTGCGGATCGACGAGGTGACGGGGGAGATCCTCACCCGCCATCCGGGCACGTTCGCCGGGTACTGGGGCAATCCCCGCGCCACCGCCGACGTGCTGGACGAGGACGGCTGGCTGCACACCGGCGACGTCGGCGAGTGGGTGGAGGGCACGCACGTGCGCATCACCGACAGGATGAAGGACATCCTGATCACCGCGGGCGGCAAGAACATCGCGCCCAGCGAGGTGGAGAACGCGCTGAAGGCCTCGCCGTACGTGAAGGAGGCGGTGGTCATCGGCGACCGGCGGCCCTATCTGGTGGCGCTGATCGGGATCGAGCTGGACACGGTGGGGGAGTGGGCGCGCAGGCGCGGCCTGTCCTACACCACCTACCGGGACCTGTCGGACAAACCCGAGGTCCGCGAGCTGGTGCAGGGCATCGTCGACGACGTCAACGCGCGCTTCGCCAGGGTCGAGCAGGTGAGGCGGTTCGCCTTCCTGCCCAAGGAGCTCGACCACGAGGACGGCGAGCTGACCGCCACCCAGAAGGTCAAGCGCGGCGCGATAGCCAGGCTCTTCGAGGAGCAGGTCGAAGGGATGTACCGCGGGTGAAGGGCGTGCTGGAGTCGGTCATCAGGGGCCTGGGCAACGGGTCGGTGTACGCGCTGCTCGCCCTCGGCTTCGTGATCATCTACAAGGCGACGCGGGTGATCAGCTTCGCGCAGCCCTCCCTGATGCTGGCGGGCGCGGTCGCGGTCAGCTACCTGGCCGAGGTCACCGGGTTCTACTCCGCTGTGCTGCTGGCCGCGCTGCTGATCGCCGGGGTCGCGCTGGCGATCGAGCGGATCGCGATCAGGCCGATGGTGGGCAGGCCCGTCTTCGTCGTCGCGATCATCACCCTTGGCATCGACGTCGTGGTCCGGGTGGTCGTCAACGCCTTCATCGGCAGGGACGTGCGGCAGATGGGCGACCCGTGGGGCTTCACGCAGGTCTCGCTCGGCCCGCTGGTCGTGCAGACCAGGTGGCTGGCCATGCTCGCGGTCACGGCCGTGCTCGTGGGGCTGCTGTTCGCCTTCTTCCGCTTCACCAGGTACGGCCTGGCCATGCGCGCCGCCGCCTTCGACCAGGAGACGGCGCTCGCCCAAGGGGTGTCGGTGGGCATGGTGTTCGCGCTGTCGTGGGGGTTCGCGGGCTTCCTGGCGGCGATCGCCGGGATGTTCGTCGGGACCGGTCAGGGCGTGGAGCAGCTCACCTGGATCATCGCGCTCAAGGCGCTGCCCGCGATCATCGTGGGCGGGCTCGACTCCCTCGGCGGCGCGGTCGTCGGCGGGCTGGCGATCGGCGTGGTCGAGTCGCTGTTCCAGAGCTACCAGGGCGAGCTCGCGCCGTGGCTGGGGCAGAACTTCGCGGTGGTCACGCCGTACGTCGTGATGCTGGTCGTGCTCCTGGTCAGACCCTACGGCCTGTTCGGCACCAGAGAGGTGGAGCGGGTATGAGCGAGCGCGAGACGCCGACGAAGGAGCGGCTCCCGCCGGAGTCCAGGGCCCTCGACATACCGACCGGACGGTCTCGCCGGCCGCGCGGGCGGCCGCTGCTCTACACCGCCTACAACCAGGACATGGCGCTGCTCGACACCAGGGCCAAGAAGGTCTGGACCGCGGTGCTCGTGCTGGCAGCCTTCGGCCTGTCGGTCGTGCTCGCCGACCGCTCGCTGGAGGTGCTGGCGGGCGCGTACGTGCTGGCGATCGGCGCGATCGGGCTCAACATCGTCACCGGCTACGCGGGCCAGGTCTCGCTCGGCCACGCCTTCTTCGTCGCGATCGGCGCCTACACCGGCGCAGCGCTGTCCGCGCCTCCCGGGGGCAGGACGATCGGGCTCGGCCTCGCCGAGATCTGGATCTGGCTGCCAGTCGCGGGCCTGGCCGCCGCCCTGGCGGGCGTGCTGGTCGCGCCGCTGGCCACCAGGCTGCGCGGCCTCTACCTCGCCGTCGTCACGCTCGGCCTGGTCTTCCTCGGCGAGCACGTCTTCAAGGAGTGGGACGCCCTCACAGGCGGCCCAGGCGTCGGCCGCTCGGCCGCGGTGCCGCAGCTGTTCGGCGTGCGCCTGGACCAGGACGGCCCGCTCGGCACCCGCGAGCAGCTGCTCTACCTGCTGATGCTGACCGCGCTCGTGCTCTTCGCGCTGGCCGCCCGCAACCTGGCCCGCTCCCGCATCGGCAGGGCCTTCATGGCCATCCGCGACCGCGACATCGCCGCCGAGGTCATGGGCGTGCCGCTCACCCGCTACAAGGTGCTGGCCTTCGGCATCTCCTCCTTCTACGCCGGATGCGCGGGAGCGCTGCTCTACAGCATCACCGGCTTCGTCGAGCCCGGCTCCTTCAGCCTGCTGCTTTCGGTGCAGTTCATCGCGATGGTGCTGATCGGCGGCGTCGCCACGGTGTCGGGCGCGATCGCGGGGGCGCTGTTCATCTCGCTGCTGCAGCCGCTGACCAGGTCGCTGCCCGCGCTGGTGCCGTTCGTCAGCGGCGACACCACCGTGACGCCCAACGTCTTCCAGGTCGAGACCGTCCTGTACGGCCTGCTGATCATCCTGTTCCTCGTCTTCGAGCCGCGCGGCCTGTTCGGGATCTGGATCCGCGTGCGCGCCTACTGGAAAGCCTGGCCGTTCTCCTACTAGAGAGGGAAAACTGTGAAGAGTCGCTATGTCGTGACTGGTCTCGCGGTAGTGGCCCTTCTGTCCGCTTGCGGCGTCATCCGGGGGGACGACGAGGGCAGCAAGGGCGGCGGCGCCGTGGCAACGGGCGTCACCAGCGAACCGTGTCCCAAGGCGGTCGACAAGAACAAGGGTTGCATCTACCTCGGCACCATCTCCGACCTCACCCAGGGGCCCTTCGCGGCGCTGGCCGTCCCCATCACCGACGCCCAGAAGGCCTTCTGGAAGCGGGTGAACACCGCGGGAGGCATCGGCGGCAGGTACGAAGTCGACGTCGAGACCTACGTCAGGGACAACAAGTACAACCCCGAGACCCACCGGCAGGTCTACAACGAGATCAAGGACAAGGTCCTCGGCCTGGCGCAGACCCTCGGCTCGCCGACGACCGCCGCGATCCTCGACGACCTCAAGGCCAACAGCGTCGTGTCCGCGCCCGCCTCGTGGACCTCGGCATGGGAGTTCGAGGACGTCATCGTCGAGACGGGGTCAAACTACTGCATCGAGGCGATGAACTCGGTCGACTACGCGATGGAGGCCTACAAGCCCAAGAGCGTCATGGCCGTGCACCTGGCCGGCGACTACGGCGCCGACGCCGCGGCGGGCGCGAAGATCGCCGCCGAGCGGAACAAGCTGGAGTTCACCGCCGTCGAGACCCCGCCGGGCGCCACCGAGCAGGGCCGCGCGATCACCGAGATCACCAAGAACAAGCCCGACCTGGTGATCCTGACGACCGGGCCGGCCGACGCGGCGGCCATCATCGGCCAGTCCGCGGCGGCTGGATACAAGGGCCGCTTCATCGGCACCGGGCCGACGTGGAACCCCGCCCTGCTCAAGTCGCCCGCCGCGCCCGCGCTGAAGGCGCTGTACGAGCAGTCGGCTCCCGGCAAGCCGTACGGCTCGGACACCCCTGGACACAAGGCCATGCGCGACGCGCTGCCCGGCGTGACCCCGAACGACGGCTACACCTCCGGCTGGGCATGGTCCTACCCGCTCAAGGCGGCGCTGGACAAGATGGTCGCGAGTGGCGACGTCAGCCGCAAGGGCCTGCTGGCCGCGGTGAAGACGCTCTCGACCGTCGACTACGAGGGCATGCTGCCGGCCGAGGCGGGCAACTTCTCCGGCGACGCCAACGCCGCCACCTTCCGCCAGACGCTGATCAACAAGGTGGACGAGTCTGCGCCCACCGGCGTCGCGATCGTCAAGGACTTCTTCACGGGCCCGACCGCGCAGGGGTACACGATGGACGGCCCCTGCTTCAACAAACTGTCGTGATCACCGCAAGGGGCGCGGCCGTTGGCTACTGTCGTAGACATGCGACTCGTTTCCAGCAGGATCGTGCCCCTTGCCGCCTTCGCCGTGGTCGTCTTCGCCAGCGGATGCAGCGAGATCAACGCGACCGTCGACAAGGCTCAGGCCTGCCTGGAGGCCCCCAAGATAGTCTCGGAGACCGTCGCCAAGATCAGTGGCCTGGTCAACGACCCCGCGGCGATGGAGAAGGAGCTCGACGCGGCCTCGAAGAAGCTGGGCGAGGTGGCCGACAAGGCGTCCAACACCACGCTCAAGGAGGCCACCGACGACCTGGCCGCCAGCCTGGGCAAGCTCGACGTCAACAGCGCCAACGAGGCGGTCGACGCCGTACAGCAGGTCGGCAACGACACCGCCGCCTACCTGACCAAGCTGAAGGAGGCCTGCAGCTAGGCCTCGCCCGACAGGTGGGCGGCCAGCGGCCCTGCGCCGAACTCGGCGCCGGGCCGCCTGATGACGCTGTGCGCGTGGTCGGCGGCGTCCTGCGTGTTGTCGTACTCGATCAGCAGCCCGGGACCCTGGATCCGGTAGTAGTGGCCGGCGCCCGCCGAGATGGGCCCCGCCCAGGCGAAGGAGAAGGCGGCGGTGTCGTGCGGGTCCCGCAGCGAGGGGGCCAGCCGCTCCAGGTAGACGTCGAGCAGCCTGCCCAGCAGGTCGCGCTGGGCGGAGGCGAGCGAGCCGCCCCGCACGCCGGGCGGTTCCAGCGCCGCGGTCACCGCGGAGGTGCCGGTGAGGATGTCGGACGGCGCGACGTCCGCGATCACCGCCTGATCGCGCAGCGCGGGGGACAGCTCGCTCACCAGCGCCCTGGCCAGCTCCTCCTCCAGCGGCAGCGGCCTGACCACGGCAGTCTCGCCGTGCCGGACGCCGGCCGGGTGGGCGCCGAGGAACAGCGGGGCCACCTCCACCCGCCCGTTCGCGATCGTCGCCGTGATGGACACGTGGTGGCCCTCGAAGCGCCAGCTCCACTCCTCCGCCCCCGGCCTGCCGAAGATCGCCAGGTGGTAGTCGTCGCTGTGGCGGCCCCTGCGCCCTCCCTCGTCGAGATCGAGCACCTCCTCCAGCGCCATGATCGTCACCACCTGTGCGAAGGCGTGCCGCGACAGCGCCGTGGCCAGCAGCCGGTGCGCGGCCTTGCGCGCCTCCCGGCTCAGCCCCAGCAGCGACGCCCCCGGCCTGGGCGCGGGCACGTAGGTCCAGCGTCGCCGCAGCGGGTCGCCGAACTCGTAGGCGGCCTTCTGCCGCTGCTCGGGAGTCAGACAGGCAAGGAACTGGGTCGCGATCTCCGCCATGAGCATGACCACAGGATCTCCTATCCCGGCTTCTCTAGGGGAAATGGGGTCGATTTAGCGTGGTCACATGAACGGCACCGAGCCTGACCCCCGATTCACTCTCGCCAACGAGAGGACCTTCCTCACCTGGTTGAGCACATCCCTGGCGCTGTGCGCGGGCGGTGTGGCGATGGCCGCCGTCTCCGACGACATCTTCGTGCCGTGGGTGCGCACCGCGATGGCCGTCCTGCTGGTCCTGCTCGCCGCGCTCGCCGCGGGCATGGCCTACCCGCGCTGGCGCAACATCCAGCGCGCGCTGCGCAACCAGGCGCCGCTGCCGCCGCCCGCCCTGGCCGCCGTCTTCGGGTACGGCGTGGCCGCCGTCGCCGTCGTGGCGCTCGTCCTCATCCTGATGGCCTGACCATGTCGGCCGAGATCTGGGACCCCGGGCTGCAGAGCGAGCGCACCCGCCTGGCATGGGTGCGCACCGCCGTCGCCCTGTCCACGGGCGGCCTGGGCGCGGCGGGGCTGGCCGCCCGCGCGGGGCTCGGCCCGCTGCTCATCGCGGGCTTCGCGCTGGCCGCGCTGTGCGGAGGGGTCCTGCTGGTGCGCACCGCCTCACGCTTCCGCCACGTCCAGCGCGCCCTGCACAACGGCGACCCGCTCGACAGCAGGCCCGACGCGCTGCTGGCCTGGGCCGGCACCCTCTGCGTGGTGACCGGCTCGGTCTCCTTCGTCGTCATCATGAGCCTGGCCCACGGCTAGAACGCGAGCAGCCCCGCCTCCACCACCGCGCGCCCGAAGGGCCTGGCCAGCTCGGCCAGGCGCGAGCATCCCTCCTCGCCCAGCGCGGCGTAGGCGGGCATGGCCGACGCGTCGGTCCTGCTCTCGATGTGGCCGCGCAGCCTGGCGCCCTCCTCCGTCAGGCCGTCGGCGAGCAGGCCGCGCGCCCTGAGCGAGTCGGACGCCTCGGCCCACGCCTCCTCGGGCCAGCCGCGCGACGCCTTGAGGAAGACCTCCGGCACCTCACCCGACGCCGCGTGCAGGACCAGCGCCTCGACCGGCGACAGCCCCTCCGACACCAGCGACGCCACGTGCCCGTCGCCCCTGAACTCCCGCAGCAGCGTCTGCGCGTGGAACAGGTCGAGCAGCGGCTCGCCGGGCCAGGGGAGCGCGGCATGCGCGGCGAACAGCGGGCGGCCGTGCAGGTGCTCGGCCGCCGCCTCCGCCGCCCTCCTTGCCAGCGTGAGCGTCTCGGTCAGCTCGCCGGCCTTGTCGACGCCGCCCCTGCGCAGGGCCGTCCCTGCCGCCTCCAGCCTGGCCGCCAGCACCTCGGCGGGGCTCGTCACCTCCCACGCGGTGGGGAGCGCTCGCCGTACGAGATCGGGGTTGAAGTTGTAGAAGGTCGCGATGACCAGCTCGGCGGAAGCGGCGCCGAAGGCGGCTCCACGGGAGGCGAAGTAGCCCGAGCGCCCGTGCAGGCCGAGCGCGGCGTACAGCTCGCGCGCCTCGGGTACGAAGTAGATCATGCCGTGCACCGGCTCAAGACGGCGCCATGCGCGCCTGGCCACGCGGGTATCGACCATCGACTGTCTCCTCGCCTCCGAACCAACCGGTCGGTATGGCAACCTACGGCGCGTTTCTCACCTCGTCAACGGCTTGCGGGGGCGGCAGGGGGAGGCGGACACTCGAAGGAGACCAGCTCGGAGGTGATCCTTGTGCACGAAGGCTATGACGCACGGGAGACGTGGCCGTTCGAGTGCCAGTGCTGCTGGCACGTCTGGCAGGAGGAGTACCTCGTCAGGCACCTCACCGACAGCCACGGCAACGAGGTCGAGGTCTGGCTGAGATCCGGTGTGGCCGTCCAGCCGCCGACCTCCGACAGGAGTTGCCCGAAGTGCGGGGCGGTCCAGATCACGACCTTCCCTCCCGGCTACCACGCCAGACAGCAGGAACCGCCCGTCCCCGTCCCACGCGAGGTCCCTCCGGAGACGTCGCTGAAGTTCACCTGGCGCGCGGCGATCATGTAGCCGCCCGGTCCCGGGCGCACGGCACCGGCGGGAGCCGATGACGCGCGCCCGCGGAGGGGTCAGGCCAGGCTGTCCAGCCAGGCCTGGTGCAGGCCAGCGAAACGGCCCGACGAGGCGATGAGCGCGTCGGGCGGCCCGTCCTCGACGATCGTGCCGCGATCCATCACCAGCACCCTGTCGGCGATCTCCACCGTCGACAGGCGGTGCGCGATGATGAGCGCGGTCCTGTCGGCCAGGATCGTGCGCAGCGCCCGCTGCACCAGCCGCTCGCTCGGCACGTCCAGCGACGAGGTGGCCTCGTCGAGGATGAGCACAGCGGGGTCGGCGAGGAAGGCGCGGGCGAAGGCCACCAGCTGCCGCTGGCCCGCCGACATCCGGCCGCCGCGCTTGCCGACCTCGGTGTCGTAGCCCTCGGGCAGCCCCGAGACGAACTCGTGCGCCCCGATCGCCTTGGCCGCGTCGACGACCTCCTTGAAGGAGGCGTCAGGCCTGCCGAAGCGGATGTTCTCGGTGACCGTACCGGAGAACAGGAAGTTCTCCTGCGTCACCATCACCACGGCCTTGCGCAGCGTCGTCTCGTCCAGGTCGCGCAGGTCGACCCCGTCGAGCAGCACCCGTCCCGCCGTCGGGTCGTAGAAGCGGGAGATGAGCTTGGCCAGCGTGGTCTTGCCCGCGCCGGTCGCGCCGACCAGCGCCACGCTCTGCCCGGCGGGGATGGTCAGGTCGAGGCGCGGCATGATCGGTCTGTCCGGCACGTAGGAGAACTCCGCGCTCTCGAAGCGGACCTGCCCGCGCGCCTTCGGCAGCTCCGCGCCCGCCGGAGGCTCGGGAACCGACGGCTCCTCCTCCAGCACGCCCGACAGCTTCTCCAGCGCCGCGCCCGCCGACTGCAGCGTGTTGTAGAACTGGCTGATCTCCTGCATCGGCTCGTAGAACTGGCGCAGGTAGAGCAGGAACGCGGCCAGCACGCCGACCGTGACCTCGTCGTGGAAGGCCAGCCAGCCGCCGTAGATCAGCACGCCGGCGATCGTGAGGTTGCCGATGAGCTTGATGCCGGGCATGAACATCGCGATCAGCTGCATCGCGCGGGCGTTGGCGTCGCGGTAGTCGGTGTTGAGCTGCCCGAAGATCTCCTGGTTGCGCGGCTCGCGGCGGAAGGCCTGCACGGCCTTGATGCCGGTCATCGACTCCACGAAGTGCACGATGACCAGGGCCACCGTCTCTCTGGTGCGCCGATAGGTGATCGCCGACTGGCGGCGGAACCACCGGGTGAACAGCAGCAGGATCGGCAGCGGCACCAGCGCCACCAGACCGAGGTGCACGTCGAGGATCAGCAGCAGCGCCGCGGTGCCGAACATCGTCAGCACCGCGGTGACCAGGCCGTCGAAGCCCGACTGCAGCAGCTCGGCGATCGCCTCGATGTCGGAGGTCAGCCGCGAGATCACCCTGCCCGAGGTGTACTTCTCGTGGAAGGCGAGCGAGAGCCGCTGGAAGTGGTCGAAGACCCTGCGCCGCAGCTCCAGCAGGATGTCCTGGCCGATCCGGCCCGACAGCTTCAGGAACGCCTGCCTGGTCAGCGCCTGGGTGACGGCCGCCGCCAGGATGACGGCGATCACCGTGAGCAGCGTGACAGGGCCCTGCCCGCGAAGCATCGGCGGGATGCCGGAGTCGATGCCGACCTTCACCAGGTAGGGGATGGCCAGGCCGGCGCCGCTGGAGCAGATGATGATCGCGGTGAGCAGCGCGATCGCCCTGCGGTGCGGCCTCAGCAGATCGGTCAGCAGGCCGCGCGAGCGGGTCCGCAGCAGCAGCGAGACCTTCTCCGGCAGGTCGTCCTTATTCTCCGAGGCGACGCCGCGCCAGTCGGTGGTGGCCGTCATCGCAGGGCTCCTTCCTCGGACAGGTCGGCGTCCTGCGCCAGCAGCGAGCGGTACTCGGGCACCTCGGCCAGCAGGTCCTGGTGCCTGCCGACATGGGTGATCGTGCCGTCGCGCAGCAGCGCCACCTTGTCGGCGAGCAACACGGTCGAGGCGCGGTGCGCGACCACGATGCCCGTCGCGTCACGCAGCACGTGGCGCAGCGCCTCCTCGACCAGCGCCTCGGTCTCCACGTCCAGCGCCGACAGCGTGTCGTCGAGGACGAGGATCTTCGGCTTGGACAGGACGGCTCTCGCCAGCGCCAGGCGCTGCCGCTGACCGCCCGACAGCGACATGCCCTGCTCGCCGATGCGGGTGTCGAGGCCCCACGGCAGGTCGTGGACGAACGTCGCCTGCGCCACCTCGAGCGCCTCGCGCAGGTCGTCGTCGGAGGCGTCGCGGTGGCCGAGCGTGAGATTCTCGCGCACGCTCATCGAGAACAGCGTGGGCTCCTCGAACGCGGTGGCCACCACCTCCCTCAGCGTGCTCAGCTTCAGGTCGCGCACGTCGTGGCCGTCGATGGTGACCCTTCCCGAGGTCACGTCGATCAGCCGGGGGACGAGCGCGGTCAGCGTGGTCTTGCCCGAACCCGTCGCGCCCACGACGGCCACCGTCTCGCCCGGCCGTACGTCCAGCCAGACGTCGTGGAGCACCGGCCGGTCGGCGCCGGGGAAGCGGAAGCCCACGCCTTCCAGCCGCAGATGGCCGCGCGGGTGCTCGATCGTCTCCGTGCCGTCCTCGATGGAGGGGACGGTGTCCATGACCTCCATGACACGGTCGGCGGAGGTCATCGACTCCTGCGCCATCGCCAGGATGTAGCCGAGGCTCGCGATCGGCCAGACCAGCTGCAGCACCAGCGTGGTGAACGCGACGAGGGAGCCCTGCGAGAGCGAGCCGGAACCCACCGCCAGCGCACCCAGCAGCAGGACCAGGGCGAGCGTGAGGTTCGGGATCACCTCGAGGAAGGTGAAGAAGCGGGCCGAGAGCCCCACCTTGTCGATCGAGGTGGCGTAGACCTTGCGCGCGGAGTCGTCGAAGGTGTCGAAGACGTGGTGGCGGCGGCCGAACGCCTTGATCGTGCGGATCCCGATCGCCGACTCCTCGACGAGCGTGGCGAGGTCGCCCTGCTCGTCCTGGACCTGGCGGGAGATCTTGATGTACTTCTTCTCGAAGCGCAGCGACACCCAGACGATGGGGATGGCGGAGGCGGCAACCAGCAGGCCGAGGGGCCAGTACATGTTCAGCAGCACGATCGTCACCGTGGTCAGCTGAATGACGTTCATGACCAGGAAGAGCATGCCGAAACCGAGGAAGCGGCGGATGGTCGACAGGTCGGTCGTGGCGCGCGAGAGCAGCTGGCCCGACTGCCACTCGTTGTGGAAGCCCATCGGCAGGCGCTGCAGGTGCTCGTAGAGGTCGTCGCGGATCTCGGTCTCGAGGCCGAGGACGGGCTTGGTCTGCACCCATCGCCTGAGAAAGATCATCAAGGCTTCCGCGACGCCGACACCCACGGCCAGGAGCCCCAGAGGGAGCAGGTCGGCCGTCTGCCTGGCGTCGATCACCTCCTTGCCCACAAGGGGAAAGGTGATGCTGGCGGCGATTCCGAGGATGGCCACCAGCCAGATGAACACCAGCTTGCCGACGTGGGGGCGTAGGTAGGACCGCATACGCCACAGGGAGTTGGAGGAGAGCAGGGGACGGCTGGGAACGTTCGTATCGGGAGGCATCGGTTCTAGATTAAACCTTGGGATCAATCCATTTTCTCGCTCCTGGAACGCACCATCGCGGCCACGAGGCAGGCGGTCGCGGCGGTCGACAAGACGGCCCTGACGAGGTTCCACGCCACCCACGGGCCCTCGAACTGCTCTCTCGTGACGGTCCCCGCGGCGAGCCCGTCGTTGAGCGGGACGTTGATCGCCGAGGTGGTCACAAAACCGATCAGGTAAAGAGCCAATCCCGCCAGGATCCACAGGACGGCAGGTCTGGCGCGGCGGTGACGGACCAGTGCCCAGATGGGCAGGACCACCGCGGCCAGGAAAGGCACGAGGAAGGCCGGATTGATGATGGCGGTGTTGATCTGGTTCATGACGGTGACGAAGGCGCGGTCGTCGACGGCCGCGAGACCCGGCATGACCGCGATGGAGAAGCCGTAGTAGGTGCCGGCGACCAGTCCGGTCGCGAGTGCGGAGAGACTCAAGATGATTCGCATGCACGTATTCAACTGGCCGGCACGGGCCCACTGCCATCGCTGAGACGCTCAGCCGCATGTCCGGGCGTATCACCGGGTCCGAGGACCTCGACAGCACGACCGCGGTGAGCCTTCCCGGGTTTGACCCGAGCGCGACGGTGTCCATGCCACACCCAGACCCGCACGTGATGCCCCGTCGGTGACGGTGGAAAGGTGCAGTTCAGTAGATTGCGTCCGCGATCGATCAGAGCCCGCATGACGGCCGCCACCGTGGCCGGCTTCGGTGTCATCCTGCTCGTCGGCGTCGTGGCGCTCTGCCTGACCGTCCCCTCCTGGGTGCGCGCCCAGCAGGTCGACCGCGCGGACCAGGCCAGCAGGCAGGTCACCCTCCTCGTCGACGACGCGCCGATGCGCGGCCCGATCCCGCCGCAGCACGACGTGCCGCTCCTGCAGGTCGTGGACGCCGACGGCAGGGTGGTGGCGGCCGGCGCCGCGCTGAAGGGCCGGCCCCCGCTCACCACCGCGCGGCCCGAGGCCGGCGACACCAGGGTGCAGACGCGGGTGTGCGGCAAGGGCGGAGAGGCGTGCATGATCGTCGTCGGCACCAGCAACAGGTCGACTCCCTACGGCCCGGTCATCGCCTACGCCGCGGTCACGGAGTCGATCGCGCTGAACGCTCCCTTCATGGCCGCGATCTTCACCCTCGCCGCGAGCCTCCTGCTCGCGCTCATGGCATGGGCCACATGGATCGGCGTCGGTAGGGTCCTCGCCCCCGTCGAACGCATCAGATCGGGCCTGGAGCAGATCAGCGCCACCGACCTCAGCGACCGCATGCCGGTGCCCGATACCGGCGACGAGGTGGCCGAGCTCGCGATCACCGTCAACGACACGCTGACGCGCCTGGAGGACGCGGTCGACCGCCACCGCCGCTTCGTCTCCGACGCCTCCCACGAACTGCGCACGCCGCTGACCGCGATGCTGGTACGGCTGGAGGGCACGCCCGAGGGCGAGGACTGCGACAGGACCCTGCAGGAGGTGCTCGGCGACGCCAGGCGACTGTCGGCGATCGTCCAGGACCTGCTGCTCATGGCGCGCCTCGACGCGGGCGTGCGACCGCCCGACGAGGTCCTCGACCTCGGCAAACTGGTGGCCGACGAGATCGACAGGCGCCCGTCCCGCCTGCCGTTCACGACCTCGATCGAGCCGGGCCTCATGGTGCGCGGCAACAGGCTCCGGCTCGACAGGCTGCTCACCAACCTGCTGTCCAACGCCGACCGGTACGGCGAGAGCGCCGTCCACGTCACCGTCACGCGCGACGGCTCCGACGCCGTCGTCGAGGTCGCGGACGACGGTCCCGGCATCCCCGCCGAACAGCGCGAGGCGGTCTTCCGGCGGTTCACCAGGCTCGACTCCGCCCGCTCGCGCGACACCGGCGGCACCGGCCTCGGCCTGCCCATCGCCCGCGACATCGCCATCGCGCACGGTGGCACGCTCCGGGCGGCCGACGCCCGCGTCAGAGGCGCCCGCCTCGTGCTGCGCCTCCCTCTGAGGTGACATGTCATGCACAATCCCGACATGAGTGATCCACTGTTCGAGCGTGACGCCGCCCCCGCGGCCCTTGACCTCGTCGCCCGCGCCGCCGCCCCCTTCCTCGGCACGCTGACCGACCGCCCCGTCCACGACCACGCGGCCGACCATCTCATGGACCTTCTCGACGGGCCGCTCCCCGAGAAGGGCGAGGGCACGCTCGCGGCCGTCGAGGAGCTGCTGGCCGTGGGAACCCGGGCCTCCACCCAGACCTCCGGCCCGCGCTTCTTCCATTTCGTCGTCGGCGGCGCCACCCCTGCCGCGCAGGCGGGCGACTGGGTGACCGCGCTGCTCGACCAGGCCAGCGGCCTGCACCTGACCTCTCCGCTGGCCGCGAGGGCGGAGAAGGTCGTGCTGGCCTGGCTGAAGGACCTGTGCGGGCTGCCCGAGCCGTACGGGGGAGTGCTGACGCCGAGCGCGACCTTCGCCAACCTGACCGGCCTGACGTGCGCGCGGCAGTGGTGGGGCGAGAGGCACGGCGCCGACATCACCTCGCAGGGCCTGGCGGGTCTGCCGCGGATGCCGGTGCTGGCGAGCGGCTACATCCATCCCAGCAGCCGCAAGGCGCTGCAGATCCTCGGCGTCGGCCGCGACGGCGTGACGGTGTGCGCCCGCGACGACGCGGGCAGGGTCGACCTGGCCGCGATGGAACGGGCGCTGTCCGAGCTCGACGGCCCCGCCGTGATCGTCGGGAACGCGGGCGAGGTCAACACCGGCGACTTCGACCCCATCGCCGACCTGGCCGACCTCGCGGAGCGGTACGGCGCATGGCTGCACGTGGACGGCGCCTTCGGCCTGTTCGCTGCCGCCTCGCCGCGCCTGCGCCACCTCGTGGCGGGCGTCGAGCGCGCCCACTCCGTCGCCGCCGACGGCCACAAGTGGCTGAACGTCCCCTACGAGAGCGGCTTCGCCTTCGTCCACGACGAGGACCTGATGTTCAGGTCGTTCGGCGCGTGGGGCGCCCACTACCTGCCCGCCGACGTCAACTACAACAACCTCGGCCCCGAGTCCTCCCGCAGGGCGCGGGCCTTGCCCATCTGGGCGACCCTGCGCGCGTACGGCAGGCAGGGCTACGCCCAGCTCGTCGACCGCCACCACGACCTGGCCCTGCGCCTGGGCGAGGCCGTGGAGAAGGCCCCCGACCTGGAACTGCTGGCCCCCGTGACGCTCTGCGTGGTGTGCTTCCGCTACGCGCCGCAGGGCGTGGCCGACGGCGAGCTGAACGAGCTGAACCGCCGCATCGGCGAGGAGCTGATCGCCGACGGCCGCTACTACGCGGGCACGACCACCTACAGGGGGATGACCGCCCTCCGCCCCGCGATCGTCAACTGGCGCACGACGGAGGAGGACATCGACGGCCTGGTGGAGGTGCTGAGAGAGGTCATCGCCCGCGTCCACCCTGCCGGGTAGCCGGGGTCAGGAGGCGGGGAGGGTCAGGAGGTGGAGCCCATGGCGATGGTCTCGGCGACCTCGGCGTGGCGCTCGGCCTCCTCGGCGGCGAAGCGCTCGGCGTCGAGCTTGTCGGCGATGTCCTCGTCCTGCTTCATGAGCGCCTCGAGCGACTGACCCGCCATCTCGAGCACGCCCATGTCCGCGTACGCCTGCTGCAGGCGCGGCGACCACAGGCCGATGTCCTTGACGCACGGCACGATCCTGCTGAACAGCAGCGACCTGAACAGCCGCAGGTACTCCGACCGGTCGACGGCCTCCATCGCCTCGGCCACCTCGGCCTGCGACAGGCCGAGCGTCTCCCACGTCTCCCTGCCGCGCAGCCGGTCGCGCATCAGGTAGCAGCCCTCGATGACGAAGTCCTCGCGCTCGCGCAGCTCGCTCTCCGACAGGTTCTTGTAGTAGTCGCGCAGCGCCATCCGGCCGAACGCGACGTGCCTGGCCTCGTCCTGCATGACGTAGGCCAGGATCTGCTTGGGCAGCGGCTTGGTGGTGATGTCGCGCATGACGCCGAACGCCGCCAGCGCGAGCCCTTCGATCAGCACCTGCATCCCCAGGTACGGCATGTCCCACCTGGAGTCGGAGAGCGTGGAGTCGAGCAGCGCCTTGAGGTGCTCGTTGATCGGGTAGGCCAGCCCCACCTTCTCCTGCAGGAAGCGCGCGTAGGTCTCGGCGTGCCTGGCCTCGTCCATCGTCTGGGTGGCGGCGTAGAACTTGGAGTCGAGGTCGGGCACCGACTCCACGATCCGGGCCGAGCAGATCATGGCGCCCTGCTCGCCGTGCAGGAACTGGGAGAACTGCCACGAGGCCCCGTGCCTGCGCACCTCCGCACGGGTCTTGGCGTCCATGCGCTCCCACAGCGGCGTGCCGTAGATGGCGATGGTGTTGTCGGGGATGCCGAGCACGTCGTAAGGATCGACCTCGAGGCCCCAGTCGATCCTCTTCACAGAGTCCCACTGCTTGTCCTTGCCCTTCTGGTACAGGGCGAGCATGCGGTCCCTGCCGTCGTCGTACTCCCATGTGAAGCGGCTGGACCCGGCCATATCCACGTTCCACGTGGAGAGCTCTGCGGGGATCGTGTAGAGATCGTGCGTCGACATGCGGCCTCCAGGGGGACGTACACCGTACGTATGCCTCGAGAGTTGCACGTACGGTGTACGTGCGTCAATAGAATGAGCTATGCCCAGTGAGCCGCTCTCCCGCGCGCGCATCGTCGCCGCCGCGATCGACCTCATCGAGCGTGAGGGCGCGGACGCGGTGTCCATGCGCAGGATCGCCTCCGACCTGAACGTCGGCGTCATGTCGCTCTACAACCACGTGCCGAACAAGGCCTCGCTGCTCGACGGCGTCGCCGAGTCGGTGCTGTCGCAGATCGAGTTCACCGACGACCCGGGGGCCCACTGGACCGACAGGGTGCGCATGCAGGCCAGGGCCTTCCGGCAGATCGCCCACCACTACCCGCGCTCCACGATGCTGGTGGTCAGCCGACAGCTCCACTCCAACGCGGGACTGTTCCCCGTCGAGCGGGCGCTGACCACGCTGCGCCAGGCGGGCTTCGACGGCGCCGACGCGGTGCGCATGCTGCGCCTGTTCATCGCCTACGTGATCGGCTCGCTGCTGCGCGAGGTGGGCGTCACGCCGACCTTCGCGCCCGTCCCCGGCGCGGCCCCGGTCGGCGACGTGGACCCGGAGCTGTTCCCCCAGGTCAGCGAGCTGGCATCACTGCTGGGCTCGTGCGATCACGAGGAGGAGTTCGATTTCGGCCTCGAACTGCTCATCCAGTCCATCGCCGTCCATCTGGAAAGGAAAGGCACCCGGGGCTGAGCCCGGGTGCCCTCCCGAGGCAGGCGCCACTTCCCCTCGGCGGCTGCCTAGTACCAGTTGTGCGACCTGAAGTGACCCCAGGCGCCACACGGCCTGCCGTAACGGCCCTCGATGTACTTCAGGCCCCAGAGGATCTGGGTGGTGGGATTGTCCCGCCAGTCGCTTCCGACGCCCGACATCTTGCCCGCCGGCAGTGCCTGCGGGATGCCATACGCCCCTGAGCTGGGGTTGTGAGCCCGGTGGTTCCAGTTGCTCTCCCTGGTCCAGAGGCTGTCCAGGCACTGGAACTCACGCATCGACCACGCCCTCTGCACCACGAGGTCGAGCGCGATCCGCTTGTTCGTGTCCTTGCCCGGCAGCATGGGCCGCGCCTTCGGCTTGGCCTTGGTCTCCCACGTGGCCTGATGGATCACGTGGGGCAACGCCTGTACCGTCCAGGTCCGCTGGTGGACCCTTCCTGGCGACCAGGTCTGCTGGTGGATCGTCCCGGGCGACTCCGTGTCGGCCAGGGCGATCGTGGATGTCCCGCCGGTGAACGCGGCCGAGGCGATCACCAGAGCGAGAGCGCGTTTGCTGTCCAACTTGATCCTTGCTGTCCGGTCGCGTGCGGGCGGGCTCCTGTGAAGCAGGGGTCCTGCCGACCCGCGCCCGTGGCTCGGACGAGGATGGTCCCGCGCGGCCTTTCGAGTCCTTTCCCGTCCGATCTACCTGGACGGCCCGGAAGGCGCCGCGACGATGTCTCTAGGCGGTTTCTAATACGCCGTGTCGCCACAGGTGCGTGACCTGAGACCGGGGAAGAGGAGGAATTTGCCGCTGAGCGGCGTCGCCTTGAGTCGGCCCGGCGACGAGCTGACCATGATTATTCGAACAGCGGACGCGGAGATCAGTACCAGCCGCGTGACTGGAAGTGAGACCAGGCTGCGCACGGCGAGCCGTATCTCTGCTTGATGTAGGAAAGGCCCCATTTGATCTGCGTCCTGGGGTTCGTGCGCCAGTCGCGGCCGGCGCTGGCCATCTTGTGTCCAGGGAGCGCCTGCGGGATGCCGTAGGCCCCCGAGCCGTTGCCGGCCCTGTGGTTCCAGCCGCTCTCCCGGGCCCAGAGTCGCTCCAGGCAGGCGTAGTGCGCCCTGCCCCAGCCCTTGCCCGCCACCATGGTCCTGGCGATCGCCTTGTTCCTCACACTGCTGACACTGCCGGTGCTGCTGTCCGCGTGCGCGGCCGTCGCGGTTCCCGCTCCCGACACCACGAACGTGGCGGTCAGGAGCAAGGCACTGGTACGGCGGAGCGTAGGCATGCGGTTTTCCCTTCGAAGGGTTCGGGGGACTGCGTCACCCTGCCGCAGGGAAGTCGTTTGTCGCTAATTGACCATGAAAAGGTAGATCGTTGGTAAAGATCGTGATCTATGGTTGTTCAGGGCTTTTGCCAGGAAAAAGTGGACTCTGTCACATTTCCGGGGGGAGTAGGGTCGGATCATGAATCTCCGTGACATCCCGGTCCGCACGCTCGCGGACGTCCCGGCCACGCTGGCCGAGCTCGCCGGCGACAAGGCCCTGCTCATCGTGAACGTGGCCTCCAGGTGCGGCCTGACCCCGCAGTACACCGGCCTGGTCGAGCTTCAGCAGGAGTATGGCCCGCGCGGCTTCACCGTGGTCGGCGTGCCGTGCAACCAGTTCATGGGCCAGGAACCCGGCTCGGCGGAGGAGATCCAGGAGTTCTGCTCCACCACCTACGGCGTCGACTTCCCGCTGCTGGAGAAGTCCGAGGTGAACGGCGAGGGCCGCCACCCGCTCTACGACGAGCTGACCGGCACGCCCGACGCCGATGGCGCGGCCGGCGACATCCAGTGGAACTTCGAGAAGTTTCTGGTCGACCGCGAAGGGTCGGTCGTGGCCAGGTTCAGGCCCGGCGTCGAGCCTTCCGACCCCGCCGTCGTCACGGCGATCGAAAAGCTCCTGTGAGTGGAGAGTCCTGCCCGTGCGCGCTGCCCGCGGCCTACGAGCAGTGCTGCGGGCGGCTGCACCGCGGCGAGGCGGCGGCCGAGACGGCCGAGCAGCTCATGCGCTCGCGCTTCAGCGCCTTCGCCGTGGGCGACGCCGCCTACCTGCTCCGCAGCTGGCATCCCTCGACCAGGCCGGCGGAGGTGACGTTCGAGCCCTTCCTGCGGTGGAAGAAGCTGTCGATCGTGAGCACCAGCGGTGGCGGCGCGGGCGACGCCGAGGGGACCGTCGAGTTCCGCGCCCGCTACAGCCAGGCGGGCAAGGCGGGGGAGATGCGCGAGGTCAGCAGGTTCACCAGGCGCGAGGGCGCCTGGGTCTACCTCACGGGCGAGGCCCGCAGCTCCCGCGCACGATGAGCTCGGTGGGCAGCAGCACACCGCGCGGGCGGCGGGCGCCGGCCCTGAGCACCAGCTCGGCCGCCCGGTAGCCGAGGTCCTGGCCGGGCTGGGCGATGACGGTCAGCGGGGGCGAGCACAACTCGGCCCATGGCACGTCGTCGTACATCACCAGCGACAGGTCGCCGGGGATGCGCAGGCCGAGTTCGCGCGAGGCGAGCACGGCGGCCTCGCCCAGCCGGTTGCCGCCCGCGAGCAGCGCCGTGACGTCGCGGTGGCGCTGCAGCAGGCCAGAGGCGGCGGCATAGGCCGAGTCGCGGCCGCCGCCGGCGAACACGATCAGCTCCTCGTCGGCCAGCTCGCCCAGCGCCTCCCTGAAGGCGGCCACGCGTCGGGGATGCCCCGGGCCGCCGAGGTAGGCGATGCGGCGGTGGCCGAGGCCCTTGAGGTACTGCACCGCCGTGCGGACGCCCGAGCGGTCGTCGGCCAGCACGGTCGGGATGGCGCCGTCAGGCTTTGGCGGTGTCCTGACCCCGTCGAGCAGCAGGAGCTCGTCAAGAGGGTCGTCGTCGCCTGGCTCCTCCTCGGGCTGCTCGCCGACGAACACGACCGTCATGCCCGCCCTGATGGCGGGGCCCCACGCCTCGGCGTCGCCCGAGGGTACCGCGATCACCCTGTCGACGCTCTGCTCCAGGAGCATGCCGATGAGCTCGGCCTCCTGCTCGGGGTCGTCGCCCGTCGAGCCGACCACGACGGGCTCGCCCGCCGAGCGGGCGCACGCGAGCACGCCCTCGGCGAGCCTGCCGTACAGGGTGTCGGTCAGGTCGGGCACGAGCAGGCCGATGCCGCCCGTGCGCTGCTGGCGCAGGTTCCGCCCCAGCGCGCTGGGGCGGTAGTCGAGATGCGCGGCCACCGCGAGCACCCGCTCGCGGGTCTCGGCGCTGGCCGATCCACCGGACAGCACCCGGGAGACGGTGGCGACGCCGACGCCTGCCGCCTCTGCCACGTCCTTGATGGTGGTGCGCTTCATGGAAACGATTCCATCATCTGTTCCGTAGGGTTTCCAGCTCGAATGGATAACATCGCCTGGTCCCTTGACAGGGATGTCCCTTTCGGGTGAGATGCATGAAAACGTATCCACAGTGAGTGGCGACCCCCACGAACGTCCGGGTTCCGGCCCGCGTTGCGCGAAGGACTGTGATGGCATCCATCGTTCTGTCAAACGTCGACAAGATCTACGCCGGTGGCGTGAAGGCCGTGAACGGGCTCAACCTTGAGATCAAGGATGGCGAGTTCATGGTGCTCGTCGGCCCCTCCGGTTGCGGCAAGTCGACCGCGCTGCGGATGATCGCGGGACTCGAGGACATCAGCGGCGGCGAGATCTCCATCGGCGACAAGGTGGTCAACCACCTGCCTCCGAAGGACCGCGACATCGCGATGGTGTTCCAGAACTACGCGCTCTACCCCCACATGACCGTCGAGGAGAACCTCGCCTTCGGTCTGAAGCTCCGCAAGATGCCCAAGCCGGAGATCCAGAAGCGCGTCAACGAGGCCGCCAAGATGCTCGGCCTCGAGACCTACCTCAAGCGCAAGCCCGCCGCCCTTTCCGGTGGTCAGCGCCAGCGTGTGGCCATGGGCCGCGCCATCGTCCGCGAGCCGCAGGCCTTCCTCATGGACGAGCCGCTGTCGAACCTGGACGCCAAGCTCCGCGTCTCCATGCGCGCCTCGCTCAACCAGATGCACGAGCGCCTCGGGGTCACCACCGTCTACGTCACGCACGACCAGGTCGAGGCCATGACCCTCGGCGACCGCGTCTGCGTGCTGCGCGACGGTCTGCTCCAGCAGGTCGACACCCCGCAGAACCTGTTCGACAAGCCGGTCAACCTGTTCGTCGCCGGTTTCATGGGCTCGCCCTCGATGAACTTCGTCACCGCCGAGCTGGTCCGCGACGGGGACGGCGCGGCTGTCACCTTCGCCGGCTTCAAGCTGCCGATCCCCGAGTCCTCCTTCAGCGACAAGCCCGGCCTCGACCAGTACATCGGCAAGTCGCTCATCCTCGGCATCCGCCCCTCCGACTTCGAGGACGCCAGCGCCGCCGGCAACCACGCCAACGGCTGGGCCACCCTGCCCGCCAAGGCGGAGGTCACCGAGGAGCTCGGCTCCGAGATCAACGTCCTGTTCCTGATCGACGCCCCGCCGGTCGAGCACAAGGACACCGTCGCGGCCCAGGACGCCGGTGACGAAGAGGAAGCCACGCTGCCGCTGGTCGGCGACAAGTCGCTGTGGACCGCCCGCGTCAACGCCCGCAGCCACGTGCGCCCCGGTCAGTCCATCGACCTGGTCGTCGACACCCACAACCTGCACTTCTTCGACTCCGTCAGCGGCCTGGCGATCGGCCACGAGGCCAACCGCTAAGCCGATCCACGATCGTCCCCCCGCCGCGACCCCCTCCCGCGGCGGGGGGATCGTGTTTTCCGGCCTCCCCGTCCCGACGTGGCATTCCTTCGGACGAGCGCGCAAAAGCCAAAGAAGTCTTTGACATCTCCAAATGCCAAAGCTATCTTTGAGGATGTGAAGATCACCGATCCGCGTGCGATGCGCGCGCTGGCACACCCCCTGCGCCTCGACCTGATCGACCTGCTCGGCCGCATCGGTCCCGCCACCGCCGCCGAGTGCGCCAGGCATCTCGGCTCCACCCAGGCGTCGTGCTCGTTCCATCTGCGTCAGCTGGCCAAGTACGGCTACGTCGTCGAGGCCTCGAGCGGCGACGGCCGCGAGCGGCCGTGGAAGGTCGCCGACCTGGAGCAGAGCTGGTCGGCCGGCCACGGTGGCGTCGCCGCGGCCGAGCTGGAGCGCGTGTTCGTCGAGCGCGAGGCCGGCAGGATGCTCGACTGGTCACAGATCCGCGCCTCGGCCGCACCCGAGTGGCGCGCCGCGGCCTTTCTCAGCGGCGTCACCGCTCCGCTGACCGCCCGGGAACTGGGCGAGGTGGGCGAGCGCCTGATGGAGGTGCTCGCGCCGTACATCGCGCGCGCCAAGGGCGAGGCGCCCGTCCCCGAGGACGCCCGGTTCGTACGCATCCTGCTGTCCGGTCTTCCCGTCCAGGAAGCCGGTGCCTCCAGCGAGCAGGAAGGCGGCGACCGGTGACCGCGCTGCGCAACCCGCTCTTCCGCCGCCTGCTGGCCGGCGACGCCGTCTCCAGCTTCGGCGACAGCGCGCTCTACCTGTCGCTCGGTATCTGGGCCAAGGACCTCACGGGGTCCGACTCCGCCGCGGGCCTGATCTTCCTGTGCCTCGCCCTGCCGGGGCTGTTCTCGCCCCTCTACGGCCACGTGGTGGACCGCGTGCGCCGCAAGCCGCTGCTGATCGCGATGAACGCCGCGATGGCCCTGGTCGTCACGGCCCTGCTGCTGGTGCGCTCGGCCGACCAGCTGTGGATCCTCTACGCCGTCGCCCTCGCCTACGGCGTCACCTTCTCCGTCCCCGCCTACGGCGGACTGCTGAAGGACCTGCTGCCCTCGGACGAGGCCGCCAGTGCGAGAGCCGCCCTCATCACCGTGCGGCAGGGCGTGCGCATCCTGTCACCCGTCGTCGGGGCGGCCGTCTACCTCACCTTCGGCGGTGGTGTGCTCGCCGTCGTCGACGCCGCGACCTTCGTCGTCGCCATCCTCTTCCTCGTATCCCTCAAGATCGTCGAGTCGGCTCCCGAACCCGCGGGCGAGCCGTTCCTTCCCTCCCTCACCGCGGGGTTCCGCTACCTGTGGCGGGTGCCTCTCCTGGGCAGGCTGGCCATGGCCGAGGCGATCTTCATGGCCACCGCGGGTCTCATGGACACCGCCGCCTTCGCCGCCATCGAACGCGGCCTCGGCAAGCCCGCCGCCTTCTTCGGCGTGCTCACCACCGTCCAGGGGGCGGGATCGGTCGTCGGCGGGTTGCTGGCGGGCATGCTCGTCAAACGGCTGGGGGAGTCGCGCGGCTCCGGCGCGGGCTACGCGCTCTTCGCGCTGGGCGCGGGCGCGTTCCTGGCGCCGTCGGCGGTGCTGTTCCTCGCGGGGGCGGCGCTCTACGGCCTGGCGATCCCGCTCTTCTCCGTCGCCCTCGCCACCGCCCTGCACCTCTACGTGCCCTCCAGGCTCCAGGGACGCGTGGGCGCGGCGACGGGCACGCTCACCACGATCACCCAGACCGCCTCGATCGCCACGGGCGCGGCGCTCATCGGGGTCGTGGACTACCGGCTCATGTACGGCGTGCTGGGAGTGACCGCCCTGGCCTGCGCCGCGCTCGTGGTGTTCCGCCAGGCCCCGGTGCCCGAGGTCGTCCCCTCCATCGCCGACGAGCGCGCCGCGGCCCCCGCCTGAGCGCCGGCTACCTGCGGCCGAGCGTGTTGGACACCTGCTGGGCGATCCCGCGCGGGAGGAGCCTGCCCACCGCGACGACCAGCTTGTACCGCAGGTCGGGGATCGAGACCAGCTTGCCGCGCGCCAGGTCCCGCATCGCCTCGTCGACCACGTCATCGGCCTTCAGCCACATGAATCCGGGAATGGCCGAGACGTCCATCGAGGCCCGCTGGTGGAACTCGGTGCGCACGAACCCTGGACACAGCGCCATGATCCGGATCTTCGGGTCGCCCACCTCGACGGCCGTCGACTCGCTGAAGTTGACCACCCACGCCTTGGAGGCGCTGTACGTGCCGCGGTTGAAGAAGGCGGCCACGGACGCCACGTTGATCACCGCGCCCCTCCCACGGGAGCGAATGCCGGGCAGCACGGCGAGCGTGAGCCTGAGCACGGCCTCGCAGTGGACCTTGAGCATGCGCACCTCGTCCTCGACCGGCACCTCGAGGAAGTGACCAGGGTGGCCGAAGCCCGCGTTGTTGACGAGGAAGTCGACGCCGTCGCGCAGCCGGGCCTCGACGTCCTCCAGGCCCTGGTCGGTGGCCAGGTCGGCGGGCAGGATCTCGACGGCGACGCCGTACCTCTGCTTGAGCCGGTCGGCGGCCTCGGCCAGCCGGGCTTCGTCGCGGGAGACGAGGACCAGCGAGAAACCGTCGGCGGCCAGTCGGCGCGCGAACGCCGCGCCGATGCCGGCGGTCGCGCCAGTGATCAATGCGGTAGGCATACGGCCAGCGTAACGCCCGTCCCAGACGCTCCCCGCACGGCGCGGACGATCTCCGGCGTGGCGCGTGGCGGGTCAGGGCAGAACCTTCGGCGATGCGGACGAGTAGACGCACTGTGACGAGATCGCATGAGAGGATCGACAGCGTGCGCCAAGCGCTTCCCGCCGCCGCCCTGGTCGTGGTGCTGACCGCCTGCTCCGCCGGCCGGCCCGTGGCGCGAGAGCCGGCGCCGGATGCCTCCCGGCCCCCCACGCCGGCACTCTCCGCCACCGCCACCGCCACCCCATCGGGGGCGGTGGCTCCGGCCGCCCTGCCCGCGAAGCTGGAGTTCACCGAGATCGCCCAGTTCGACCAGCCTGTCGCCTTCGCCGTGCGCGCGGGCGACGACGCCCTCTACGTCGCCGAGCAGGGCGGCAGGCTGCGCTCGCTCAAGGACGGCAGGCAGACGGTGGTCGTCGACCTGTCAGGCGAGGTCAGCGGCGGCAACGAGCAGGGCCTGCTGGGGGTGGCCTTCCATCCGACCGGCAAGTGGCTCTACCTCGACTGGACCGACGCCCAGGGCGACACCCACGTCACCGAGTGGGCCTTCGACGGCGTCAAAGTCAGCGGCCGGCGCGAGGTGCTCACCCAGGACCAGCCGTACGCCAACCACAATGGCGGTCAGCTCGCCTTCGGGCCCGACGGCTACCTCTACATCGCCTTCGGCGACGGCGGCAGCGGAGGCGACCCGCACGGCAACGGCCAGAACCTGGGCACCTGGCTGGGCAAGATCCTGCGCGTCGACCCGCGCGGCGAGCCGTACACGGTCCCGAAGGACAACCCGTTCGTCGGCCGGGCCGGGGCCAAGCCGGAGATCTGGGCGTACGGCCTGCGCAACCCGTGGCGGTTCACCTTCGACAAGCAGACCGGCGACCTCTGGATGGGCGACGTCGGCCAGGACGCGTGGGAAGAGGTCGACCACGAGCCCAAGGGCCGGGGCGGCCGCAACTACGGATGGAACGGCTTCGAGGGCGCGCGCCCCTTCGACACGGAGGTGAAGGCCGCCGACGCCACCAAGCCCGTCATCACCTACCCCCTCCATGAGGGCGGCAACTGCTCGGTCATCGCCGGCTACGTCTACAGAGGCGCCGAGATCCCGGGTCTGAAGGGCCGCTTCCTCTACGGCGACTTCTGCGCCGGATGGGTGAAGGCGGCCCCCGCCGACAACCCGGCCAAGGGCGTCGAGGTGGGCAGGGTCGAGCAGCTGTCGTCGTTCGGGCAGGGCCACGACGGCGAGCTCTACGCGCTCAGCCTTCAGGGCCCGCTGTACCAGGTGAAGGCCCCGTGAGCAGGCTGCTGATCGTCCACCACACCGCCTCGCCCGCCACCCACGAGCTGCTGGAGAAGGTGCGCGAGGGCGCGACGACCGACGAGATCGAGGGCGTCGAGGTCGTCACCAGGGCCGCGCTGAACGCCACCGCCTCCGACGTCCTCACCGCCGACGCGGTCATTCTCGGCACCCCGGCCAACATCGGCTACATGAGCGGCGCGCTCAAGCACTTCTTCGACACGATCTACTACCCGTGCCTGGAGGAGACGCGGCGCCTGCCGTACGGGCTGTACGTGCACGGCAACAACGACGTCACGGGAGCGCTGCGCGGCGTGGAGTCGATCACCGGGGGGCTCGGCTGGGAGCGGGCCGCGGCGCCCGTCGTGGTCATCGGCGCCGTGACGAAGGCGGATCTGGACGCGTGCTGGGAGCTGGGCGCCACGGTCGCCGCGACGATCAGTCCATGAGCACGCGGTCGATCAGGTCCTCCACCTGGCCGTTGAGCCGCGCTCCCCGCGCCCACCCCGCGTAATGGGTGAGGAAGACGACCGTCTCCCTCAGCTCCTCCACGCTGAGGTCGCCGGTGCGCAACGCGGTCTCGAGCTGCACCTCGACCGCCTGGTCGAGGCCCTGACCGACCAGCAGGCCGATCAGCAGCAACCGGCGGTCGCGGTCGCTGATCGCCTCGCGCGCCCACACCTCGGCGAACAGGTGCTCCACGGTCATGGCGAAGTTGATCGGTTCGTTCATATCGGGCTCCGAGCGAGGCAGGAGGGGGGTCCGAAGCTCCTAATCCTTCGCCAGTTCCGCGCGAAGGGATAGGCCCTTCGCCAAGAGATCTTGACCGCCACGCGGTTGCGCAAACGTTGCGACAGGGTAGGGACGGGCAAAGGAGGTCTTGATTCGGACTTTCCCCGCCCGCTTCGTGATCTGTAACAAACGAAGCCGATAGACGGCCGCAATTTGGTCAAGACTTCTGGGCTCCCAAGAGGAGATTAGCCGCCAAAAACGGGCACAACCAATGCGTTGGCGGGTAACGCGGAGGTAAGCCCTGGTGAAAGAGGCACGGGCTTGGACGAAAATGGCCGCGACCACGGTCGCGGCCTTCCTGATGGCCGGAATCGCCGCCTGCGGTCAGGCGGAATACACCTACGTGCGCGACAGGGAAGGGACCACCTATTTCAAGGTGCCCTCCTCCTTCTCGAAGATCGATTCCACGAAGATCGATCTCCTGCTCAGCGGTGACCATCCCAGCTCCGAGACGGCCAAGCTGCGCAAGCAGCTCGTCTGGTCGACCGCCTTCGACCAGGCCGCCGAACCGGGCGCGGACCACCTGCTGGGTTCCCAGGATCCGTTCGTCTACTCGACCGTTCACCTGTTGACCGAGCCGCAGAAGAACATGATCTCGCTCAACACGATGCGCGACTTCATCCTGCCCGTGACCGAGGAGATGCGTCAGGCCTACACCCAGCGCCTGACCGAGGCGGGCGTGCAGCCCACGCTCTCCCAGTTCGAGCTGCTCAACGACCAGCCGATCGCGCTCGACGACGGCGCGCGAGGCGTGCGCGTGCGCTTCAACTACCTGATCGGCGACACCATCCAGACCTTCGACCAGACGGCCTACCTCGACAAGACCGGCGGGACCGTGTCGGTGCTGCTGATCCGCTGCACCGCCGACTGCTTCAGCAGGAGGGCCGCCGAGTTCGACGGCATCGCCGAGTCCTTCAAGCTGCTCAAGATGCCAGGCTGAGGGAGCCAACGTGACCACGACCCACCACGAGGGCCTGCGCGCTCCCGGCAGCGGCCCCAACGATCCCGACTCCCTGACCCGCAAGAAGATGGCCTTCTGGGATCGCAGCAAGTTCCTGATCGGCCTGGGGCTGGCCTTCCTCGTGCTCGCGTGGAAGGAGATGGCCGACTACGAGGGCATCATGCCCTTCGCCGACGCATTACGGCGTATCGGTGAGAACCACCCGTGGATCTTCTACCTGCTGGCCGCCGAACTCGTCAGACAGCTGCACTTCTTCGTCAGCGAGCGCTCGGCCGGATACCACCGCTTCTGGAGCAAGGGCGTCTTCGGCGGCTTCGAACGGTGGACCCACCGCAAGTTCAGCGACTGGACGAGGTTCAGGCTCGCCAGAGTGATCAAGATCGTGTTCTGGATCACCCTGCTGGCGCTCGTGCTGGGCGCGGTCCTCGACCGCAACCCCTTCCTGGCCCTCTTCCAGGCCCCCGCGCTGGCCTTCCAGGCGCTGCCGTACGTCGCCCAGCTGGCCTTCGCGTTCTTCTTCGTCATCTTCCAGTTCGTCGGACTGTTCTGGTTCCTGTCCAGGGGCGGCATCGAGACCTACTACCCCGACGACATCAAGACCAGGTTCAGGGACGTGTGGGGCCAGGACCACGTGGTCGAGCGCGTCAAGGAGAACATCGTCTTCCTTGAGCAGCCCGACGCCATCGAGGCGCGCGGCGGCTACGTGCCCAGCGGTCTGCTGCTGTGGGGGCCGCCGGGAACCGGTAAGACGCTGATGGCCGAGGCCGTGGCGGGCGAGACGGGCAAGCCGTACGTCTTCGTCGACCCTGGCGCGTTCATCAACATGTTCATGGGCATCGGCGTGCTCAAGGTCAAGTCGCTGTTCAGGAAGCTGCGCAAGCTCGCGCTCCGCTACGGCGGCGTGATCGTCTTCTTCGACGAGGCCGACTCGCTCGGCCGCCGCGGCCGCCTCGCGGGGCAGACCCCGCCCGGGCAGGGCTTCAGCGGCGACGGCTGCCACGGCTTCGGCTACCTGTCGGAGTCGTCCAGGTCCGTCCTCTCCACCAGGGTCAAGCAGCCGGACACGGAGAGCAGCAGGTTCTTCATGGGCGGCGGCATGAACGGCGGCGGCGGCGACATGGGCACGCTGCAGGCGCTGCTCACCGAGCTGTCGGGTCTGAAGAAGCCGCGCGGCCTGTTCAACCGGCTCGTCCGGCGCGCGCTCGGCATGCGGCCCAAGCCACCGCCGAAGTACCGCATCCTGGTCATGATGGCGACCAACATGCCGGACGCGCTCGACGACGCCCTGCTGCGGCCGGGCCGTATCGACCGCATCTACAAGGTCGGCTACCCGTCCAAGGCGGGAAGGGTCCGCACCTACCAGGGCTACTTCGCCAAAGTCCAGCACGAGCTGACCGACGAGCAGATCGACAAGCTGGCCACCATCACCCCGTACGCCACGGGCGCCACGATCAAGGACCTGGTCAACGAGGCGCTCATCACCACCATCCGTGACGGCCGCGAGGTCATCACCTGGTCGGACGTGCTGCGCGCCAAGCGGCTCAAGCAGCTCGGACCGCCCGAGGACGTGGAGTACATCGAGCGTGAACGGCACGCGGTGGCCGTCCACGAGGCGTGCCACGCGGTCGTCGCCTACCGCACCCGCTACCACCTCGAGATCGACATCGCCACCATCGAGAAGGGTGCCGACTACCTGGGCATGGTCGCCTCGATCAAGCCCGAGGACCAGTTCACCCGGTGGAAGTCCGAGCACGAGGCGGACATCATGGTCTCGCTCGCCTCACTGGCCGGTGAGCGGATGTTCTTCGGCGACGACAACTCCTCGGGCGTCTCGGGAGACCTGATGTCGGCGACCTACCTCGTCGGCCTCATGGAGTCGCACTGGGGCATGGGCACCGGCATCGCCTCCCTGCCCGCGCTGCAGGAGCTCGGCATCCACGCGGGCAAGGCGATGCGCGGCCAGCCGGGCGCGCAGGAGCAGAGCCCGGCGCCGCGCGAGGGCGTCATCCCCGAGCATCTCAGCGAGCGGGTCGAGTTCAACCTCGTCAGGCTGCTGGAGCAGACCGAGGAGCTGCTGCGCGAGCACCGGCGCGAGGTGCTGTGCCTGGCCCACGCGCTGGAGACGCACAAGACGCTCAACGGCGAGGACGTCGTCGCGGTGCTCGAAGGCACGCAGGGGCCGCTGGTCGACGGCTCGATCTACCGGTCGGACGCGCTCGTCGAGGAGATCGAGGAGTACCACCTCGACGCCGCCAGGGCGCACCGCGAGCACAGCAGGGTCGAGCGCAACCTGCCGGGGCCCTTGACCGTCGAGGCGGAGCTCGTCGAGCCGTCCTACGACGTGCAGGTGCTGGGCTCGCCCGACGCTCCCAACGGCGCCGAGACCCATGGGGCCGCGCTGGTGTCTGACGACCGGCGCCCCGAGTTCGTCCCGTGGGCGCCCCAGTCGCAGGGCTCCACCACCGCGGGGCCGTCCCAGGCCCAGTCCCACGCCCAGCCCCATGGCCCCTTCGGCCAGGGCTCATTCGGTGCGGCGTCGTTCGGGCCCGCTTCCTTCGGTACGGCGGAGCCGTCGCCCGCACGCAGGTCTTCCGCGACCGTGTGGGTGGTCGTCGGCAGCCTCATCACGCTCGCGGGACTGGCGCTGTTCGGCGCGCTGGCCGCCACGGGCGTGACCGGCAGCGCGGTCGGCGCGATGTCGCCCGGCGTGCTGCTCGTGCTGTTCATCATCGTGGTGGCGGTGGTGGTCGGCATCGGCGTGGCGGCCATCGCGGTGAAGGCGGTGCGCACCTCGCAGAAACGGGCTGAACAGGAACGCGACAGGGCCAATGCCCGCGCCCAGCTCCTGGCCGCGGCGATGGACCCGGAGACGGCGATGCGCCTGCTCGGCTACGACGGCCAGCGCGGGCCCGACGAACGCTCGTAGAGCGGCGCGAGGAGCGGGACTGTGCGGGGTCCCGCTCCTTCGCTCCTCCCCGAGGTCAGGCCGCGTGGTCGACCAGGTCGGGGGTGAGGTCGTCGAGGGTGCGCGCGACCGCCGTCGCCAGGGCGAGGGCGTCGGGAGCGGGCGGATACCTCGGATGGGGGACGGCGATCACCCGCATCCCCGCCGCGGCCGCCGACCGCAGCCCGTTGCTGGAGTCCTCGACGGCCACGCAGTCGCCGGGCTCGACGCCCATCCGCCGCGCCGCCTCCAGATAGCCGTCGGGTGCCGGCTTGCCGTGCGCCACCTCCTCGGTGGAGACCGTCGCGGTGAAGAACGCGCCCAGGCCCGTGGCGTCCAGCACCACGTCGATCAGCGCGCGCGGTGACGAGCTGGCCAGCCCCAGCGGCCGGTGCTCGGCCAGGCGCGCCACCGCCTCCTTGGCGCCCGGCATGAGCGGGACGCCGTGGCGGTACCGCTCGGCCATCTGCGCGACGACGCCCGCGGCGATCTCGTCGGGCGGCAGCCGTACCCCCAGCTCGGCCAGGTAGGCGGCCCACTCGCCGGTGCTCATGCCCATGAGCCTCGACTGCGTCTCGGGCAGCCACGTGCCACCGTGGTCGGCGACGAACGCCCTGCGGACCTCCTCCCACACCGGCTCGGAGTCGACGAGCACGCCGTCCAGGTCGAAGATGACAGGCCTCATGCGCGGTGCTCCATCCAGTACTCGACGAACTCCGTGCAGCGGCCCTCGGCATCCGGCCTGATCAGCCAGAGGTTGCTGAAGACGGTGTGCGGGTAGGTCGTGACGCCCTTGACGACGGCCACCTCGGGGGTGACGGCGACGGGCTCGTACTCGAAGGCGGACGGGCCGTTCTCGTCCTTGCGCGCCAGCCACTCCTTGACGATCGTGTCCCTGCCGCGCCAAGGCTCCGCGTGCGGTTCGGTGTAGTAGGCGGCGTCCTCGGCGAACAGCGCGCCGACGTCGGCGGGGCGGTTGGTGGTCCACGCCCGGATGTAGGCGTCCATCCAGCTCTCGAGCTCGGTCATGGACACCTTTCTACCCGTCCCTGGTGAAGAGCCGCAGATCGCAGCTGGACGCGATCGCCAGCGTCGTGCCGGTGGGGGAGAAACCGAAGGCCCGCAGCTCGCAGCCCTCCTCCCGATGGATGTGCCACCACCTCTCACCCCGGTACGGCTCGTCGTCCTTCGACAGCAGGACGCTCTCGACCGGCCAGTCCGGCGCGACGAGGTGGACCGCCCATCCGTCGCCGGTCGTGGTGAGCAGGCCGCCGCCCCACAGGCCCGCCATCGTGACCGCCACGCCCGCCAGCGGGCCGATGCCCTCGCGGACCAGTGGGTCGTCGGGGTGGATCTCCTCGTAGTCGCGTGCCACCCGCTCGCCGTTCACGCAGTCGAAGACGCCCAGGCCCGTGCTGGAGGAGACGAGCAGCAGGTCACGGCCGGCGGACCCGAAGCCGACGTCGGTCAGGCCGCCCATTTTGATCGGGGGCAGCGGGCGCCAGGGGGCGGGCGGAGGACGCAGCGGAGCCTCGCGAAAACGACGACGTAACGGGGTCCAGTCCATAACCCCCAATTCTTCCGGAAGAATGGGTCGCCACACCTCGATGAAGGGCTATTCCATGACCGACTGGGTCTCCCAACTCGCGGACGACGTCATCGCCGAGTCGGAGCGTCGCGCGCCCGGCAAAACGATCGTCTGCGCCTCGGGTCTCAGCCCTTCTGGACCGATCCACCTGGGCAATCTACGCGAGGTCATGACCCCGCACCTGGTGGCCGACGAGATCAGGCGGCGCGGCCTCGACTGCGTCCACCTCCTGTCGTGGGACGACTACGACCGCTTCAGGAAGGTCCCCTCGGGCATCGACCCGTCGTGGGCCGAGCACATCGGCAAGCCGCTCACCTCCGTCCCGGCCCCTCCTGGCAGCGCCTACCCCAACTGGGCCGAGCACTTCAAGACCCCGATGATCTCCGCGCTGGCCAGGCTGGGCGTCACCTATCGCGGCATCAGCCAGACCAAGCAGTACACCTCGGGCGTCTACCGCGAGCAGATCCTCCACGCCATGCGCGAGCGCGACCGCATCGACGCCGTCCTGTCGCGCTACCGCACCAAGGCCAAGCCCAAGGCCAAGGACGCCGACGAGGCCGCCGCGCTCGAAGGCTCAGGCGCGGCGGAGGAGGAGGCGGGCTACTACCCGTACAAGCCCTACTGCGCGCTGTGCGGGCGCGACCTGACCACCGTCACCGGCTACGACGATGAGACGACCGAGCTGGCCTACACCTGCGAGTGCGGCTACGGCGAGACCGTACGGCTGGCCACCCACGACCGCGGCAAGCTGGTGTGGAAGGTCGACTGGCCGATGCGCTGGGCCTACGAGGGCGTCGTCTTCGAGCCCTCGGGCGTCGACCACACCTCGCCCGGCTCCTCCTTCGAGGTCGGCGGGCAGCTGGTCGGCGAGATCTTCGGCGGCGCGCAGCCGATCGGCCCGCGCTACGCCTTCGTCGGCATCAGCGGCATGGCGAAGATGAGCAGCTCCAAGGGCGGCGTGCCGACAGCGGCCGACGCCCTGGAGATCATGGAGGCGCCGCTGCTGCGCTGGATGTACGCGCGCCGCAAGCCCGCCCAGTCCTTCAAGGTCGCCTTCGACCAGGAGATCCAGCGCCTCTACGACGAGTGGGACGCCCTGGAGCGCAAGGTGGCCGACGGGCAGGCGCTGCCCGCCGACCAGCTCGCCCACGCCAGGGCGGTGCGGACGGCAGAGCAGCCGCTGGAGGCGACCGAGCGGCGCGTGCCGTACCGGATGCTGGCCTCGATCGCGGATGTGACCACCGGCGACGAGGAGCAGACGCTGCGGATCCTGCGCGAGCTCGACCCCGCCGAGCCGATCACGGATCTCGCGCTGGTGCGGCCGCGCCTCGACAGGGCGCAGCGGTGGGTCAGCACGCAGGTGCCGGCCGAGCAGCGCACCGCCGTCAGGTCGGAACCCGACGAGGAGCTGCTGTCAGCGCTCGGCGAGCCGCAGCGGGAGTCGCTGCGGCTGCTGCTCGAAGGGCTGGAGGAGCACTGGTCGCTCGACGGGCTGACGAACCTGGTGTACGGCGTGCCGAAGCGGCAGGCGGGCCTTGCCGCCGACGCCCAGGCGACGCCCGAGCTGAAGACCGCGCAGCGGGAGTTCTTCGTCCTGATCTACACCTTGCTCGTCGGCCGTGACACCGGGCCGCGCCTGCCCACGCTGCTGCTGGCCGTCGGGGCCGACCGCGTTCGCAAGCTGCTGGGGGCGTAGAGTCGGGATCATGAGACCTGTGCTCGTCTTCGACGGCGACTGCGGCTTCTGCACGACCTGCGTTCGCTTCGTCGAGCGGCGCCTGCGCACCAAGGCGAAGATCATCGCCTGGCAGTTCGCCGACCTGGACGAGCTGGGTGTGACGCAGGCGCGGGCCGAGTACGAGCTGCTGTGGGTGGAGGAGCGCGGCGTCTTCGGCGGCGCCCAGGCCGTGGCCCGTTTGCTCATCGACGCGGGCCTGCCGTGGAGCGCGCTCGGCCTGCTGCTGCGGGTGCCGCCCGTGCGCTGGCTAGTGCACGGGTTCTACCGCGTCGTCGCCGACAACCGAGGCAGGCTTCCCGGCGGCACCCCCGCGTGCGCGCTTCCAGCCGATCGCCGCCCGCTCCAGCGGTAGGAAGGCCGCCAGGCAGATGACGTGCGGCAGGAAGTGGATCGTGATCGCCGCCCAGGTCAGCAGGTGGAACAGCCCCCAGAAGGCGAGCGCGGCGTAGAGCGCCCTGCCGCGCAGGAACAGCAGCACGGGCGAGGCCGTCTCGGCCAGCAGCACGGTCCACTGCCCGATCAGCAGCGCGCCGGGAATGGACGCGACGAACTCGCCGAAGAACGTGCCGCGCCTGGAGACCGCCCACTGGAAGGTGGCGCCGTTCGGCCACTCCCAGCCGCCATGCCTGATCTTGGCGTACGCCGAGAGGAAGTAGGCGGCGACGACGGCGATCTGGACGCACCGCATCGCCCACCCGGCCGCCTCCTCGCCCGCGCGGGCGGCGGTCGGCAGCACGAACAGGGCGACGACCAGCGCGAGGTGGTCGTGGTCGACCTTGCCGTACGACATCGCCAGCAGCGCCCAGTACAGGTAGCCGGTCGCGACGACGTACCCAGCCGCACGAGGCAGCCTGCCCCATGCCGCCACCAGGGCCGCCCCGATCACCACCGCGAACAGCGCGTAGACCAGCACGGGGCTCGCGCCCGGCAGGTGCAGCAGGCGGGCCACCAGCACGGGCCGGTATCCCGACGGGTTCTCGGCGTGGCCCCACACGCTGCCGGTGAACAGCATCATGTCCAGCGGGAGGAACAGGTAGACGATCACCGACAGGATCCGCACACGCCGCGCGGGGACGGGCGCGAACCACCATCGCTCTAACGCACCACCCATGACACCCTCTCCACGTCCTTGGTCCACGCGGGACGGCGGTCCCTGAGTGTGATCACCCTGGTGACCACGATGAGCTTGGTGAGCCGGGGATCGGCGGGGCGGATCCGCTCGTGGGCGTCCGCCAGGCTCTGTAACAGCTCGGGCTTGGCGAGATAGCGGCTGAGCTGGCCCTCCAGCTCGGCGCGGCGGATGCCGACGTAGTAGGGCTCGATCGGGATCTCGACCCTGGCGCCTGTGACGGTCTCGGCCTTCAGGTGGAGCGACTTGATCTCACCGTCCGGCGGAATGCTGAAGGCGTACTGCACCATCGGCCCGAACGGGAACAGGTCGTCGTCGCCCAGCACCGTGCCGTACCCCAGCGCGGCGATCACGGCCCCCGCCGCCCCTAATCGCCATATTTTGCCCAGCTTTGTCAGGCCCCGCATGCGAGCAAGCTAGCAGATCATGACTTGAATGATCATGAGTTTCCTGACCTTGATCCGGTCCCGCCACCACAGGCTCACCGTCCGGTACGGCGGGCCGTGCCGCTAGGGGAACTCCGCGAAGCGTTCCACGTTCTCGGTCCTGCCGGAGACCAGGATGACGTCCCCGTAGGCGAGCTCGGTCTCGGCCGTCGCGTAGGTGAACTCCTCGCCGGGGCTCTTGACCGCCACCACCGTCACCCCGAACTTCTTGCGCAGCCCAGACGAGCCGAGCCGCACCCCCACGTACTCCTTCGGCGGCCGCGTCTTGGCCAGCGCGAAACCCGCGTCCACCTGCATGTAGTCGAGCATCCGCCCGCCGACCAGGTGCGCTACCCGCTCGCCCATGTCGTGCTCGGGCAGCACCACATGGTGGGCGCCGATCCTGCTGAGGATCTGGCCGTGCTGCCTGCTCACCGCCTTGGCCCAGATGTCCTCGATCTCCATGTCGACCAGGAGGGACGTGGTCAGGATGCTGGCCTCGAGGTCGTTGCCGATCGCCACGACCGCGCGGTAGAAGTCGGGCACGCCGAGCTGGGTGAGCGCCTCGGAGTCGGTGGAGTCGGCGATGGCGATCTGGGTGATCTGCCCCGACAGCGCCTGCACCACCTTGGGGCGGCTGTCGATGGCCAGCACCTCGGTGCCGCGCCTGGTCAGCTCCAGCGCGAGCGCGGTCCCGAACCTGCCCAGTCCGATCACGACCACGGGGTCGTTTCTCATCTCAACCAACGATGACCCGTTCCTCAGGTAGTTCGTAGCGGGTGGAGCGTTCTTTCAGCGCGAGCGCTGAGCCGAGCGTGAGCGGCCCGATCCGGCCCACGAACATCAGCAGCACGAGCAGCAGATGCCCGGCGGGCGGCAGGTCGGCGGTGATGCCGGTGGACAGGCCTGCCGTGCCGAAGGCGGCGATCACCTCGAACAGCACCCTGTCGAGGCTGTGCGGCGTGATCACCAGCAGGATGTAGGTGGAGACGGCCACGAACGCCATCGCCATCAGGCTGATCGCGATGGCCTGCCGCTGCGCGGACTCGGGCAGGCGGCGGTGGCCGATGTTGACCCTGGGCTCGCCGCGCAGCTCGGCCCAGATGACGAAGGCCAGCAGCCCGAACGTGGTCACCTTGATCCCGCCCGCCGTGCCCGCGCTGCCGCCGCCGATGAACATCAGCACGTCGGTGACCAGCCAGCTCGACGGGTGCATCTGGGAGATGTCCAGGGTGTTGAAGCCCGCCGAGCGCGGCATGACGCCGGCGAAGAAGGCGGCCAGCAACTTGCCAGGGTCGTCGAGCGCGCCGAGCGTGCGCGGGTTGGCCCACTCGGCCACCAGGAAGGCCAGCGTGCCCACGGTCAGCAGGATGATCGTCATCCAGACCGTGATCTTGGTGAGGACGGTCCACTTGCCCGGGTGCCGCCAGGCGCGGAACAGCTCGAACACGACCGGGTAGCCGAGCCCGCCGACGATCACCGCGATGGCGATCGTCAGGCAGATCCACGGGTCGCCGACGAAGCGCACCAGGCTGTCGCTCCACAGGGCGAACCCGGCGTCGTTGAAGGAGGAGATGGCGTGGAAGACGCCCAGATAGATCGCCTTGCCCGGCGGCTCGCCGTACCCGAGGAGGAAGCGCAGGGTGAGGATGACGGCGATGACCGCCTCACAGCCGAGGCTGAAGAACAGCACCTTGCGCGCGACCCTGCGCATGTCGGCGGTGCCGAGCGCCTTGGACTCCGCCTGGGCCAGCATGCGGGCGCGCAGGCCCAGGCGTCCCGACACCAGGACGGTGAACATGGTGGCGAGCGTCATGATGCCGAGCCCGCCGATCTGGATCAGGCCGGCGATCACGATCTCGCCCAGCACCGACCAGTGACCGTCGGTGTCGACCGTCGCCATGCCGGTCACGGTCACCGCCGAGGTGGCGGTGAACACCGCGACGACCCAGCCGGCCGACTCGCCCGTGGTCGTGGCCGCGGGCAGCATGAGTAACAGCGTCCCCGCCAGTACGGCGAGCCCGAACGCGGTCGCGATCACCTGCGTCGGGCTCCGGAACCGTTCGAGGGCGGTCGACCCTCTCATCCCGCGCACCGCACCTTGGCGGGCGGGACCGTCACGAATGTCACGACCCAGACCGTATCGGGTGGGAACGGGGTGGTGAGTCCGGGGTGAACCCGGGCCGTGCGGCGCACGTTTGCAGGGGCATGAGGAAACTTGTCGCGGCGACGGGCGTCCTGTTCGCGCTGTCGGGCTGCGCCGCCGAGCAGGCGTGCACGCTGATCGGCACTCCTGTCGGGATCTCGGTGCGCGTCGACGCGCCGCTCGCGGACAGGGTCTCGGCGGCCGAGCTGACGGCGTGCTGGAACGGCTCCTGCCGTACGGCGGAGGTGGAGCTTCACCCGGCCGGCGGCGTCGCGCGGCAGACCTGCGAGGGCGAGGCCTGCACGGCGGAGATCGAGCCGACGGGCGGCAAGCAGGGGTTCGGGGACGTGGCGGGACTGCCCAAGGCGCCGGTGCGGGTGGCACTGCGGCTGAAGGGGCAGGGAGGCGAGGCAGTCGTGGAGCGGGAGCTGACCGTCACGCCCGTGGGCAGCTTCCCCAACGGCCCGAACTGCGGCGAGGGTGGCCCGCAGGCCGCGATCGCCGTCTCGGGCTCGGGCGTGGTCAGCGAGGTGGGATGACCGCGTGGCGGCGGGTCACGAGGGCTCTCCTCGCAGCGCGCCGTGGAGGAAGATCTGGACGAGGTCGGAGGTGGACAGGCCTTCGCCCGGCCGCGCCTTGCTGAACTGCAGGTCGAGGAAGACGAGAGCGACCTGCTCGGCGGGCGCCCGCAGCGATGCGGCCTCCGGCTCGAACAGGTCGGCGGTCGCTTTGACGAGGTCCGTGGACGCCCCGCGCCTGCCGGCGGGACCGGTGGAGGATCCGCGGCGGCGATGGCCGGACGCCATCAGCGCGCCCGCGACGGCGCCGATGCGCTCGAGGTGCGCGCTGAGCGCCTCGGCCGCCTCGGCCAGGCGGTCGGCGAGCGGCTGGTCCATCGGAATGGAGGCGATCTGCTCGACCGCGTGGTCGGGGCGCAGCGCCTCGGCCATGCAGGCGTCGAGCAGTTCCTCCTTGTCGGAGAACACGCGGAAGATGGTCGCCTCGCCGATGCCGGCCGCGCGGGCGACCTGGCTGGTGGTCACGGCGGTGCCGTACTCGGAGACGAGGGGGAGCGCGGCCGCGATGATCATCGCGCGGCGCTGGTCGGGGCTCATGCCGGGCGCGCGGCGTCTGGGTTGTTCTGTCGTCATGCGGATCACACTAAGGAGTGAGTACTCACTCCGTCAAGATTCCCGATAGTGTGATCCATATGAAGATGCGTTGGACCGTTATCGTGCCCATCGTCGCCATTCTCGTGCTCGCTCTCACCTGGGGTCGCGCCGCCGGCGGTCTACTCGTGGCGGTCGTCGCGGCGGCCCTGGTCGCCGCCGTGATAGCCGCCGTGCATCACGCGGAGATCGTCGCCCACCGGGTGGGGGAGCCGTTCGGGACGCTGATCCTGGCCGTCGCCGTCACCGTCATCGAGGTCGGCCTGATCGTCATGCTGATGAGCGCGGGCGGCGAGGGCTCGGAGTCCCTGGCACGCGACACGGTCTTCTCCGCCTTCATGATCGTCTGCAACGGGGTGATGGGCCTGTGCCTGCTGGTCGGCGCGCTCAAGCACCGCGTGCTGGAGTTCAGGGTGGACGGCGTCACCGCCGCGCTCGCGACGCTGAGCGCGGTGGCCACGCTCGCGCTGGTGCTCCCCAACTTCACGGTGGCCACGCCTGGCCCGACGTACTCGACCGCGCAGCTCGCCTTCGCCGGAATCGCGTCGCTGATCCTCTACGGCGTCTTCGTCTTCATGCAGACCGTGCGCCACCGCGACTACTTCCTGCCCGTCACGGCCGACGGCGAGGGAGACCCTTCCGAGGAGCACGCCGACCCCCCGACCCCGCGGACCGCCATGGCCAGCCTCGGCCTGCTGGTGCTCTGCCTGGTCAGCGTCGTGGGCCTGGCCAAGACCGCCTCGCCCGCCATCGAGGCGAGCATCGCGGCCGTCGGTGCGCCGCGCACCACCGTCGGTGTGGCGATCGCGCTGCTCGTGCTGTTGCCCGAGACGGCGGCCGCGGTGCGCGCCGCGGCCCGCAACAGGGTGCAGAACAGCTTCAATCTCGCGCTCGGCTCCGCGCTGGCCAGCATCGGCCTGACCATTCCCTCGATCGCGGTCGTCTCGCTGCTGAGCGGCAGCAGCCTCGCGCTCGGCCTTGGACCGCTCCAGATGGTGCTGCTGGCACTGACCGTGGTGATAACAACTCTGACCGTCGCTCCGGGAAGAGCGACACTCATGCAGGGAACCGTCCATCTCGTGCTTTTCGGGGCTTTCCTCTTCCTTGCCGTCAGCCCCTGATCTCCTTTTTAATCGGATCCTGCGATGTTGGACGGAGACCATTGACCCCGCTACCTGGCGCCCAGGTCGTCATTCAGACCATCCTGCGGCGTACGAACCTCCTCATGGCGGGCAAGCGCGTATCGATCGTGGGGGACGTGCCAGGACTGGCCTCCCGCCTGCGTGCCATGGGCGCCCACCCGGGCGCCGCGCTCGCCGAGGCCGACCTCGTGATCGGCGACGACGTCGACCGTGAGGCGCTGCGGCCTGGCGCGATCCTGGCGACCACGCGGCCCGGTCATGGCGAGCACCTGCGCGAAGGCGTCACGGCGCAGGGGCGCCTGTTCGTGGTGGATCTGACGTGTTGACCGACATCCGACATCCTGAGCGCTGGCCCGAGGGGTTGGAGAAGATAGCGTGGGCGCGCCGGTTCATGCCGGTCATGGCGGCCCTGCGCTCCGGGCTGTCCCTCGACGGGGTAAGGGTCGGCCTGGTGCTGGTCCTGGAGCCCAAGACGGCCAACCTGGCCCTGACGCTCAGGGACGCGGGGGCAGAGGTGATCGTCACCTGCCCCGGCAGGGAGACCATGGACGACGTGGCCGCCGCGCTCGTCCACGAGGGCGTCTCGGTCCTGGCACGCTCCGACGCCGACCGCGCCCAGGACGACGACCTGGCGCGGCGCATGCTCGACCAGCGGCTCGACGTGCTGGTGGACGACGGCTCGCGGGTCATCAGGCTGGCCCACGCCGAAGACAGGCTCGGCTCGCTGAAAGGCGCGGCCGAGGAGACCACGAGCGGCCTGCGCGCCCTGCGGCGGACGGCGCTGCGCATCCCCGTCATCGCCGTCAACGACGCCCGCTCCAAGTACCTCTTCGACAACGTCCACGGCACGGGACAGTCGTGCGTGATGGCCGCGCTGGACCTCACCGGGCTCGACCTCGACGGCGCGACGGTCGCGGTCGCCGGCTACGGCCACGTCGGCCAGGGTGTCGCCCGCTACGCGGCCGCGCTGGGCGCCCGGGTGATCGTGAGCGAGGTGGACGCGCTCGCCGCGCTGCGCGCCTTCCACGACGGCTACGAGGTACGCAAGCTCGTCGACGCGTGCCCGGAGGCCGACCTGGTGTTCTCCGCGACCGGCGAGCCGTCCACCATCAGACGGCCGCACCTGGAAGCACTGAAGAAGGGCGCCGTCGTGGCCGTCGCCGGCGGCGTCCAGGACGAGGTCGAGCAGGGAGTCGTGGGAGAGTACCGGTTGCTCGCCGACGGCGAGTGCGTCAACTGCGCCGCGGCCGAGGGGAACCCGATCGAGATCATGGACCTGTCCCTGTCGCTGCAGGCCCTCGCGGTCGGACACCTGCTCAGCCACGACCTGCCGCCAGGACTGCACCCCCTGCCCGACCAGCTCGACGAGCGGGTGGCCAGGTTGAGGCTCGACGCGCTCGGACTGGAGCTCGACCAGTGATCATCGACATCCGCGACGCCTCCGTCCGCTACCGCACCACGGGCCTGCAGGTGCTCAGCGACGTCTCCCTCCAGGTGGGCGCGGGCGACTTCGCCCTGGTCAGCGGCCCCTCGGGGTGCGGCAAGAGCACGCTGCTCCGCATGGTCAACGGCCTGGTCCCGCACTCCTACAGGGCCGAGGTCACCGGCCAGGTGAACGTCGGCGGCGAACCCGTCGCCGACCAGACGATCAGGCAGCTGTCCACGGTCGTCGGCACCCTGCTGCAGGACCCGCACAAGCAGATCGTCGGCGCGACCGTCTTCTCCGAACTCGCCTTCGGCCCGGAGAACCTCGGGCTGCCCAGGGCCGACATCCTGGCCCGCATCGAGGAGGTCGCCGCCAGGGTCGGCATCACCCACCTGCTCAGGCGCTCCACCCACGAACTGAGCGGCGGCGAGCTGCAGATGGTCGCCTTCGCGGGCGTGCTGGTCATGCGGCCGCGGGTGGTCGTGGTCGACGAGCCGCTGGCCAACCTCGACCCCGCCGCCAGCCGCCGCCTGCTGACGGAGCTGCGCGGCTTCGTCCACGGCGGCGGCGCGGCCGTGGTGGTCGAGCACAGGGTGGAGGAACTGCTGGAGTTCGGCCCCACCCAGGTGCTCTACCTGGAGGACGGCCGGCCCCGCTACACCGGCGACGTGCCCGGCTTCCTGCGCGCGGCCCCCGTCGCGCACGTCAAGCTCCCCTTCGAGGCGCTGGTGGCCAGGGCGGACGAGCTGCCCGAGGTGCCCGCCGTACCGCGGGCAGAGGGTTCAGGGGTTTCCCTCGACCCGGCCAGGCTGCACTACCAGCGGGTCGCGCTCGGGTACGGCGAGCGCCCCGTCCTGCGCGAGGTCGACCTGGCGCTCGGCGCGACCGAGAGGGTCGCGGTGCTCGGCCGCAACGGCGCGGGCAAGTCCACGCTGCTGCGCGCCGCCGTACGGCTGATCGAGCCCTCGGCCGGCGAGGTGCGCGTCGACGGCGAGCCCATCGACGAGCGTTCGACGCTGAGCCTGGCCACCACTTTCGGCTACGTGTTCCAGAACCCCAGCCAGGCGCTGTTCTCCGCGACCGTCGGCGAGGAGCTCGCCTTCGGCCCCCGCAACCTGGGATGGACGGCCGACCGGATCGCCGAGGTCTCCGAAGAGGCCCTGGCCACCATGCTCCTGCACCACGAGCCCGACATCATGAAGCGCTCACCGCACACCCTCTCGTACGGCCAGCAGCGCCGCCTCACCGTCGCGCTCGCCCTGGCCATGCGCCCCGAGACGCTCATCCTGGACGAGCCGACCGCAGGCCAGGACCTGCACACCACCACGACGTTCATGGAACGCGTCCTCGGCGGCCTGCGCAGCGTCTACTTCATCACCCACGACGTCGATCTGGCGATCACCTCGGCCGACCGGATCGTGATCGTCGACGGGGGGCGGATCGTCGCGGACGCGTCCCCCGCCGAGCTGGCCCATCGCGAGGAGCTGTGGGCCGAATCGGGCCTGCGAGCCACCAGCCTGGTCCGAGCCGTCCGCGACCGCCTCCCAGGAACGGGAACCATCCCGCACCCCTTCCAATTAGCGCGCCTAACCCCCCAGTGAGGAAGGACTCACCCCCCCATGAGTACTGAGGCAGTTTCACCACGGGCTCCCATGTGGGAGATCAACTCCAGGGTCGTCGTGTTCGCCGCGGTCGGGGCCGCGCTGTACGCGGTCCTCGGCCTGATCAGCTTCACCATCCCCGGCACCCAGAACATCGACATCAGGCCCGCCTTCGCGCTCGTGCCATTCTTCGGCATGCGGTTCGGCCCGATCGCCGGGTTCTTCGTCGGCCTGGTCGGCAACATGGTCATCGACCAGATCAAGGGCTACGGCGCGCTCACCTACTGGAACTGGAGCCTCGCCAACGCCCTGACAGGTCTGCTGGCCGGGATCCTGTTCGCCCTCGTCGCCTCCCGCCTGCAGAAGGAGGCCGTCCGTCTGGTCGCCGTCGGCGTGATCACCTGGATCGCCATGCTCATCGCCTTCGCCACCACCTTCACCGACATGTGGCTGCAGGGGATGAACTTCGCGACCTGGGCGGGCGTCGCCTTCGGCCCGCTGCTGCTGAGCAACACGCTGGTCGCGCTCATTCTCACGCCCGCGCTCGATGCGGTCTGGGAACCGATCTCCAAGCGCATCGGCAGGTAGCCGATGGACGTCACGCCACGTTACCTGGGAGGGGACTCCTTCCTCGGCCGCCGTGATCCGCGCGTGCTCCTGCTGGTCCCGGTGCTCTACCTCGTGGCAGTGGCGCGCCTCGACGACCTGCGGGTCATCCTGCTGTGCGGCCTGGTGGCCCTGGCCTACTACCTGTCCGCGGGCATCCCGTGGCGGGCGGTCAGGGCCAACTGGGCGTTCGTCCTGACCCTCATGACGATCACCGTGGTGGTCAACAGCGTGTTCACCGACGCCCTGCAGATCACGACGACCACGGACGCGCCGACGCTGTTCACGATGCCGATCACCGGCAACGCGGTCACCGCCGCCACGCTGTCGTACTCGGGGACCCTGCTGATACGGTTCGTGTCGCTGGCGATGATGGGCTTCCCCGTCGCCTTCTGCATCGCGCCGGGGGACCTGGGCGTCACCTTCGCCCGGCTGAAGGTGTCACAGCGGCTGGCGTTCGGTGTGGACCTGACCTTCCGCTTCCTGCCGTCGACCGCGGCCAGCATGCAGGAGATCATCGACGCCCAGCGGGTGCGCGGATACAACCATCCACGCACCAACAACCCGATCAAGCGCCTGAAGTCCCTCAAACCCATCGTCATCCCGCTCACCGTCAACTCCCTCATCGACGCCGAGGACACCTCCAACGCCATGGACCTGCGCGGATTCGGCGCCAAGCACCGCACCTGGATGCGCGAGCTGGCCTTCGGCAGAACCGACTACCTGGTCCTGGCAGCCTTCGCCGCGCTCACCGTCGCGCTCCTGACCTACAAGATCTTCGGAAGCGACGTCGTATGGGTCCCGTGACCACCTTCAGCGCCCCGCTCGTCGTGCCCATCGACGGTCCGCCCGTGCGTGACGGCAGGATCGCCGTGCGCGACGGCAGGATCGAGGCGGTCGACAGGGGGAGGGGAGCGGTCCACCACGACGGGATCATCGTCGCCGGGCTGGTCAACGCGCACACCCACCTGCAGTACACGTGCATGGCCGAGGTCGGCCGTCGCGTCTACACCTCCTTCGAGGAGTGGGCCGACGCCTTCGACCGCGCCTACTTCGGTGGCGAGCAGGGCAGCTGGAACTCCGCCTTCAGGCACGGCGTGTGGGACTGGGCGGCAGGCGCGACCGACGGCGCGTGGCAGTGCCTGCGTACCGGCACCACCGCCGCCGCCGACATCGTCACCGACGCGGAGGCGCTCGTCGACACCCCGCTCGGTGGCCTGCGCTACCTGGAGGCGATCGGCGACAACGACGCGAGCTGGCGCGACGGCGGCCGCGAGCGCTTCCTCGACCTGCTGGCCAAGGCCGACGCCGTCTCCCCGCACGCGCCCTACTCCCTCGACACGGGAGTCCTGGCCGACCTGGGAGCGCTGGCCAGGGAGCGGAACCTGCGGGTCCACATCCACCTGGCCGAGTCGGCGCACGAGCGGGAGTTCACCCTCCACGGCACCGGGGCCCTCGAGCAGTACATCACCAGGCTCGGCCTCGACTTCGCCATCCTGCGCGACGGCGGCTCGGGCCTGGCGCCAGCCGCCTACCTCGACTCCACCGGCCTGCTCGGCCCCGACTGCCACGTCGCGCACGGCGTCGACCTCACCGCGGAGGACCGCGCGCTGCTGCGCGAGCGCGACACCGCCGTCGCGCTGTGCCCCCGCTCCAACCACGTGCTCGGCCTGCCAGGGCCCGACGTGGCCGCGCTCCTGCGCGAAGGCAACCCCATCGCCGTCGGCACGGACTCGCTGTCGTCCTCGCCCTCGCTCGACCTGCTGGCCGACGTCGCCGCTCTCCGCGAGCTCGCCGTACGGCAGGGCTACCGCGAAGACGACCTCGACCGGCGGCTGATCGAGGCGGCGACCGTCGGGGGAGCCCGCGCGATGGGACTGGGGCACGAGATCGGCAGCCTCACCCCTGGACACCGCGCCGACTTCGCGGTGTTCGACCTCGACCCTTCGACCGCGAACCCCTACAGGATGCTCACCGAGCACGGCGCAGGCCGCTGCGTCGCGACCGTGGTAGGCGGTTCACCCCTGACCGAAATGACTTGACGCATGCCCTCCCAGAGTCTCCGTTTCAAGCTGTACTCGCTGCTCAGCGTGCCGATCGTGGCGCTCATCGGCCTATGGACGTTCGTGGCGGGGCACGTGCTCGGCGACTTCTTCGAGCTCTCCACCGCGACGGCCGTCTTCGAGGAGATCGGCGACCCCGCAGGGGGGCTCGTCACCTCGCTCCAGCAGGAACGCAGGGATTCGGCCATCTTCCTGAGCTCGGGACAGCCGGACGCCCTGCGGCTCGCCAACGCGCGCCGCGCCACCGATCAGGCGGTCGAGCAGTTCAGGCACACGGCGATCGGCGAGCGCGCCTCGACCGTGACCACGCGGGAGATGCGCGTCGCCATCGACGCGGTGATCGACCGCACCCAAGGCCTGTCCAAGCTGCGCGAGAAGGTGGACGGCAAGCAGTCGGACAGGCTGGAGACCGTCCAGGCCTACGGCGCCATCACCGACACCGTCTTCCGCCTCTACGACCAGCTGATCACCGTTCCCCGGGTCCAGCTCTACCAGCAGGCGATCGCCCTGCAGCGGATCGCCCACGCCCGCGACCTGATCTCGCGCGAGGACGCGCTGGTCTCCGGCGCGGTGCTGTCCGGCAAGCTCGACCACGAGGAGTACGAGGCCATCGAGGTCCTCTCGCCCAACCGGCAGCTTCTGCTGTCCGAGGGCGTCGCCATGCTCGACACGGAGCTGCGCACCCCCTTCGAACGGCTGATTGACGGCGCCGACAACACGCGACTGGGCGCGCTCGAACGCGAGATCATCGAGGGGGCCAGGCTGCCCCGCGACGCCGCCGCGTGGCAGGAGGCCGTCACCCGCATCGGCCCGACACTCGACCAGCTGCTGGAGTCCCGCATCCAGCTGCTCACCGGCAGGTCGGACGACACCGCGGGCGGCATCATCGCCAGGATCGTCATCGTCGGCGGGCTCGGCATCGCCGCCATCCTCGTCGCCGTCATCTGGTCGGTACGGCTGGGCCGCGGCCTGGTCGAGGAGCTCGACGGGCTGCGCGGCGCCGCCACCGACGTGGCCGAGGTACGGCTACCCCAACTGGTCGAGCGGCTGCGCAGCGGGCAGACCGCCGAGGCCGACACCTCCTCGCCCATCGCCGTCACCACCCCCACGCAGGAGATGCGAGACCTGGCCAACGCCTTCGAGAGCGTGCGCCGCACCGCCGTCAGGGCCGCCATCGGGCAGGCCGAGCTGCGCCAGGGACTCAACCGCGTCTTCCGCAACCTGGCCAGGCGCAACCAGTCGCTCGTCCATCGCCAGCTCGGCCAGCTCGACGCCATGCAGCGCAAGACCGCGGAACCCGACCAGCTCAGTGACCTGTTCAGGCTGGACCACCTCACCACCCGCATGCGGCGCCAGGCCGAGGGCCTGGTCATCCTGTCCGGCGCGCCCGCGGGACGCCAGTGGCGCCGCCCCGTCCAGATGCTCGACGTCGTGCGCGGCGCGGTCGCCGAAGTCGAGGACTACCTGCGCGTCAACGTCCAGCCCATGCCCGATGCCACACTCACCGGCGCCGCCGCCGCCGACGTCATCCACCTGCTGGCCGAGCTCGTCGAGAACGCGACCGTCTTCTCCCCGCCCAACACCCAGGTCAACGTCAGCGGCGAACTCGTGGCGCGCGGCTTCGCCGTCGAGATCGAGGACCGCGGCCTCGGCATGTCCGACACCGAACGTGACGAGCTCAACCGCCGCCTGGCCGACCCTCCCGAGTTCGACCTGGCCGACAGCGACCGGCTCGGCCTGTTCGTCGTCGGACGGCTGGCCGTACGGCACGGCATCAAGGTCACCCTGCAACGCTCGGCCTACGGCGGCACCACGGCCATCGTCCTCATCCCGATTTCGCTCATGACGGACCCTACGGGTGACCTTGCTCACACCCACACCGATTAACACGCCGTTCACATACGGGCAAAGACTGTGAAACGGCGCGCTGCGAATCTCGGCGTGGCTGTGAAACACCCCGAAAGGACCGCCGTGAGCATCAAGGCTGAGTACATCTGGATCGACGGCACCGAGCCCACCGCTCTGCTCCGCTCGAAGACGAAGATCCTGGCCGACGGCGCCACGCCGCCGGTGTGGGGCTTCGACGGCTCGAGCACGAACCAGGCCGAGGGCCACTCCTCCGACCGCGTGCTCCGCCCTGTCTTCACCTGCCCCGACCCGATCCGTGGCGGTGCCCACATCCTCGTCCTGTGCGAGGTCGAGGAGATCGACGGCGAGGCGCACTCCAGCAACACGCGCGCGCTGCTCCGCCCGATCGCCGAGCGTTTCGCCGAGCAGGAGTCGTGGTTCGGCATCGAGCAGGAGTACACCTTCTTCAAGGGCTCCCGCCCGCTCGGCTTCCCCGAGGGCGGCTTCCCCGCCCCGCAGGGCCCCTACTACTGCGGTGTCGGCGCTGACGCGATCTTCGGTCGCGAGATCGTCGAGCTGCACCTCGACCGCTGCCTCGCCGCGGGCCTGGCCATCTCCGGCATCAACGCCGAGGTCATGCCAGGACAGTGGGAGTTCCAGGTAGGCCCGGCCGGGCCGCTCGAGGTCTCCGACCACCTGTGGATCGCCCGCTGGCTGCTCTACCGCACCGCTGAGGAGTTCGGCGTCGAGGCCACCCTCGACGCCAAGCCCGCCCGCGGCGACTGGAACGGCGCCGGCGCGCACACCAACTTCTCCACCAAGGCGATGCGCGAGGGCTACGACGCGATCATCACCGCCTGCGAGGCGCTCGGCGAGGGCGACAAGCCGATGGAGCACGTCACCCAGTACGGCTCCGGCATCGAGTCCCGCCTGACCGGCGCCCACGAGACCGCGCCGTGGAACAAGTACTCCTACGGCGTCTCCCACCGCGGCGCCTCGGTGCGCATCCCGTGGCAGGTCGAGGTGGACAAGAAGGGCTACATCGAGGACCGTCGCCCGAACGCCAACGTCGACCCGTACGTGGTCACCCGCCTGCTGGTGGACACCTGCTGCACCGCCCTGGAGAAGGCCGGCCAGGTCTGACGGCAAGGTCCCTCGCCTACGGCTCGGGGCCGGTCCTCCCCGGGAGCTCCCGCCCCCGTTGACCAGGCGTCTCGGGATCCCGGCGGGGTCGGAACGTGAAGAAAGCCCATCGCTGTTTCGCAGCGGTGGGCTTTCTTCTTGCGACCGACCCGCGATCGGCCCCCACCGCAACACGATCAGACAGCGCATCGCCACCACCGTCACCGACGCCGCCACCAGGAGCCCCGTGACGCCGAGACCGAGGACACCTGGCGCTGCACACCCGACGCCCTCTTGGGGCCATGGGAGTTCTACCAGCTCCACGACCGGTTCTGGTACTTCGCGCTGCGCATGGAGCCTGACCTGGTGAACGTCCCCTGGCGGGAGATCACCGCCACCTGAGGGCTTGTCAGCAGTCGCACGAATCCTGGTACATCGCCATCATCCGTTGGAGGTGCTCCGCGTATGTGGGACGGCCGAGATCCCGGTACGCCCGTGCCCACAACGGGTTGGCGTGCGCGAAGAAGCAGCTCGGACCGTTGACGAAGCTGTCCTTGAGCCCGAGCAGCGCGGTGGCCGGGTACCCGGCGTCGAGCGACCGCTCGGCGTCATCCAGTGCCTGTTCCAACGTCCGGTGCCCCTGACGAGCGTCCGCGACGGACGGCTTCCAACCGGCGTACGCGCCAGTCGGGGCGAGCACCCCGATGTTCCTCTCCGTGGCGGTTGTGGCCGGTGGTGGCGCGATCTGACTTGGCCTGTCTGAACGAAGCTGTCACCAGCGCGATCATGCGGGTTGCAGTCGCCCTGCAAGCGACACCTGATCAACTACCGGCATCGGAACGGACAAGGCCGGCCCACAGGCTCCGCCTATCAGCGTGAGGAAGAACGATGGCATCGATCGTCTTCGGGACACTCGCCGTCATCGCATTGATCGTGAGCGTGGTGCTGTTCCTGGTGTTGAGGCGGAAGCCGCACACCCGGGTCGGGGCGTACGTCAGCGCGACGTTCCTCCTCCTGGGCGCGGGAGTGCTCACCATGGGCTCCATCTCGTTCGGGAGCCTGGAATCCGCCGCGCTGCAGACCTTCACACCGGCGGAGCGCGCGGCGGCGGTGCCGTGCGACGCGACGGTTCTGGGGGCCGAAGAGACCTCCAACAAGCTCAACGGACGCTACATCTGGCTGTTGCGGCTCCGCGTGACCCCTCGAGCCGGCAGCCCGTACGAGATCGAGCGCACGGCCCGGCTCACCTCATCCATGGGGGAACGCCTGGAGCGGGGGCACGTCGTGCTTTCCTGCCTGGTGGCCCCCACCGACCACACCCGGATCGAGATCTCGGCCCTGGCCTGAGCCGTCCAGCGCGCCCGGCGAACCAATCGCCGATCGTGCTGTGCGCGCGTTGGACGCCGACCTTGGCCGCCACCTGGCGGACGGTCAGGCCGGCCCGCTCGCGGAGCAGGGTCGGCTCGTCGGCGAAGCTGTTCGGCGTGGGAGACGTGGGACTCCGCCGACGCCGGCCTCCCGCGGCGCCTGGTCAACGGGGGAGGAGCGGGGGCAGGAGCGGAGGAGCCGCAGGTGAGGGGGCTTGCCTTTCAGATCAGGCGGGCTCGATAGACCCGTCGCGCCTCGTCGATCACCTTCAGGTAGTCGTTCACCTGATCCGGATGGTCCAGCTTGGCCGTCGTCCTCACCAGCTCCTCCAGCAGCTCGATCCACCGCAGGCAGAACATCACGTCGTCCTCCCTGGCCACCCGCCGATGCTCCACGTCCAGGTACACCGGGCTCGTGTGCGCGTAGACGTGTGTGAACAACGATCGGGGGTGCGCGCCGCCGTCCGCCACCGCCACCACGTACGTCGGCCACTGCACGGTCAGCTCCGCGCTCACCTCCGACCCCGTCGAGGACGCCAGCTCCCCGTCGGCCGTCAGCAGCGTCAGCCGCTCGACCTCCGGCCCGATCGCCCGGGCCGTCACCCGCACCCGTTCGCTCGGCATCAGGTCGAGCGTCTCGCCGGGCCCCCGCCCCTCCACGAGCAGTTCCAGGAACGGCCCTGTGGTGGCGAACGTGCGGCCCCGCCGTACGGCATCGGCGTAGGCGGCCGCGGTCAGCGGCCCCTCGACCCGCGCGTAGGTGCGCTCCCAGCCGATGGGGCTGGCCACCATCTCCATCCGCTGCCTGGTGAAGGTCAGCATCGAGTCGGTGCCCGCGACCGCCGCCAGCCGGTTGCCCGCGCCGATCAGCCGCCGGTAGGCCCGCGCCGACCCGGTCGCGCTGGAGAAGTGCAGCAACTCGAACCCGTCGACCAGGCCGAGCGCCGCGTCCACGACCGCCATCCTGGCAGTGCAACCGGGCGTGCCGATCAGCTGCTCTGGCGTCTCCGTCGGACCGCGGAAGGCGTGCGCGTAGCCGACGAGGGCGCCCAGCTGCCTGAGCTCTCTCAGCGCCTCCGTCGTCGGCGGCCAGTCGGGCGCTCCGGCGAACCCCGTCGCGTAGAGCGAGGGCGGACCCGTCGGCGAGAAGGCGTGCAGGTGGCCGAACAGATCGTTGCGATGCTCGACCCCCATCCTGGCCACGTGGGTGGCGTCCGACCACGGCAGGTCCTGGCCCGCCCAGTGCTCCAGCGCCTCCTTGTCCAGGACCCGCTCGCCCGAGACGTTGGCCGCCAGCAGGCTCAGCACGTGGAGGTCCTCCCCGTGCTGGGAGTCGGCCGCCCACTTCGGCGGCGCCACCAGGTCGCCGACGTAGTTGAGGTGCACGTGCAGGTCGCCGCCGTACCAGCCCCTGGCCGCCGCGTCGTAGATGCGCTTGGGCGTCAGCTCGACCAGGGTCTCGATGTGCTCGGGAGGGGTGAGCGTGGTCTCCGCCCAGCCGTACTCCATGCCCCTGGCCACTCTGACCGTCAGCGGCTCGGCGGGGACGAACAGCATCAGATCGTCTCCGTGGAAGTACGGCACGCCGTTGTAGTCGCGCTTGCACGGCACCCCCGGCGGGTACCAGCCCTGGCCGTCGGCGCTCCACACGCTCCACCTGCAGGGAAAACCGGCGCGCAGTCGCAGCGCCGCCCTGGGCGAGGTCCTGGTCAGGCTCGACAGGTCGATGACGCGGCCGTCGATGCGCACGTCGGCGCCCGTGTCGAGCTCGATCAGGCGGGCGCTCTTCGAGGCGACCTCGTACTCCTGCTCGCCGACCGTCACCCACGCCGCGTGGTCGCAGGCGCTGTCGATCAGCAGCGTGAGCGGCAGCGGCGCGCCGCCTACCACCGCTCTGGTACGGCCGCGCAGGTCGTGGCCGTCGGGCGTGAGGCTGAGCACCGCCAGCCCCTCGGGCGGGATGGGGCCGAGCGAGCCACGCAGCACCTCGTCGTAGTCGAGCTCGCACTCCAGGCGCTGCAGCTCGGCAGGACCCGCCTCGGGCGACTGCTGCCTGGCCAGGCGCCTGGCCTCCCGCCAGAAGGGACCGACGTCCACGAACCGCGACTGGCTCATGACCCTGACATAGGCGATGGGGGGCTCGCCCCACGTCATCCCGTGGTCGGCCAGAAGCCGGCGGTACTCCTCCAGCATCTGGGCCACGGGCACTGGAAGCATCGGATCGTCACGCATCGGTTTCTCCCCGTAATCGCAGGCGCCGTCATCGTGACACACACCGGCATTGGCCTGCGGTGGGGCGGATGTGGTTTTTCCACTCCCGGGTTGAGGCAGCTTCGACCCAGATCAACTCAGATGCGGAAATCGAGGTCCGGCGTGATCTCGGCGACGTCCATCTGGGCCTTCTGGAGCCTTCCCGAGTGATCCCAGTTCATCGCCTGCCAGCGGGTGAACTGGTCGAGCACCCACATGCCCGACTGGCGGCTGCCGTTGCCCGACTTGCCGTTGCCGCCGAACGGCAGGTGCGCCTCGGCGCCGCTGGTGGAGTTGTTGACGCTGACCATGCCCGCCGAGATGCCCTCGCGGAAGCGGAAGGCGCTGCGCGGGTCGGTGGTGTAGATCGAGGAGGACAGGCCGTAACCGGGCAGGTTGGCGAGTTCGATCGCCTCGTCCAGCGTGCTGAAGGTGGTGACGCCGACGATCGGGCCGAACGTCTCCTCCATGAACAGCCGGTCGCCCGGCTTCACGCCGTCGACGATCGTCGGGTGGTAGTAGATGCCGCCCTCGCCGGTGAAGGAGCCGCGCGGACTGTCGGCGCTGATCCTGCCCCGCGCGGTGAGCACGGTGTGGTGCGGCTGCACCCAGGTCAGGAACTCCTCGAACCGGTCGGCGAACTTCTGGTCCAGCAGCGGGCCTGCCAGCACGTCGCCCTTCGGGTCGCCGACCTCGGCGTTGGCCAGCGCCCTGGCGAAGCGCTCGACGAACTCCTGGTGCACCGCCTCGTGCACGATGGCGGTGCCGAGGCTGGTGCAGCGCTGGCCCGCCGTGCCGAACCCGGCGAACAGCGCCCCCTCGACGGCCAGGTCGAGGTCGGCGTCCGGCATGACGACCATCGGGTTTTTGCCGCCGAGCTCCAGGCACGGCGACTGCAGGTGGCGGCCGCACATCTCGCCGATCTTCCTGCCGACCTCGGACGAGCCGGTGAAGCCGACCTTCTGCACCGTGCCCTCGACGATGGCCGTCTCCAGCCCCTCGAAGGTCTGCGGCCCGTCGGCGAAGACCACGTTGAGCACGCCCTCCGGCAGGCCGGAGGCGGCGAACAGCTGGTACATCGCATGCGCGGACGCGGCGGCGTACTCGGCCGGCTTCCACACCACGGCGTTGCCGCACAGCAGCGCGGGCACCAGGTACCAGCTCGGCACCGCCACGGGGAAGTTGCCCGCCGTGATCACCGCGGCGACGCCGATCGGATTCCGGAAGGTGAACAGGTTCTTGTCCGGCATCTCCGACGGCACGGTCTGGCCGTACAGCCTGCGCCCCTCGCCGAGGAAGAAGTCGCAGGTGTCGACGATCTCGCGGACCTCGCCGAGCGACTCGGCGTACGGCTTGCCGATCTCCTCGGTGACCAGCCTGGCAAGCGCCTCGGCGTTCGCCTCCACCAGCCTGCCGATGGAGGCGATCACCCTGCCGCGCACCGGCGCGGGCGTGCGGGCCCACTCCCGCTGCGCCTCCTTGGCGGTACGGCAGGCGGCGGCGAAGGTGGCCGCGTCCGCGAGGCCCACGCGGGCGACGACCTCGGCGGTGTTGGCGGGGTTCGTCGAGTCGTATGTGGTGGTGGAGGCGGCTTCCTTGCCGCCGACTACGGAGACGATCTGACGGGTCACCGGTAACCTCCTTGTGGTTCTTCCTGCCGCAAGCCAATCATTCCGCACGACTTCCGGGAAATCGCTACCTCAGGCGGTGAAGTCGGCGAACTCGAATCCCGGGGAGACGACGCAACTGACCAGCACCGCCTCGTCGCCCGCGGGACGCGCCGCCTGCCACACGCCCGCGGGCACCCTGGCCTGCGGCACCTGCCCCTCCTCCACGGCCGGGCCCAGGGTGACCTCCTCGTCCCCGATGGTCAGCGTCAGCGGGCCGCCCCTGTGCCACAGCCAGATCTCATCCGATCTGACCATGTGCGGCACCGACTCCTCGCCCGGTTGGAGGAGGAAGTAGATGCCGGTCGCACTGGCCCTCGGCCCGTCGTAGCCTTCGGGCTCGAAGGTGACCGTGCTCTTCCACGTCTGCCTGAACCAGCCGCCCTCCGGGTGGGGGAGCAGGTCGAGCGCCTCGGCGACGGCGGGCCGCTCGACAAAGGCGACGGCCTTCCCGCTCACGTCGCGGCGCAGGAAGCGGGTGCGGTCGAGGACGAGCTGGCCTTCGAGGTCGCTGGCCAGCGCTTCCGCCTCGTCGGCGACCTCGGTGACGGGGCCGTCCGGGTAGATCATCAGCTCCATGGGGTGAGTCTAGGCCCGGTGGATGGCGAGGCGTCTCAGCCCGGCCGGCGGCGAGAGGTCGAGCGTGTCGGCCATGTACAGACGGAGGCTTTCCAGGCCGGTCAGCCGGGCGAGCGGGCTGAGGTCCTGGCGATCGCCGTCACGCTGCCCGTGATCTCCCCGGCATCGTCGATCTCAAGGGAGGCCAGTTCCGCGACCCCGGCGAGTGAGGGTGGATCGAAGGATTGGCCGCGGCACCGGAGTGCCAGCGCGTACAGCGGCACGTCCTCGTCCGCGATCGTTGTCCTCCAGGCCGCGGAACTCGCGCTCGACCAGCACCCTGAGCCGGTCCTCGACCGCGAGGGCGATGCCCTCGACCTGGTTGTCGAACTTCCTGCGCAGGATCCGGTCCCTGAACGTGCCCTGGACGAGGTCCTTCAGCTTGGCGCCGCGCTGCTCCTTGGCGGCGCGGGTGGCCAGCCACTCGCGTGCCGCCCGCTCGGCGATGGCCTTGCCCGCGGCGATCACCGCCGCCTCGACACCTGACATGGTGATCATCATCGCACTCGTGGCGGAATTGTCGGAGGGGCTCGCTAGTGTGCGGCAGATGATCGAACGGTGGAGCCAGGCTCCCCAGGGCTCTCGCGTCGCGCCGGCGCGCCACGCGCGGGTGGCGGCCGGGCTCTCGGAGCTGGAGAGATGGCTTGCCGACCAGGTGCGTCACGGGCTCGCCGCGGCCGACGAGCGGGAGTGGGCCGAGCTGTCCAGGCGGCTGGTCGACGCGCAGGCTCCGGGGGTGGCGGGCGTCGTGGGCAGGCTGGGCGCGGCCAGGTCGGCGGCCGACTGGCCCGAACGGCTGCTGGAGGTGTACGCGATGCTCCAGCTGCTCGCCGTCGGGCATCGCAGGGCCGCTGACCTGCCCGACGACCTGGCGAGGACCGTGCGGATCAGGGTGGGCTTCCCCGTCTCCCGTGAGGAGGTGCTGGCGGGCCCGGCCGTACGCGACCTGTGGCACGTGGTGGGGCGGCGTGAGGAGACGCGCGACCGGCTGGTGGCGCGGCGGGTGTGGCTGAGGGGGCGGACGACGGGGCGGGCGGCGCTCGTGCTGTCGTTCGCGCCGGTGGGGCACGCGCTCGACGACTCCCTGGTGACGGGGGAGGTCGTCGACGCGTCCATGGCCTTCTACCCGGGCGCCTCCCCGCTACGGGCCCTCGTGTCCGCTCGCCACGACGACGTGCCCGCCTGTCATGACGCGCCCGCCTCTCATGACGCGCCCGCCTCTCACGGTGCCGCGCGTGGGGGCGGGGCATCGCCGGGCAGCGCCGGGATCGCGAGCGGCGGGGTTCCGCCGGGGACGACCGAGGGCGAGGCGCTCGACGAGGTCGCCGCGGCACTGGCGGGCGACCCGTGGACCGAGTCGTGGCCCCTGGTGCTGGCGGGCGTCGTCCCCTCGGCCGACTGGCTCGGCGGGCTCAGGCTGCATCCCAGGGTGGACACCCCGTGGCGGCTGATCGCCGTGTCCGGAGGCGGGCCGCTCACCGTTGCCGCCGAGTGGACCCCGCGCGGCCTGGTCCCCCTGACCACGTGGGACGAGCAGGGCCAGGCGGTGATCCTTTGAGCGAAGCGTGGGAGGAGCTCGTGTCCGTCGCCCTGGTCGGCACCGACCGCAGGCCGTACCACGGCGACCTGCTGGCGGACGCGGCCGTGGAGCTGGTGCGCCGCAGGGCCGGCCGGGTGCCGGACGGCGAGCCGCCGCCTGCCGCCGCGCCCGCGCGCGAGGAGGAGCAGGAGGCCGTGAGTCCGGCGGCCGCGGCGCGCCTGGGCGCGATCCTGGGCGGCAGGCATCCGCGTCTGCTGCCCGAGTGGCTGGCCGTGGCGGCCTCGACCGGGCGGAGGGTGCCGCCGCGGCTGCTGCCCGAGCTGCTCGACAAGGGGGCGAGGGACCGGTCGATCAGGCCGTTCCTCGGCGTGCTCGCAGGGCGGCGCGGCAGGTGGCTGGCCGGGCTCAACCCCGCGTGGTCCTATCTCATGGCCGAGCCGACGGGCGAGAGCTGGGAGCTGGGCGGCCACGGCGACCGCCTGGCGTATCTGGGCGAGCTGCGCGGGAGCGATCCCGGCGCGGCCAGGCGGCTGCTGGAGGAGGCGTGGGAGAAGGAGACGCCGGACGACAGGGCGGAGTTCCTCGCGCTGCTGGGGGAGGGGTTGTCGATGGCCGACGAGCCTTTCCTGGAGAGCGTGCTCGACGACCGGCGCAGGGAGGTGCGCCAGCAGGCCGCCGACCTGCTCACCAGGCTGCCGGGCTCCAGGCTCGCGGGCCGGATGGTCGAGCGCGCGGCCCGCTGCCTCGCCGTACGGGATGACCGGATCATGGTCGAGCCGCCCGCGGAGTGCGACAGGGGCATGGAACGCGACGGCATCAGGGCCAGGCCGCCCAGGGGCACGGGCGAGCGCGCCTGGTGGCTCCAGCAGGTGGTCTCCAGGGCGCCGCTGCGGATATGGGACACCGCGCTGCTCAGGATGAGGATCCCGGAATGGGATCGGGAGGTGCGTTCGGGCTGGGTGCGGGCGACGGTGCTGCAGCGGGATCCCGTGTGGGCCAAGGCGCTGTTCGCGTGGGATCCGCTGGCCGACCTGCTGGCCGTGCTGCCGCCGGAGGATCAGGACGAGCTGGCCGCCGACTTCGTGCACAGGCACGGCGTCGACGGCCAGATGATCATGGTGTTGGGCGGGGCCTCGACGCCGTGGGGGCGGGGGCTGGCGCACGCCGTCCTCACCAAGATCAGAAAGGTGGCCGCCACGCAGCCATGGAACCTCGACGAGCTGGCCAGGATGGCGGGGGAGCGGATCGCCCCAGCCGACCGCTTCATGGCCGACGGGCTGACCGAGGTCTCGAGCCTGCTGGGGTTCCGCGCCGAGATGATGAAGGAGCTCAGGTGACGACCGTTCTGCGACCGCACGCCGAGGACCACTACGCCGAGGAGCTGGCGCTGCTGGCCAAGGAGGACGACAGGGCCAGGCCGCCCGGCTGGCGGCTGTCGCCGTGGGCGGTCACCACCTACCTCCTCGGCGACGGCGACCGGATCACGCCCAAGTACATCGGCGCACGCCGCATCGTCGAGGTCGCCGTGGCCACGCTGGCCACCGACAGGGCGCTGCTGCTGCTCGGCGTGCCTGGCACCGCCAAGACGTGGCTGTCGGAGCACCTGGCCGCCGCCATCAGCGGCGACTCCACCCTCCTGGTGCAGGGTACGGCCGGCACCGCCGAGGAGGCGATCCGCTACGGCTGGAACTACGCCAGGCTGCTGGCCGAGGGCCCCTCGCGCGCCGCGCTGACCCCCTCGCCGGTCATGCGCGCGATGGCCGAGGGCAGGATCGCCAGGGTCGAGGAGCTGACGAGGATGCCCTCCGACGTGCAGGACGCGCTGATCACCGTGCTGTCGGAGAAGACGCTGCCGATCCCCGAGCTCAACGAGGAGGTCCAGGCCAGGCGCGGCTTCAACCTCATCGCCACCGCCAACGACCGCGACAGGGGCGTCAACGAGCTGTCCAGCGCGCTGCGGAGGCGCTTCAACACCGTCGTGCTGCCCGTGCCCGCCAGCGCGGAGGAGGAGGTCGCCATCGTCGCCCGCCGCGTCGCCGAGCTGGGCCGCTCGCTGGAGCTGCCGGAAAGGTCCGCGGGGATGGCGGAGATCCGCAGGGTCGTCACCGTCTTCCGCGAGCTGCGCGACGGCGTCACCGAAGACGGGCGCACCAAGCTCAAGTCGCCCAGCGGCACCTTGTCGACGGCCGAGGCGATCTCCGTGCTGACCGGCGGAATCGCGCTGGCCGCCCACTTCGGCGACGGCGTCGTGCGCGCGGCCGACGTGGCGGCTGGCATCGTCGGAGCGGTCGTGCGGGAGCCGGTGTCCGACAGGGTGGTGTGGAGCGAGTACCTCGAGACCGTCGTACGAGAGCGCGAGGACTGGCGAGATCTCTACCGTGCCTGCAGGGAGGTTCCGTGAGCGTTTCCGTGCTCGGGGTCCGCCACCACGGACCCGGGTCGGCGCGTGCCGTACGGGAGGAGCTGCGCAGGCTCGAACCCGACGCCGTCCTCGTCGAGGGCCCGCCCGAGGCCGACGCGCTGCTCGGGCTGGCGCCCGAGATGGAGCCGCCGGTCGCGCTGCTCGCGCACGCGCGCGCCCACGCCGTCTTCTGGCCTTTCGCGGTGTTCTCTCCGGAGTGGCAGGCCATCCTGTACGGCGTGGCGGCCGGGATCCCCGTCCGCTTCATCGACCTGCCCGCCGCCAACACCCTGGCCGCCCCCGACCCCCGTGCCGACGCGCACGCGGACCCCCTCGGCGACCTGGCCGCCGCCGCCGGCTACGACGATCCCGAACGCTGGTGGGAGGACGTCGTCGAGCACCGAGGCGACACGCCCTTCCAGGTGATCGCCGAGGCCATGTCGGCCGTACGCGAGGGGCACACCCCCGGCGACAGGGAGGCCCGCCGCGAGGCGCACATGCGCCGATGCCTGCGCGCGGCGATCAAGGAAGGCTTCCAGCGCATCGCGGTCGTCTGCGGCGCCTGGCACGTCCCTGCCCTGACGGGCCCGCTGCCGTCCGCGAGCGCCGACAACGCGCTGCTGCGCGGGCTGCCGAAGGTGAAGGCCGAGCTGACCTGGGTCCCCTGGACGTACGGCAGACTCGCGGCGCGGAGCGGCTACGGCGCCGGCATCACCTCGCCCGGCTGGTACCACCACCTGTTCACCGCCCCCGACCGGCCCGTCGAACGTTGGCTCACCGCCGCGGCGGCCGTCCTGCGCGAGGAGGGCCTGGCCGTCTCCGCCGCCCACGTCATCGAGGCGGTACGGCTGGCCGAAGGCCTCGCCGCGCTGCGCGGCCGTCCTCTGGCCGGGCTGGGCGAGGTGACGGAGGCGGTGCGGGCCGTGCTGTGCGACGGCGACGAGTTGCCGGTCTCGCTGGTCCAGCGGCGCATGGTGGTCGGCGACCGGCTCGGCGCGGTGAGCGAACGCACGCCGATGGTGCCGCTCCAGCGGGACCTCGTGGAACAGCGCAGGAAGGTGAAGCTCAAGGCGGAGGCGTTGGAGCGGGAGCTCGACCTCGACCTGCGGCGGCCGCTCGACCTGGCGCGCAGTCACCTCTTGCACCGGTTGCGGGTACTCGGCGTGGAGTGGGGGCGGCTGGGGGAGACGCGCGGGAAGGGGACGTTCAGGGAGGTGTGGCGGCTGGCCTGGCACCCGGAGTTCGACCTGACGCTCATCGAGTCGGCGGCGCTTGGCACGACCGTGGAGTCCGCCGCCACCCGGCAGGCGCGCGACCTCGCTTCTGGTGCCGGGGTCGGAGCGCGCCCGATTCCCCTGGGAACGCGAGGTGGCGTGCCCTCTCCTGGGGCGTCCGGCCCTGGTCCAGGGATGGTGCAGGCCGGGCCGGGGGTGTCACTGGCCGAGCTGACCGGCCTGGTGGAGCTGTGCCTGCTGGCGGACCTGCCCGACGCGCTGCCCGACGTGCTCGCGGCGCTGTCGGCCAGGGCGGCGCTCGACACCGACCTCACCCGCCTCATGGCCGCCCTGCCGGCGATGGCCCGCGCCCACCGTTACGGCGACGTCCGCGGCACCTCGGAGACCGGGCTCGAGGCCGTCGCGGGATCGATGCTCGACAGGATCTGCGCAGGACTTCCCGCGGCGGTGACGGGGCTCGACGACGAGAGCGCGGCGGCGCTCGTCCTGCACATCGAGGCCGTCCACGCCGCCGCCGCCCTCCTCACCGACCCCCCACCCACCCCCGTCGACCGACCCGCCGTCGATCGACCCGCCCGCGCCGAGGCGCTCGTCGACGCCGAGTCGCCCATCCCGATCGAGCGTCCCGCCGCCGTCGCGCCGCGTGCCTTCAGCGAGTCGCCGGCACTCGATACCCCTGCATCTTCTTCGTCGGGTGCGCCTCCGGCGAATCCCCCATCGCCGGGCTCCTCCCCACCCGCCGAAGTGACCGCGCCGGGTGTTTTCTCCGTTTCCTCTCCCGGTGAGTTTCCCGGGCCGCCTTCGCCCACCGCCACGGCCCCTTCCACTCGGGTCGGTTCCGGAGGGCCGGCCGGGCCTGACAGGCCGGCCTTGGGAAGGGCTCCGCGGGCCAAGGCGTCGCCGAGGGAGCGGTGGCTGGCGACCCTGGGAGCCGTGTGCGACCACGCCGAGCCGCACGGGCTCATCGAAGGCCGTCTCACCCGCATCCTCCTCGACGCAGGACGGCTCGACCTTCACGACGCGAGCGATCGCATGTCCAGGGCGATGTCACACGGTCACCCTCCCGCCAGGTCCGCCGCATGGGTCGAAGGCTTCCTCGCAGGCGGCGCGCTCATGCTCGTCCACGACCCCCGCCTGCTCGCGCTGGTCGACGGCTGGCTGTCGGGCCTGACGGGCGACCAGTTCACCGAGGTGCTGCCGCTGCTGCGCCGTACGTTCGCCGCCTTCGAGGCCCCCGAACGGCGCGCCATCGGGCAACGGGTGCGAGCCGCGGGCTCCGGTACGCCAAGCCGCCCGCACGAGGTGGACGAGGACCGGGCGGCGCGAGCCGTACGCACGGTGCAGATGATCTTGGGGGTGCCGCGTGGATGAGAGGCTGCGCAGGTGGCGGCTGGTGCTGGGCGGCGGTGACGCCGACGGCACGGGTTTCGCGCCGCAGGGCGCGGACGCCCGGATGGACGAGGCGCTCGCCGCCGTCTACGAGGGCGAACAGGACAGAGCGGGCGGGCTCGGCGCGTCGGCGCCGCGAGTGGCGCGCTGGCTGGGCGATATCAGGTCGTACTTCCCTTCCACCGTTGTACAGGTCATGCAGCGGGACGCCATCGAGCGACTCAACCTCACCAGGCTGCTGCTCGAGCCCGAGATGCTCGAAGCGGTCGAACCGGACGTGCACCTCGTCAGCACCCTGCTCGCGCTCAACCACGTCATGCCCGACGAGTCGCGCGAGTCGGCGCGGGCGGTGGTTCGCAGGGTCGTGGGCGAGCTGCAACGTAGGCTGACCGAACGGACCAGGTCGGCGATCGCCGGAGCGCTGGACAGGGCGGCCAGGACCCACCGGCCGAAGCGCACCGCCGACATCGACTGGGAACGCACGATCAGGGCGAACCTCCGGCACTACCTGCCCGACCGGCGCACGCTCGTGCCTTCCAAGCTGGTCGGATACGCCAGGCGGCAGAGCGCCGTGCGGCGCGAGGTGGTGCTCTGCGTCGACCAGAGCGGGTCGATGGCCGCCTCGGTGGTGTACTCGGGCGTGTTCGGGGCGGTGCTGGCGTCGATGCGGTCGTTGAAGACGTCGCTGGTGGTGTTCGACACGGCGGTGGTGGATCTCACCGACCAACTGCACGACCCGGTGGAGGTGCTGTTCGGCACGCAGCTCGGCGGTGGCACGGACATCAACAGGGCCGTCGCCTACTGCCAGGAGCTGATCACCAGGCCGCGCGATTCGATCTTCATCCTGATCAGCGACCTGTTCGAGGGCGGGGTGCGGCAGGACCTCCTGCGCAGGATCTCGGCGATGACGCAGGCGGGCGTGCAGGTGATCGTCCTGCTCGCGCTGTCGGACGAGGGGGCGCCCTTCTACGACCACGACAACGCGGCGGCGCTGGCGGCGTTGGGGGTGCAGGCGTTCGCGTGTACGCCCGACGCGTTCCCCGACCTCATGGCCGCCGCGATCCAGCGCCAGGACCTCACCCGGTGGAGGGAACGCCACCTCGCTTGATGCCCTGCATCGTGCAGTAGGCCCGGTTTGTCGTTGGGTTGTGCGGCGGTCCGCTGGCTGGTGGTGGGTCGGTCGTCGTCGACGTTGGGTGATTCACGGTTTCCTCTTGAGCGACGGCGCCGCCGTACGCCCGAGTGGGGACGGCGAAACCCCGGCCGGGTGGTGGCCGGGGCGCGTGCCGTACCGGAGGTCAGTGCGAGGACTCCTCGCGAGCGTGGCGGGGCAGCACGAAGGAGAGCGCGCAGGTCACGAGCAGCAACCCGATCTCCACCCAGATCGTCACCTGCATCGCGTCACCGAAGCCCCACTGGTTCTTGAGCAGGTTGAAGAAGAGCGTGCCGAGGAGCGCCGCGCCCAGCGCGCCGCCCAACTGCTGGATGGCGGTCAACGTGCCGGAGGCCGAGCCGGATTCGTGGGGCTCGACGCCCGCCAGGACGATGTCGAAGAACGGCGCCATGGTCAGGCCCATGCCGATGCCGACCAGCGCGAGGCCGGGCGCGAGCTGCCAGGCGCCGACGTCGAGTCCCGCGAGGTGAATGGTCAGGCCGAGCACGCCCGCGCCTGCCGCCATGACGACCGTGCCGATCTGCAGGAGAGTACGGCCGAGCTTGGCGACCAGGGCCATCGCGATGGCGAAGCCGGCCACGCCGCCGATCGCCTGGGGGAGGCTGGCCAGGCCGGCCTGGAACGGGGTGAAGTGCAGGCCTCCCTGGACGTACAGCATGAAGACCATCGACAGGCCGATCATGCCGGTGAAGAACGACAGGCCCGCGATGAGACCGCCGGTGAAGGCGCGCTTGCGGAACAGGCTGGGCGTGACCAGCGGGTCCTTGCCCGCGCGCTGGCGGCGGGACTCGTAGACGCCGAAGATCGCGAACATCACGATCGAGCCGACCATCGAGGTGAACGTCCACGCGGGCCAGTCGAGCTCCTGACCCTGGATCAGCGGGAAGATCAGCAGGAAGGCGGCGACGGAGACCAGGAGCATGCCGACCAGGTCGAGCTTGGTGGCGTTGGACAGGCGGAACTCCGGCAGGAACTTCAGCGCGGCGAGCACGGCGGCAATGCCGATCGGCAGGTTGATCAGGAAGATCATGCGCCAGCCGGTGCCGAACAGGTTCGCGTCGACCAGCCAGCCGGCCAGCACGGGGCCGCCGACCGACGAGATGGTCATGACGGGGCCGAACATGCCGAACGCCTTGCCCATCTCCTCGGGCGGGAACATCTCCTTGATCAGGCCGAGGCCCTGGGGGATCATCACGGCGCCGAACAGTCCCTGCAGCACGCGTGAGCCGATCAACATCTCCGGGTTCATGGACACACCGCACAGCAGCGAGGCGGTGGTGAAGCCGAGCGCGCCGATCACGAACATCCGCTTGCGGCCGTAGAGGTCGCCGAGCCGTCCGCCGGTGATCAGGCCGACCGCCATCGCGAGGGTGTAGCCGGAGACCAGCCACTGGATCAGGCTGGACGAGCCGCCGAGCTCCTTCTGGATGGTGGGCGCGGCGATCTGGGTGATGAGCGCGTCGATCAGGTCCATGACCTCGGCGGCGAGGATCACGAAGAGGGCGGGCCAGCGCCACCGATAGGCCGTGGACTGCACCGCGGTGGAGGTGGTGGTCGTCATGGGGGCTCCTTCGGAAACAATGTTCTTAGATCGAACCCCGTTCCTTACGCGAACGGTGTTCGTGGCAAACACTGTTCTATGTACGAACGCTGTTCGTGTCAAGTACATTGTTCGTCATGGAGCCACTGCCAGCGCCTCCGTGGCGGAAGACACGTCCAGCCAAGCCGGTGAAGCCGCAGCTCACCCAGGAACTCATCGTGGAGACCGGCCTGCACATCGTGGACCGTGAGGGTCTCGACGCGCTCAGCATGCGCAAGGTCGCGCAGGAGCTCGACACGGGCCCCGCCTCGCTCTACGCGCATGTCGCGAACAAGGAGGAGCTGCTGGAGTTGATCTACGAGCGGGTGCTGGGCGATATCGAGCTACCCGCTCCTGAGCCCGAGCGGTGGGCCGAGCAGCTGCGCGAGGCGGTCATCGGCATGCACAGGTTGCTCAACACCCACGCGGACGTGGCGAAGGTGTCGCTGGCCAACGTGCCTCTGGGGCCCAACTCGTTGCGCATCGGGGAGGCGATGCTCGCGATCATGATCGAGGGCGGGGTGCCGCCGGCCCTGGCCGCCATCGCGCTCGACCGCATCGTGATGTTCGTCGCGGCCGACGCCTACGAGGGGTCGCTGTACAGGACTCGGCAGCGGGACAGCGGGATGGACGTCGAGACGTTCGTCGCCGACTCGTTCGGGCAGATCGCCGACTATGTCCGAAGCCTGCCGGCCGACCGGTTCCCCTATTTCACGCGGTATGCGGACGAGCTGGTGAGAGCGGGCGGGGAGGAGCGGTTCGAGGTCGGGCTCGACTTGATGATCGCGGGGCTTGCCGCCCAGGTCCGATCGGACTGACAGCCGCGCAGGGCCGCGCGACCTTCGAGGCGAGGTCGCGCGGCCAGGTTGATCGGGGATGGGGGTTGACGGAGTTGCGTGCGCTTGGGGTTGAGGTGGGGCTGCGCGGTTGATCGGGGCCCACCCCTGCGACCTTGGGCGGAGGCCGGCGGCTGGTCGGGCGCGTGGGCTGCGGTGGTGCTGGGCGGCTGGTGGGGCTCGTGAGCATGGGCCGAGGTGGTGGTCGGGCGGCTGGCGGGGCGCGTGGTCTGGCGAGGTCGGCCTAAATGCCTAGGACCCCTGCCCGATGTGCCGGCCCCCGCCCCGGCCGTACGTTTCCCGCATGACAGCGACCCTTGAATCCGCACCCCCCGTCAGCGTGGTCTCCAGCGCGTACCGATCCCTCAGCTTCGGCCTGGTCGCGCTCGTCATGCTGGTGGCGTTCGAGGCGATGGCGGTGGCCACGGCCATGCCCGTCGTCGCCAGGGAACTCGACGGCATGCACCTCTACAACCTCGCCTTCAGCGCCACTCTGGCCGCCAGCGTGATCGCCACCGTGCTGGGCGGCCGATGGGCCGATGTCAAGGGACCGCTGCCTCCCATCGCCGTCGGTGTGGTCACCTTTGTCGGCGGATTGCTGATCGCCGGGTTCGCCCCGAACATGGAGGTGTTCGTCGGCGGACGCTTCATCCAGGGCCTCGGCGCCGGTTTGATCCAGGTCTCCCTGTACGTGCTGGTCGCCAGGGCCTACCCGCCGGCGATGCACCCCAAGGTGTTCGCGTTGTTCTCGGCCGCGTGGGTGGTCCCGTCCATGGTCGGCCCGGCGATCGCGGGCCTGGTCGTGGAGAACCTCGACTGGCGCTGGGTCTTCCTCGGCGTGGCCCTGATCGTAATCCCGTCCGCCCTGGTCCTCTGGCGCGGTACGGCAGGCCAGCGGCTCGACACCGGTAACGCCGAGCCCGCCCCCGGCCTGGGCGGCAAGCTCGTCTGGGCGACCCTGACGGCCGTGGCCGCCGCTCTGATCCAGTACGGCAGCGCGCTCAAGCTTGGCGGCGTCCCGCTGCTGGTCGCCGGCGTCGTCCTGCTGGCCGTGGCGCTGCCCAGGCTGCTGCTGCCCGGCTCGCTGAAGGCCGCCAGGGGCCTGCCCGCCGCCCCCGTGCTGCGCGGTCTCGCCTTCGGCTCGCTGACCGCCTCCCAGGTGCTGATCCCCCTCATGCTGATCAACGAGCGCGGCCTGTCCCCGATCGGCGCTGGCGTCGTCCTGACCGTCGGCGCGCTTGGCTGGTCCACCGGCTCGTGGATCAAGGGCCGCGGCACCGTCGGCAACCTGACCGCCCTGCGCGGCGGCGCGCTGCTCATCGCCCTCGGCATCGCGCTGATCATGCTCGTGCTGTTCGACGCCGTGCCCATCGCCCTCGCCTACGTCGCCATGGCGATCTCCGGTCTCGGCATCGGCGCCCTGCACCCCACGGTCTCCGTGCTGGTGCTGGAGATGTCCAAGCAGGGCGAAGAGGGTCAGAACACCGCGGCCGTCGGCGTCGGCGAGTCCGTCTTCACCGTCGTGGCCGTCGCCTTCACCGGCGCCCTGTTCACCGCCAGCGGCGAGCACTACGTCGTCGGGTTCGCCTTCGCCTTCGCCCTCGCTGTCCTGGCCGCGGTGATCGCTCCCCGTTTGGCGCAGTCCGTTCCTACGGGCACCATGGAAGGAGTCCGTTCTTAGGGGGAAACATGCCGCGAGTGCGCGAGCTGGAAGTCTTCCGGCTGGTCCTGCCGTACGGCAGGCGGCCGGAGACCCTGCTCGTCCGCCTCACCGACCACGGGGGGATGAGTGGATGGGGCGAGATCGTCTCGCCCGAGCCGAAGCTGTGGGGCGCCCTGGAGGAAGGGCTGGCCGCACAGCTCGTCGGCGTCGACTGGGAACACCCCGACCAGGTGCCGGGCTGGGGAAGCGCGGTCGACATGGCGCTGTGGGACCTGTGGACCAGGATGCGCGGCGTCCCCCTGTCACACGCGCTGGGAGGGGGCGGGACCTCGCTCATGGCGACCGTCCGCCTCGGGCTGGACCCGTCGACCGAGAGCCTCGTCGCGAGGGTGAACCAGCAGGTCTGCGGCGGCTACGCGCACGTCACGCTGGACGTGCGGCCCGGGTGGGACATCGAGCCCGTGCGTGCCGTACGGCAGGCCTATCCGGCGCTGAGCCTCGCGGTCGACTGCGGCGGCGCGTACACCTCGCCGGGGCAGCTGGTCGCGCTGGACGACTACGGCCTGGAGGTGATCGAGCGGCCGTTCGACATCGAGGACGCCTACGCGCACGCCGACCTCCAGGACAACGTGCGCGCCTCGATCGCGGTGGAGCCCCGGTCCACGGCCGAGCTGGACGACTACCTGACGCTGCGGGCGGCGAAGGTGCTGCTGCTTCGTCCGGCGGCGCTGCCGTCCCTGAGCGACGCCAGGAGGGCGCATGACCGGGCGGCGGCGGCCGGGTGGGACATCCAGTGCGCCGGTGGTCACGGGGCGGGGCTCGCGCGGGCGGCGGCGGTCGCGGTGGCCAGCCTGCCCGGGTGCACGCTGCCGTGCGACGTGACGCAGCCGCCGCGCAACGCGCAGATCGTGACACCCGCGGTGGGGGCGGCGGGAGGGGTGGTGGCGGTGCCGCTGACCCAGCCGGGGCTCGGGCACACGATCGACGAGGAGCGGGTGCGGCGGCTGGCGAAGGACTCCTTCCGCGGCTGACCGGCCACCCGCGATCGCGACTACAGGCGGACGATCATCTTGCCGGTGTTCTCCCCGCGCAGCATCCCCAGGAACGCCTCCGGCGCGTTCTCCAGACCGTCGACGACGGTCTCCTGGTAGGACAGCTTGCCCTCGCGCAGCCACTCGGAGATCTCCGTCACCATGGCGGACATCCGGTCCGTGTGGTCCGTCACGATGAACCCCCGCAACGTCAGCCGCTTGCCCACGGCCAGCGCCAGGTTGCGCGGCGCGGCGGGCGGCTCGGTCGCGTTGTAGACCGCGATCGCCCCGCACATCGCCACCCTGCCGAAGGTCCGCAGGGACCCGATCGCCGCCTCCAGATGGTCCGCGCCCACGTTGTCGAAGTAGACGTCGATCCCCTCGGGCGCCGCCGCCTTGAGCTGCTCGGCCACCGGCGCGTCCTTGTAGTTGAACGCCGTGTCGAACCCGATGCCGCGCAGGTACTCGACCTTCTCCGCCGACCCCGCGCTCCCGATCACCCTGGACGCGCCCTTCAGCTTGGCGATCTGCCCCGCGATGCTCCCGACCGCGCCCGCCGCGCCCGAGATGAAGACCGCGTCGCCCTCCTTGAAGGAGGCCATGTCGAGCAGCCCGACGTAGGCGGTCAGTGACGTCATGCCCAGCACAGCCAGGAACGCCGAGTTCGACAGCCCCTCGATGGGCGCCACCTTCCGTGCCCGAGCGCCGTCGAGCACCGCCTCGTCCCGCCACCCGAGGCCGTGCAGGACCAGGTCGCCGGGGGAGAAGGCGTCCGAGCGCGACTCCACGACCTCGCCCACCGCGCCGCCGTCGAGCGGCTCTCCGATCTGGAACGGCGGGACGTAGGACTCGACGTCGTTCATCCGCCCCCGCATGTAGGGGTCGACGGACATGAACTGGTTGCGGACCCTGATCTGCCCGTCCTCCAGCGGCTGCGGGGCCACCTCGGCCAGCGCGAAGTTGTCGGCGGTCGGCCAGCCGGAAGGACGGGAGGCCAGGATGAACTGACGAGGCATGGTTGATCCTCCTAAATAGTGGGGATGCATCAACTATACTCGAAGACATGAGCGTGACACGGGAGGTCGTGGCCCTGATGGCGGAAGTGGCGGCCAGGTACAACGCAGGCTACGAGCAGGCGGCGGCCGATCGCCAGCTGACCGCGCTCCAGGCCAAGGCGCTGGTACTGCTGGCGCGCGAGCCGCTGCCCATGCGGCGGATGGCCGATCTGTTCCAGTGCGACCCCTCGAACGTGACGGGCATCGTCGACAGGCTGGAGCGGCGCGGGCTGGTCAGCCGGGAGCCGAGCGCCACCGACCGCAGGGTGAAGAACGTCACGCTGACCGCGGAGGGGGAAGGCGTGGTCGAGGAGCTGAAGGGCGTGCTCGGGTTCGCGGGGGAGCCGCTGGCCGCGCTGACCGAGGCCGAGCGGGCCCAGCTCAGGGACCTGCTGCTGCGGATGCTCGGCCGTTAGGCCCCGCAGCCGTCGGTGATGCCCTTCGGGGTGGCGAGATCGCTGGGCTTCGGCTTCTGCGTGGCCGGCACTGTGGCCTTGTCCGAGGGCATGGCGGCCGAGGTCTGGCCCGACGAGGGCTTGGCGGAGGGGGCGGCGACGGGATCGGCCGAGGGGGCGGCCGAGGCGGCGCTGGGGCGCTGCGTGACCGAGTCCTTCAGTGCCTTGGCGGTCACCGCGCGGATCTTCACCCAGTCGGGGTAGCCGGTGTCGATCAGCGGCGGCATGAACTGCACGCTGGTCACCTTGGCGTTCTTCACCTTCAGCGCGAGCGGCACCAGGTGCTCCAGCATCGTGCGGGGGATGTCGGTCCGCACCAGCTCCCTGGTGGCGAGCGCGATCTTGTTGAACCTGATCAGCACCGTCGCCGGGTCGGCCTGGCTGAGCAGCGCGCCCATCACGCAGCGCTGCCTGCGCATCCTGGTGAAGTCGTCGCTGTACGTGCGCGAGCGGGCATACCACATGGCGTCGGCGCCCTTGAGCTTGCGCGTGCCCGCCTTGACCAGGCCTTCGTTGTACTTGCCGAACACGACGTCCTGCTCGACCGTGATCGTGACGCCGCCGATCGCGTCGATGAGCCTGGCGAAGCCCCACATGTTGACCAGGGCGTACCAGTCGATGTCGAGGCCGAGCGTGTAGCCGATGGCATCCATCAGCGCCTTCGCGCCCTGCCCCTTCTTGCCGCCGAAGATCTCCGGGTGCGCGTCGGCGTACTCCCACACGCTGTTGAGCAGGTCGCTGCGCCCACCGCCCGGGTCCGGCGGCAGCCTGAACCCTTCGGGGAAGCGCTTGGCCATCGGGCTGCCGGGGCGGAAGCGCACGTTCTCCAGATTGCGCGGCAGGCTGAGCAGCACCGTGTTGCCGGTCTTGACGTCGATGCTGGCCACGTTCATGCTGTCGGTCCGCACGCCGATCCTGTTGTCGTCGGCGTCGCCGCCGAGCAGCAGGATGTTCACCCGCGTCCGCCCCGCCCACGGGTCCTCAGGCCGGTGCCGGGCCGCCTGTGGCTCCGTCGGCTCCTGGAAGACGCTGTTGAGCATCTGCTGTGCGCTCCAGACCGCCTGCGTGGCCAGCGCGAACGGCAGGATCACCGCGACCGCGAGCAGGCCGGCGAGGGACCCGGTGAGGATCTGCCCCGACTGCGGCAGCTTGCCGGGCGACAGCACCAGATAGGAATGCAGGATCAGAGCGAACCAGGACAACCCGAGCACCGCTGCGGCGACGGTGACCGTGGTCATCACCGAGTTGGAGGTGAACTTGCCTGCCAGATCGCCGTCGGCTGCCAAAAACAGCCACAGCAGGCCAAGCAGCAGGACGGCGTAGCAGCCCAGCAGCGCGAGTCCGGTCTTGCGCCATCCGGCGCGCAGGTGTGCGGCTCCCGGAGCGATCGCGGAGAGAAGGGTCCAGCCCAGCACCGCGCCCGCACTGGCTGGTCTCGTCCTGTGCGCCACGCCCTACCTGCTTCCCCGTGCTCTTCGTCCTAGGCCGACCGGAGCCTACGGACTTTGTGCGAAATATCTACATATGCGTGGGTGAACATCCAGCAAACCCTGTCGACCGAATAACATTCGGTCCATGCCCTTCTCCGAGATCGAGTACGGCGTCGCCGATGGAATCGCCACCCTGACATTGAATCGCCCCGAACGCCTGAACGCGTTCACGTTGACGATGCGTCGCGAGTTGATCCACGCTTTTGACCTGGCCGATACCGACGACACGGTCCGCGCCGTGGTCGTCACCGGCGCGGGCAGGGCCTTCTGCGCGGGCGCCGACCTGGCCGGAGGCGGCGGCACCTTCACCCGCGCGGGCGACCGGGAGGACGAGGAGACCGTCGACGGCGCGCCGCGCGACGGCGGCGGCACGGTCGCCCTGCGCATCGCCGCCTCGCTCAAGCCGGTCATCGGCGCCGTCAACGGCCCTGCCGTCGGCGTCGGCGTCACGATGACGCTTCCGATGGACATCAGGATCGCCGCCGACACCGCGAGGTTCGGCTTCGTCTTCGCCCGCCGCGGCATCGTCACCGAGGCCGCCTCCAGCTGGTTCCTGCCACGGATCGTCGGCATCTCCCAGGCGATGGAGTGGGCCGCGACGGGTCGGATCTTCTCCGCCGCCGAGGCGCTGGAGGGCAGGCTCGTGTCCAAGGTGCACACGGCCGGCGAACTGCTGCCCGCCGCCTACGCGCTCGCCCGCGAGATCGCCGACAACACCTCGGGCGTCTCGGTCGCGGCGATCAGGCGGCTGATGTGGTCGGGCCTGTCGGCCACCTCGCCGTGGGAGGCGCACGCGGCCGACTCCAGGCTCATGCGCGACCTGGGCCGTGGCGCGGACGCGGTCGAGGGCGTGACCTCGTTCCTGGAGAAGCGCCCCGCGCACTTCACCATGAAAGTCAGCGAAGCGGACGTGCCGTTCTGGCCCGAGAATCCCTATGGTGACTAGCGTGTACGAGACAACGGTCCTGAAGCTGCCGGCCGACTTCGAGGGCGAGGTCGTCGCGACCCTGCTCTCCAGAACAGCGGGCTCGCGCCGCGCGGTCCTCTACCTCCATGGCTTCACCGACTACTTCTTCCAGGATCACCTGGCCGACTTCTACCTCGAGGAGGGCATCGACTTCTACGCCCTCGACCTGCGCAAGTACGGCAGATCCCTGCTGCCGCACCAGACCCGAGGGCTGATCAGGAGCGTCACCGACTACTTCCCCGAGATCGACCAGGCGGTGCGGATCATCCGCGAGAGCCACGAGGAGCTCGTCGTCAACGCCCACTCCACAGGCGGCCTGGTCGCCGCGCTGTGGGCCGACAGGGTGCGCGGCAGGGGCCTGGTCGACGGGCTGGTGCTCAACAGCCCGTTCTTCGACCTCAACGTGCCCTTTCCGCTCCGGCTGGCCGCCGACCTGCTCAAGACGCCCCTGTCGTACACGACGCGGCCGCTGCCCCTCGGCATCAGCACCGCGTACGGCCAGAGCATCCACCGCGACCACGGCGGCGAGTGGGACTTCGACCTGGAGCTCAAGCCGATCGGCGGGTTCGACGTGCACGCCGCGTGGCTGGCCGCCATCCGCAGGGCGCAGCGCCGCCTGCACCGCGGGCTCGCCGTCGACGTCCCCGTGCTGGTGCTGGCCGCCTCGGCCGGGCTGCGCGTGCGCGACTTCGTGCCCGAGGCACGCTCGGCCGACATCGTGCTCGACCCGCGGCACATCGCCCGCTGGTCCACCGCGGTCGGCCCGCACGTCACCTGCGTGCGCGTCCAGGACGGCATCCACGACCTGGTGCTGTCGGCCGAGCCCGTCCGCAAGCAGGTCTTCGAGCAGATCGAGCGATGGCAGCGCGCCTACCTGTGACTCACCAGGGGAAGGCGAACAGGCCGTAGTAGGCGGCGGCCACCAGCAGCAGGCCGGTGCCGCCGAGCGCGCCCGCGATCGCCACGTGCTGCCACCTGCTCGGCCGCATGCCCTCGCGCAGGCCCGACACGACCGCCGCCACGGCCGTCACCTCCTGCAGCAGCATGAGGACGGCCAGCACCCGGACGACCAGCCAACCGGCGAGTACGGCGGGCCACGCGCCCGCCTGGTTGATCGAGAACATCACCAGGAGCATGATGAAGGCCAGCACCGCGGCCAGCAGGCCGACGCCCGTCCACGCCATCTTGCGCAGCCTGCGCCTGATCGGCGGCCACAGCCTGGCGTTGGTCTCCTCCAGCGTGGTGTGGCGGCCGCGCAGCCGTACGAACATCACCGCGACAGGACCGGCGACGTAGCCGACGGCCGCGAGGCAGATCGTCAGCCCGAGCATCGCCCCTCCGGCGTACCAGGGGGCGACGGGCACGTCGCTGGCCGCGAAGCGCTGTACGGGGGTGGCGCCCGCCAGGTGGATCGCGGGCTTGGCCGTGCGGGACAGGCCGAGGATCCAGTTGCCGAGCGTGTCGAGGTAGCCGGGGGTGAACGGGCCGCCGCTGATGCGCATCGCGTGGTCGGCCCTGGCCAGGTAACGGATCGTGTAGCTGTCGTTGCGCGCCTTGGCCAGACCCTTGATGAGGGCCTCGGTGCTCTCGACGAACGGGATGGACGGGTCGGCCGTGCCGTACAGCGCGAGAACGGGTTGCCTGATCCCCTCCAGCGCCGGCATCGCGTCGTAGCGCAGGAAGTTGAAGCCCACGCCGCCCATCGCCCTGGTCAGCAGGTCGCGCGCGCCGATCGGAGCGTGCAGGCGCAGCAACTGCTCGTTCAGGGCCCAGGCCACCTGGCGCAGCGGGGAGACGTTCGGCGAGGAGACCAGCACGATGAAGCCCACGGCCGAGCTCTTGGCCGCGGCGATCGGCACCACCCAGCCGCCCTCGCTGACCCCCCACACGCCGGTGCGGGCCGGGTCGACGTCCGGCCTGACGCGCAGGTGCGCCACCATGCGCAGCACGTCGTCGGCGAGCAGGCCGAAGTCCCTGCTGCGGAAGTTGTAGCCGACCTCGCGCTTGTCGTAGGCGAGCGTCACCACACCCGCCCTGGCGAGGAACTCCGCCTGGGGCGCGAACTCCTCCCTCGACCCGTTGCCCGAGCCCGAGACGAACACCATCGCCGGATGCCTGCCGGGCGTCATCGGCGCCCTGATCGTGCCGTGCAGCCACTGGCCCTCGGCGGCGACGGAGAAGCGCTCGACGCGGAACGCGCCGGTCGCCGCCACGGGTCGCGTCTCGACAGCGGGCTGCGCCGGCAGCGACTGGAAGACCGGGTCGGCCGTCAGGGGTGGGGGATCGAAGGCGGGAGGCAGCGCGTAGCCAACCGTGGCGAGAGCCATCAGCACCAGGCCGACCGCCACGCTCAAAGTGCCTCGGCCGGGTCGCATCGGCCTCTCCATGTGATTTGTTTGCCCGCTGATCAATCAGCCTACTCCCGGCGTCCACCCTGATGCCTGCGGTGTCGTTGAGCCTGCTTTTGTCGGTGAGAACTGTTAGCTTCCTGCGACATGCGCCTCCTGCACACCTCCGACTGGCACCTCGGCAGGTCCTTCCACCGCGAGAGCCTCATCGAGGGGCAGGCGGCCTTCGTCGACCACCTGGTCGAGACCGTGCGCGCGGAGCGGGTCGACGTCGTCGCCGTCTCCGGCGACGTCTACGACCGGGCGCTGCCGCCCGTCGACGCGGTCGCGCTGTGCAACGAGGCGCTGCGCCGGCTCGTCGCCGCCGGCGCCCGTGTCGTCATGATCAGCGGCAACCACGACTCGGCCCGCCGCCTCGGCTTCGGCGCCGACCTGATCGACGCGGCGGGCGTCCACCTGCGCACCGACCCGTCCCGCGCGTGGGAGCCCGTGGTCATCGGCGACGTCGCCCTCTACGGCATCCCCTACCTGGAGCCGGAGCTGGTGCGCGGCCCGTGGGAGCTGGCCGAGCGCAGCCACACCGCGGCCCTCTCCCACGCGATGGGGCTGATCAGGGCCGATGCCGTACGGCACCGCCACTCCGTCGTGCTCGCCCACGCCTTCGTGGCAGGGGGTACGGCCAGCGACAGCGAGCGCGACATCAGCGTCGGCGGCGTCGCCCACGTGCCGCTCACGGCCTTCGAGGGGGTCGACTACGTCGCGCTCGGCCACCTCCACGGCCGCCAGCGGATGGCCGACCACATCCGCTACTCCGGCTCGCCGCTGGCCTACTCCTTCTCCGAGACCGACCACGTGAAGGGCTCGTGGCTGGTGACGGTCGGCTCCCCTGGGGCCGACTTCGTCCCCGCCCCGGTGCCGCGCCCGGTCGGCAGGCTGCGCGGCACGCTCGACGAGCTGCTCGCCGACCCGGCGCTCGCCGTACGCGAGGACCACTGGCTCCACGTCACGCTGACCGACGCGGTGCGGCCCAAGTCGGCGATGGACCGGCTGCGCGCCCGCTTCCCGCACACGCTCGCCCTCGCCTTCGACCCGCAGGGCGCCGCCCCCGCCCGGCAGGCCGTACGGCTGGCCGGGCGGCCGGAGATCGAGGTCGCGCTCGACTTCGTCCGCGAGGTCAGAGGCGAGCCCGCCGACGCGATGGAGGAACGGCTGCTGCGCGAAGCCGTCGAGGCGTCGAGGATCAAGGAGGTCATGGTCTAGATGCGGCCGCACAGGCTGACCCTCACCGCGTTCGGGTCGTTCCCCGGCACCGAGACGGTCGACTTCGACTCCTTGGCGGAGGCGGGGCTCTTCCTCGTCCACGGGCCGACGGGCGCGGGCAAGACCACGCTGCTCGACGCGCTCTGCTTCGCCCTCTACGGCGTGGTGCCAGGGCAGCGCAACAGCGCCCGCAGCCTGCGCTGCGACCACGCGCCGCCCTCGGTCGGGCCGTCGGTGACGCTGGAGGTGACGCTGCGGGGGCGGCTGCTGCGCATCCAGCGCTCGCCCGCCTGGACCAGGCCCAAGCTCAGAGGCGCGGGAGTCACCGAGGAGAAGGCCAAGGTCATCGTCTCCGAGCAGGTCCGTGGGGTGGGCTGGCAGGGGCTGACCACCCGCGCCGACGAGGCGGGCGACCTGGTGGGCGGGCTGCTCGGGATGAACGCCGACCAGTTCTGCCAGGTCGCGATGCTGCCGCAGGGGGATTTCGCGCGGTTCCTGCGGGCGGACGGGGAGGAGCGGCGGCGGCTGCTGGAGCGGTTGTTCACGGTGAAGGTGTTCACGTCGGCTGAGGCGTGGCTGGCCGAACGGCGCAAGCAGACGTGGCGGGAGTCGCAGGAGGGGCGGCAGGAGGTCGAGTACGCGGTCAAGCGGCTGGAGGAGGCCGCGGGCGACGTCCTCGCCCCGCGCGCCGAGGTTCTGGGAACCGTTCCCGCCCCGCGCGCCGACTCCGACGGCGGCGCGGATCCGACGGTTCCGACGGCGGCGCGCGTCGACTCCGGCGGTGGCATGGCTCCTCCGGTGCCGCGCGCCGACTCTGATGGCGGCGTGGCTCCGACGGCGGAGAGTGATCCGCTGGCGTGGTCGGGTTTGTTGCGCTCGGCGGCCGAAGCGGTCGTGGGGCACGCCACCGAGGCATGGGCGGCGGGGGAGGTCGCGGTGCGGGAACACCGCGAGAGGTTCGAGCGGGCGAGCGCGCTGGCGGACAGACAGCGCCGCCACGCCGAGGCCGTGGCACTGCGCAGGAGCCTCGACGACCGGGCGGAGGAGCGCTCGGACCTGCTGACCGTTCTCGACGAGGCGGCACGGGCCGACCGCGTCCTGCCCCTGATCAACGCCGCCCGTCAGCGTGCCGCGGCGGCGGGCAAGGCAAGAGGGCTGGCCGCCGACGCCATAGCCCGCGCCACCCCTCTCCTCGGCCCGCTCACCTCCAACTCGCGCTCGGGTGTGGCCTCGCGTTCGGATGTGGACTCGTCCTCGGGTGTGGACTCCCGCTCGGGCGTGGACCCTCGTGAAGGGGCGGGCCCCGATCCTGGCGCTGGGTCAGGCCGGCTTACGGGCCGCGACCCGAGCGGGCCCGCCGTCGACCCGGACATGCTCGCCGGGCTCGAGCGCGAACGGTTGGATGAGATCACCAGGGTGTCAGAGCTGCTCGCCGACGAGAACAGGCTCGCCCAGCTCCGGCGTGACCTGGGCGCGGCCGAGCAGGAGATCGCGACGCTGTCCACCAGGGAGCGCGCCGCTGCCGCCCGCCTGGAGGAACTGCCGGCCCTGGTCAAGGCGGCCGACGACGCCGCCGCCACGGCGAGGCTCGACGCGGCCGTGATCCCGGCCGCCGAGGCCGCCAGGTCCGCGGCCGCCGCCCTCCTCGAAGCGATCGAACGCCGCGACCGCCTGAGCGCCGACCTCGCCGCCGCCCAAGCTGACCTGACCACCCGCCTGCGCGACCCCGCCCTCACCCACGCACTCGCCGACCTGGCGACCCGCCTGCGAGGGTCCGGCGCCGTCCCATCGAATGCCGGTCTGTCTGGGCCCGGGGTCGTTTCGTCGGATGCCCGTCCGCGCGAGTCCGACGTCGTCCCGGCGGATCACCCGGCACCCCTGGAAGGTCTCGGCCCCGACGCGCAAGCGGCTGAGTCGGATCACGCCGGCGACGTCTCCCACTCGTTCGCCGATGCGGCGCACGCCATCGAAGCCCTGCGGTCACTGATCGGCGCCGAGGGGGCGGCGGAAGCACCACGGTTCGGGAAGACGGCGGGACCGTCGCGGTTCGGGGAGGCGGCGTGGGCCCCGCGGGTCGAGGAGACGGTGGGGATACCTCAATTCGAGGAGGCGTCGGGACCGCCGCGGGTCGAGGAGACGGTGGGGGCACCGCAATTCGGGGAAACAGGGGGAGCGGGGCGGGTCCACCGTGGGGCGGGTGCTTGGCGGGTCGTGCGGGAGCGGGCGCGGCTGGTCGAGCGCGTCATGGGTGACCAGCTCGCCGCCCTCGAAGGGTTGCGCGCAGATGAGTCCCGGCTGACCGAGCTCGACGAGCGGCTCGCCGTACTGACCGCCGAGCTGGACACGCTCGCCGAACGTGAGGGTGCGGGCCGGGCGGCCATGGACGAACTGCCCACCGCGCTTCACGATGTGACGGCACGGCTGGCGGAGGCGCGCGCCGCCGAAGGGCGCCTGCCGTCCGCGATCGCCGCCCGTGACGCGGCGGCGTCCTGGCTCGCGGTGGCCAGCCGGCGGCACGAGCTGGAGGGCGAGGTGGAGGCCGCGCGCGCCGCCCACGGTGTGGCCGTCGAGCAGGCGCAGGACTTGCGGGACCGGCTGCAGGAGGTGCGTCAGGCCCGCATCGAGGGGATGGCGGCGGAGCTGGCGGCCGAGCTGTCCGAGGGGGAGCCGTGTGCGGTGTGCGGGTCGGCCGAACACCCCTCGCCCGCCGAGCCCGCCGAGATCGCCTACGCCGCCGATGACGAGATCGAGGCGCAGGCCGCCTACGACGCGGCACTCGCCGAACGGCAGGCGGCCGACGGTCTGCTGTCCTCGCTGACCTCGCGGCTGGACGAGCTCGCAGACGCGCCCGCACCCGACGAGGCGGCGGCCGAGCTGGCCGCCGCTGAGGACGAGGTGGCGGCGCTGACGGAGCTGGCCAAGGAGGAACCCGCGTGCGAGCGGGCCGCGCTGGCGCTGGAGTCGCAGCTGGAACAGGCCCGCGACCAGCTCCACGAGACGGAACGGCGGCTGGCTGAGGCTCGGACGGCGATCGCGGCGTCGGCGGGCGAGCGGGAGCGCATCCACGCCCGCCTGGAAGAGGCGCGCGGTGTCGACGCCAGCCTCGGCGCGCGCAGGCGGCGGCTCGGGGGCGAGCTCCTGCTGTTGGCGGAGCTGGCCAGGGCCGCCGAACGGGTGGGCGAGATCACCGCGAGGCTCGACGACGCCCTCGACACCCTCACCCGCCTCCTGACCCCGGCCCCCGCCCCCTCTGCCGTGGCCCACGATCTCGCCACCGCGGCCTCCGCCCCCTTCGGAGCCGGGCACCCCTGGGCCGATGGCTCGGGGTTTGACGGTCCTGCGGCGAAGGGCGCGGCCAGTCCGGGGTCGGAGGCATCCGGCGGCGCGGAGGGGGCGGCCAGTCCGGGGTCGGAGGCGTCCGGTGGTGTGGGGGGCGTCGGCGCGGAGGGTGCGGGCAGTCCGGGGTCGGAGGGGCCCGGTGATGTAGGGGACGACGGCGCGGAGGGCGGCGGGCTCCGACTCGACGGTTCCGGGCTCTGGCTTGAGGACATGCAGGGCACGGCGCGCGATGCCGAGCCGCGGAAGAGGGCCGCCGAGGCCACCAGGGCGTGGGCGTCCGCCGAGCTCGACGCCGCCGACCACGAGGCGGCCCGGTTGCGGGCGGCCGCCGCAGCGCACCCCCGGCTCGCGGCCCGGGCGGCCGAGCTGGCCGACGAACACGTCAGGACCACCGGGGCCTTCCGCGAGCTCGGCCTGCGGCTGGCCGCTTGCCGTACCAGGGCCGAAGAGCTCCGAGCCGAAGCCGCCCGCCTGGCGGCCCGCATCGACGACGCCAGGGGCGCGGACCCGACGCTCACCGCCAGGCTCGACCGGCTGCGAGAGGAAGCGCAGCTGCTTCGCGAGGCCCACGAGGCGACGCAGGCCGCCGAGTCCGCCGTGGCCGAGCACCGCAGGGCCGTCGAGGCGGCGGAGCAGGCGGCCCTGGCGGCCGGGTTCGTGGACGGGGCTGACGTGCTGCCCGCCGTACGGACTCAGGAGGAAAGGGAGGAGAAGGCCGAGCGGCTGCGCGAGCTGGACGCCGCGCACGCCGCGGTGACGCGCACGCTGGCCGACCCCGAGCTGGTCGCCGCCGCGGCCGAGCCCGCGCCCGACCTGGCGGCGATGGAGTTCGCGAGGCAGGAGGCGGAGCGGGCGCACACCGCGCTCGCCTCGGCCCGTGACAGGGCGGAGCGGCGAGTGCGCAGGCTCGCCGAGCTGCACGACGAGCTGGCGGCGTGCCTGGGCCACTGGCAGCCCGCCGCCGACAGGCACCGGCTGGCCGAACGGCTGGCGGCGCTGGCCAGCGGCACCTCGGGCGACAACCAGTGGAGCATGAGCCTGTCGTCGTACGTGCTGGGGGAGCGGCTCAGGCAGGTCGTCGACGCCGCCAACGAGCGCCTCGACCACATGTCGGGCGGTCGCTACCAGCTCCAGCACGACCTGCGGAAAACGGCGGGCGCGCGCGGAAGAGCGGGCGGCGGGCTCGGGCTGCGGGTGCTCGACGCGTGGACGGGCGTCGACCGCGACCCCGCGACGCTCTCGGGAGGCGAGAGCTTCATCACCTCGCTGGCGCTGGCGCTGGGCCTGGCCGACGTGGTGAGCGCGGAGGCGGGCGGCGCGGAGATCGGGATGCTGTTCGTGGACGAGGGGTTCGGCACCCTCGACGAGGACACTCTCGACGGTGTCCTCGACATCCTCGACGGGCTGCGCGACGGGGGGAGGGCGGTCGGCATCGTCAGTCACGTCGGCGAGCTGCGGACCAGGATCCCGGCCCAGCTCAAGGTCACCAAGGCGCGGGCGGGATCGACGCTGGCGGTCACGGCTCCGTGACCTGGCAGGGCCGGTTCGTCGCGGTCGGACATGGAGCGCGGACGCAGCACCGGACCCCAGCACCGGACCGTCATCGCCCTGACGCAGGCGCTCGCAGTAGGGGAAGCCGACCGTGAGCAGCTCGTCGACCCAGCCCGAGAGGGGCGCCTGCGAGATCACTGGAGGCGTCCGACCGGTCTGTGTGAGCTGCCGCGATCGGTTGTCGGGAATCGGCTGGTCGGCCGGCCTTCCTGGCCGGCCGGCCACGGCGGCTTCGTCGACGGCTCCGCTGGCAGGCCGTCTACGACCTGCTCGTCGCCGACGGCTTCCGCGTGTCGGTCGTGCAGAACCCGACCCCAGCACCTGCGGCGTGCCTGGTCGCCGTCGATCGACAACCTAGGCCGACGCGGTTAGGTTACCTCAGGTAAGAAGGTTTCGATCAGGAACCATCTGGGTGGGAGATCACCATGGACGCTCTCGGCCACACCCCTGCGGCATGCCGGGCTCGCGAGATTCTCGACCGTGTGGGCGGCAAGTGGTCGCTGTCCGTGATCTCCCACCTCGGCGCGGACACCAAGCGGTTCACCGAGCTCAACCGCGGCATCGAGGGCATCAGCCATCGCATGCTGACCGTCACCCTCCGCGATCTGGAGCGCGACGGCATCGTCTCCAGGACGGTGTATCCGGTCATGCCGCCCCGCGTCGAGTACACGCTCACCCCGGTGGGCCACACCCTGTTCGACCTCGTCAGCGGCCTGGTCACCTGGGCGGAGGGCCACCTCGACGACATCGACGCCGCCCGCGCCGCCTACGACGCCCGCGCCGAGTGAGTCAGCCCTCCACGAAGGCACGGAAGTCGATGATGGACGGCGGCGGCACCGGCTCCTCCTCGGTGCCGGGCGCCGGGCTCCGCTCCAGCAGCCGAGTGCCGACCACGGATCCCGCGAACACCGCGTGCAGCCGTACCTTCCTGCCCGACCTGTTGCGGAACCCGTGGGAGACACCCGGTGGCACCAGGATCACCGCCCCTGGCCCCACCGGCTGCCACTGTCCGTCGTAGAACGCCTCGGCCTCACCCTCGTCGATGATGAGAACCTCCTCGTTGGTGTGCACGTGCACCGGGATGATCTCGTCTGGCGCGAGATGCTCGAAGTTCAGGACCAGGTTCTTGACGTGGCGGCCGTCGGGGCGAGCGGGGTCCAGCACCAGGGAGTGGAGCGAGTTCGGCTTGTAGTTGTGCGGATCTTCGGGAAAGGGCCTGTAGTCCACGCGAGTGATGATGCTCATGGCAGCAGTCTGAGCGTGGATGCTTTCCGCAGGTAGATCGCACTTTTTCGTAACCTTCTCACACCGGTGTAACCGCCACGGTGCTCCAGTCGTCCCGCCCGTGCCCCGAGCCACCGCCGCGGAGAACACCGACAGAACGCTGTCCAGGATCGGCCTCGCCACCGGGGTGCCCTCCTGACCGCTCGGCGGGCCTACGTGCCGCCGCCCTCGTTGAGGAGCCGAGCGGTGGTCTTGTCGGCCGGATGGCGGCGCTGCGGGCGGCAGCCACTGGGATGCCGATCTCGTTGAGGAGCGCGGACAGGTGGTCCGTGCGGCAGGGCTGGACCGGCGGATGCAGGGCAACCGGGTCAACGAAGCGCCGTATTGGGTTCGAGGTTGTGGGTCATGCGCTCCAGCACATCGACGGCCGCGCGGTACTCGTCGATGGAGATGCCGGACATCGACAGTTCGCGGAACGCGTCGACGCGTTCCGCGACTAAGGCCAGGCGCTGATGGCCCTCGGGGGTGAGGGTGAGCCGGCCCGATGCGGGACGGGTCGCCCAGCCGTCGGCGAGCACCGTCTCGATGGCGGCGGACAGGGTGGGGGTGTCGGCGTTGGCGCCGAGGATCGACAGGACGTCTGCGTCTGAGATCTGAGGGGTGTCTTGGAGGACGTTGAGGACCTGCCAGGCGATCCGGGTGAGGTTGAACTCGCGCAGTGTGCCGTTCATGTGGCGGGTGATTGCCTGGTCGGTGCGGTTGAGCCAGTAGCCGATGGGCTTCATGGTGGTGCTCCTCAGTGATGTCGGGGCTGGGCTTTGCGTGGCATGAGCTGGGTGAGGCCGCAGCAGAGGAAGACGCCGGCGGCGACGGCGGCCAGGCTGAGGGCGGTTCCGCCTGCGGTGTGGAAGTAGAGGGTGGTGATGGCCGCGGCGCCGAGGCTGTTGGCCAGTTGCTGGACGGCCGACAGCGAGCCGCTGGCACTGCCGGATTCCTTCGGGTCGATGTCGCCGAGGGTGACCTGGTAGATGGAGCCGAAGCAGGTGCCCAGGCCCAGGCCGGTGACGAACACCGGCAGGACGAGTGACCAGGCGGCCATGTCGGATCCCTGGGTCTGTACCAGGGTGAAGAGGGTAAGCACGCCGGTCAGGGTGAGGACCAGGCCGATGCGGATCAGCGTCCGGCCAAGGCGGGCGATGAGCCGGTGGGCGGCGAGAGAGGCGACGATGATCCCCGCGGCGATCGGCGCGAGACCGAGGGAGGCCTGTGTCGGCGTGCGGTGCAGCACGTCCTGCAGGAACAGGGACAGGACGAACAGCAGCCCGGAGACCGCGGCGTTGAAGACCAGGCCGAGGATCAGGCCGGAGGTGAAGCCGCGGTTGTGGAGGAGTGTCGGCTCGATGAGTGGGCTGGCCGCGGCGCGCTGGCGCAGGCAGAACAGGACGAAGAGGACTGCGCCTGCCGTCAGGCAGAGGATCGGGCGGAGCGTCCAGCCGTGGCTGGAGCCGTCGATCAAGCCGTACAGGAGACCGAGCATGGTGGCGGCGAGCAGGCCCGAGCCGAGACCGTCGACAGTGACCGTACGGTCGCCGGTGTCGCGGGGCAGGATGCGGGCGGCCAGACCGAGCGCGACGCCGCCGAGAACGATGTTGATCAGGAACATGGAGCGCCAGCCGAGGCCGAACAGATCGGCGTCGATGAGGAATCCGGCCAGGATCGGGCCGCCGATGGCGGACAGGCCGAGGGCCGGGGCGAAGACGCCGAAGGCCTTGCCGATCTCGTCGCGGGGGAACACCGCGCCGAGAATGCCGAACCCCTGTGGGATCAGCAGGGCACCGAAGGCGCCCTGGATCAGCCGGAAGACGATAGCGGATGCGGGGCCGGAGGCCAGACCGCAGGCGACGGAGGCGAGGGTGAAGCCGGTGATGCCGATCAGGAACAGGCGGCGGCGTCCGAACTTGTCGCCGAGTCGGCCGCCGACTACGAGCAGGACGCCCATGGCCAGGGCGTAACTGGCGCCGAGCCACTGGACGAGGGCGTTGCCGCCGTGCAGGTCGGCGGCGATGGTCGGGGCGGCGATGTTGGTGATCGTCGCGTCGAGGAGGTCGAGGATCGCGGCGAACAGGACCACGGCGAGGACGGCCCAACGTCCGCGGTCAGGTTGGTGGCCGGTGGGTAGTGGCGGCGCTGGGGCCAGGGTGTTCGACAAGGGGATGCCTCAAGGGGGAGGGAGGGGCCTTCGTGAACGAACGCCCCTCCAGGTCAGTTCTGGGTGAAAGCGGCGGCGTTTTCGCCGGCCCACTGCTGGAAGGTGCGGGCGGGCCTGCCTCCGAGAAGGGTCTGGGTGGTGTCGGCGATGACGGCGGGCTCGGCGGACGCGGCGGCCCAGAGCGCGAGCAGTGAGCCGACCATCGGGGCCGGCATGTACTGGCCCATCTGCTCCTCGGCCTCGGCGTGGGTGATCTTCACGACCGGGATGTCACGGTCGAGGACGTCGGCGAGGACGGCGAGTTGCTCACGGAAGGTGAGCAACTGCGCGCCGGTGAGGGTGACCGCCCGGCCGGTGAGGGAGTCGCCGGTCAGGGCCTCGACGGCGATGTCGGCGACGTCGGCGGGGTGGATGGGCGCGATCTGCGCGTCCGGATAGGCGAGCTGGATCGGCATGTTCTGGCCGATGAAGTAGGCCCAGCCGAGGGCGTTGCTGGCGAAGGCGTCCGGCCGCAGGAACGTGCAGGTGAGGTCGGAGTCGGCGAGGGCGCGCTCGACCTTGAGGCTGTGGCTCGCGAGCGGGTCGTTCTCGGCGTCGGGGCCCAGGACCGAGGAGGAGGATAGCAGGACGACGTGCTCGACGCCCGCGACCTCAGCGGCCTTGATGAAGTCGTGGATGCCGCCGGGCTCGGGGTAGAGGAAAACCTGGCGGATGCCGCGGAGCGCGTCTTGGAAGGTCTCGGGCCGGTCGAGAACGAGCTCGACGACCTCGACACCGGCCGGGACGGTCAGCTCGGCGGGCTTGGCGCTGGCGGCGCGGACGGAGAGGCCGGCGGAATGGAGGCGGTTGATGACCGCCTGACCGACCTTGCCGCGGGCGCCGGTGATGAGGGTGGTCATGGTTACTCCTGTTGGTTGCTTGGAGGGGCTTGTTGCTGCTGATCTACATATGCATGCTTACATGCACATGTTTTCTTGTCAACACATGTCTTCTGGGTTTCATGGATATACGATGGGCGCATGACGATGAACGAGCCACGAACCGCCGACGAGCTGCTGGACGCCGTGGGCCCGGCGTTCTCCAAGCTGCGCCGCACCTCTCTGCTGGAGGTCGAGAACCCGATCTCGGCCAAGGAGCTGAGCCGCACCCTGGTCCTCAACCTCGTCCTCGAGGGCACTCAGGACCCCGACAAGGAGATCACCGTCGGAGCGGTGGCCGAACTCCTGGGGACGGATCCCTCGGTCGCCAGCCGCATGGTTACCGACAACATCAAGGCCGGCTACCTGATCCGCGCCGCCTCCCAGCAGGACGGCCGACGCACCGTCCTCCACCTCAGCCCCGAAGGCGCCGAGCTCATGGCCCGCTTCCGCCGCCACCAGCGCTCGGCCTTCGAATACATCACCGCAGACTGGTCAGAACACGAGCGGCTGGAGTTCGCTCGCCTGATGCTCAAGTACGTCGACTCCTTGGCCGACCTCCGCAGCCGAGGCCTGGCCACCGAGTCGCCCAGAAGCACCTAGCCGATCGCGGAACGTCCTCCATGATTCCAGGTCGTCCTTGCCCAGGGAATGTGAGAGCGAGGCAGGCGGGCAGACCCCATCTCAGCCAGATGACCAAGGCTCGGAGAACCGAGGGGATCTCCCTCTCACTTGACCGTCCTACCGGATCCAGGCGGGTGCGATCCGCTCGGCCTGCTCGGTCGGAGGGGCGTAGGCCCGGCTACCCGCCGGAGCGGTGACGATGGCGGTGAATCCGGCCTGCGGGTTGGAGCGCACCTGCAAGGCGGCAGTGTCGGCCGGGATGACGAGGGTGTCGGAGGTCAGGGTGTGGCTCTCCACGCGCCACAGGGCGGCCTGGCAGGCACCCAGGGTCGGCGAGGCGAAGGTGGTCATGACGCCATTGGGTGTCTCGGTACGGCGGGCCTCTGAGCTACGGATGACAGCCACGGGTGGTGCCTTTCGGGCGAATATCGATGGCATTTCGAACAGGCCCAAGCCTGGCCGGGGCGGGCGCCCGGAACAACGCCAGATCCCGCAACAGCCGATAACCTGGCGCTTATCGGATGAAAGGAGTCGCGCATCCGACTTCTGTCGGGGGCTCCCCTGCTCATCCGAGGCTGAGCACCACCGATCGCCGTCGGTTACAGGCACCTCCGTGCCCTGCGCCGCGCCGTACCTGACAGGGAATCAGCCCGCCGCCTCGACGAAGGCGCGCATCCGCGCGGTGACGCCCTTGGCGCGCCAGATCAGACCCCATTCCAGGGGCTCGGCGTCGTCGAACGGGACGTACACGATGTCGGGACGCGCGTAGTAGAGCCGGGCCTGTTCCCCCACGGGGAAGACGCCCTGACCCGCGCTGACGAGAGCCAGGACCTCCTGGAAGGTATCGGCCGATGGGCCGGGCTCGATGGGCCGACCGGAGGGAGTTCGCCGAGGCGTTCGATCCTCGCGCCAGGAGTCGGGGATGGAGCCCCCCGCCTGGATCATCTTGTCCAGCGCCAGGTCTTCCAGGGACACCGAGGTACGGCGGGCGAAGGGATGCCCGGCCGGTACGGCCAGCAGCCGTGGCTCGGTCATCAGCACCGGCCCCATGACGAGGTCCGGGTCGATGAGGGGAAAACCGGTGACCAGGAGGTCGACCTCGCCGATGCGTAGCCACTCGATGGCCGCGTTGATCTGGGCCTCGCGGATCTGCACCTCGCAGTCCGGATAGCGCTCGTTGAACCGGGCCGCGGCCTGGACCAGCAACTGGCCCGCGGCGACGCCGACGAAGCCGATGCGCAGCGTGCCGCTGACGCCGCGACTGCTGTCGATCGCCTTTCTCAGCCCGGCCTGGATCTGCTCGTAGGCGGGCCGGAGATCCTCCAGCAACCTCTCCCCGATCGGCGTCAGCCGTACGGCGCGGCTGGAGCGTTCGAACAGCGCGCCGCCGATCAGGCGCTCTTGCTTCCTGATCGCCTGACTGACCCGCGCCTGGGACACGCGCAGCTGCTCGGCGGTCCGCCCGAAGTGCAACTCCCCAGCCAAGGTCAGAAAAATCTCGATGTCCCGCATCTCCATACATCCCCCTATAACCACAGGATTATGGATTGTTGCAGGATCAGTTATCGATCTCCACGGCAGGGCGACAAGGCCGGTTGCGGGGCTGGGCCGAGGTCGCCGCGCTCATCGAGGAGATGGCGGCTGTCGCGGCGTTGCCGGTGGAGGAGCGGCTGCCGCGGGCGTAGGCCTGACAGGATGGGCCCATGGTGAGCATTGGACAGGTGGTGCTCGGCGTCACGGAAATGCCGAGGGCCGTGCGGTTCTGGACGCAGGCGTTGCACTACATCCCCAGGGCCGGCGCGGTGACGGACAGGTGGACGATCCTCGATCCGGTGAACGGCCTGGGCGTCCCTGTGGCGCTGGGGCTCAGCTCCTCGCCGGTGCAGCAGGTGCCGCGCATCCATCTGGACCTGTTCGCCGAGACCACGCAGGAGCAGCGGGAGGAGGTCGAGCGGTTGGTGGCGCTGGGCGCCGAGCTGGTGCAGTGGGAGCTGTATCCGGACAACGCGGATTTCGTGGTGCTGGCCGACCCCGAGGGGAACAGGTTCTGCGTGATCGACCTGAGCCACGAGTGAGCACGACGCGACCGACCAGGACCCGCATCGCCGCCGCCAGCCTCGTCGGCACCGCGATCGAGTTCTACGACTTCTACATCTACGGCACCGCCGCCGCCCTGGTGCTCAACACCGCCTTCTTCCCCAAGCTGGACGAACTGGCCGGCACCCTGGCCGCCTTCGCGACGTTCGCCGTGGCGTTCGTGGCGCGCCCGCTCGGCTCGGCGATCTTCGGGCACTGGGGCGACCGCATCGGACGCAAGTCCATGCTGGTGGTGTCGCTGCTGCTCATGGGCGCGTCGACCGTGGCGATCGGTCTGTTGCCCGGGTACCTGACCATCGGTGTGGCCGCGCCCGTGCTGCTGGTGCTGCTGCGCTTCACCCAGGGCATCGGCCTGGGCGGCGAATGGGGCGGGGCCGCGCTGCTGGCCACCGAGCACGCGCCGCCGGGCAAGCGCGGCCTGTACGCGATGTACCCGCAGCTCGGGCCGTCCGTCGGGTTCGTCGCCGCCAACGGGTTCTTCCTCGTGCTCGGCGGCGTGCTCACCGACGCGCAGTTCCTCGCGTGGGGCTGGCGGCTGCCGTTCCTGGCCAGCCTGGTGCTCGTGGTGATCGGCCTGTACGTCCGGCTGAAGATCTCCGAGACGCCGGTCTTCCAGGCGGCGATGGAGGAGCGGAGGATCGCCAGGGTGCCGTTGGCGGGCCTGATGCGCCACCAGTGGCGCAGGGTGCTGCTCGGCGCGGGCGCGATGGTCATCACCTACACCCTCTTCTACACCGCCACCACCTACTGCCTGGCGTACGGCACCGCCACGCTCAAGATCCCGCGGACCACGATGCTGTCCCTCACCATGATCGGCGTGGTGTTCATGGCCGTCGGCACGGCCGTCTCCTCGCTGGTCTCCGACCGGGTGGGCCGCCGCCGCACGCTCATCGTCGGCACCGCCGTCGCGATCGGGTGGGGCCTGGTGATGTTCCCGCTGATGCAGACCGCCGCCGTCCCGCTGGTCGGGCTCGCGCTCGCGGGGGCGCTGGCGCTGATGGGCCTGATCTTCGGCCCGATGGGCGCCTACCTGCCCGAACTGTTCCGCACCGAGTACCGCTACAGCGGGGCCTCGCTCGCCTACAGCCTGGGCGGCGTCCTCGGTGGCGCTCTCCCGCCGCTGATCGCCACCCAGATGCAGGCCAGTGGGCTGCCCGTCTTCTACGTCGGCGTGTACGTCTCCGCCATGGCCGTACTGAGCCTGCTGTGCCTGCTCGCCCTGCCGGACACCCCGAAGACCGGCGCGCTAGAGACGGCCTGGGAACAGTAGGGACAGCTCGCGGGGATAGGCCGCGATCAGCCGGAGTTCGTCGTCGGTCAGCGGCCTGCCCGTCATCGCGTTGCAGAGCTGCACCAGCTCGAACGTCAGCTCCTCCTCCTTCACCTCGGCTCCCAGCCCGTCCATGACGTGCCGGAAACCGGCCTTCCCGCCGTACTCGCCGGTCAGCACCACCCTTCCCCGGCGCGCGTGCCAGTCCTCCGGGAAGGGGCCGAGCGTGCTCTCGTCGTACAACTCGTAGTTGCCGTGGTCCTTCAGCGCGCCGTCGGCGTGGATGCCCGACTCGTGCGCGAAAGCGTTCGCGCCCACCCCCACCTGGTTGTACGGCAGCGCCTGCCCGAAGGCGTAGCTCGCCCACAGCGCGAACCTGCGCGCCCACGACAGGTCGAGCGCGTCGCCGATCTCCGCGTCCAGCCCGAAGCCGTGCCTGAACGCCAGGATCGTCGAGAGCAGGTCGGCGTTGCCCGAGCGCTCGCCGATGCCGTTGACGCAGGTGTTGATCCACGCGTCCTGTCCCGCCTCCAGGTCGCCGAGCGCGCCGGACACGGAGTTGGCCACCGCCATGCCCAGGTCGTTGTGGCAGTGCGTCTCGATCGGCATGCCGGTGGCGGCGGCCAGCTTGGCGAAGCGCTCGCGGATCCTGTCGGGGGTGTCGCCGCCGATCGTGTCGCAGTAGCGCACCCTGTCCGCGCCCGCCTCCTTGGCCGCCAGCGCGAACTCCAGCAGGAACCCGTCGTCGGTGCGCGAACCGTCCTCGGCGTTGACCCCGACCGTCTCGGCCCCTCCCGCCTTCGCCACGGCCACGGCCGCGCTCACCTCCCTGATGATCGCGGCCCGGTCGAGCCTGCCCCTGAACTTGTTCTGGATCATGTAGTCGGAGGTCGAGATGGACAGGTTGTAGTGCCTGAGGCCCAGCGGCAGCGCCTTCTCCACGTCGCCCGCCACGCCCCGGCACCAGCCCGAGAGCCGCAGGCCGCCGAACGCGCCCGCCTCGGCCAGCGCGACCTGGGCCTTCACGTACGGGACCTCGTGGAAGAGGAAGGGGAACCCGATCTCCGACTGCGCAACGCCCAGCTTGCCCAGATAGAAGTTGACCATGGTCTTGCCGAACTTGGACAGGCCGGTCCGCGCGGTCTGCACGCCGTCCCTGTTGGTGACGTCAAGGAAGTGAATACGAGGCATGCGGCCACGTTGACACCGCGTGTCTAGGTGGATCAATATTGATTTTCATCAACATGGACGAGTGGATCGACGCGGGGACGGCCGCCGAGCGGCTCGGGGTGAAGCCCGCCACCCTGTACGCCTACGTGAGCCGCGGCGTGCTGAGACGCAGGCGGGGCGACGACGGGCGGCGCAGCCTGTTCTCCCTGGCCGAGGTCGAGGAGCTCGCCAGGCGTGGGCGGCCACGCAACCAGCCGCCGGAGCTGGTCATCGAGTCGCGGGTGACGACGCTGGGCGTCGACCGGCCGTACTACCGCGGGATCGACGCGCTGGAGCTGGCCCGCACCGCGGCCTTCGAGAGCGTCGCCGAGTGGCTCTGGACGGGGGAGCCGGCTCGGGGACCGTCCCTCGGGTGGGCAGGCGACCCCGAGGGAGTGCGGGCGGCGATCGCCGCCCAGCGGGCGCTCCCGGACGGGCTGCTGCCCATCGACAGGCTCCAGGTGAGCACCACCGTGCTGGGAGCCACCGACTCGCTGCGCTACCAACTCGACCCCGCGTCGGTCGCCGCCACCGGCCGCCGACTGATCGCAGGCCTGATCGACTCCCTCCCCTTCGCCGCGGATCCGCCCATCGCGCAGGGCGAGGGCCAGGGCGGGGTCGCGGGTCGGCTGTGGGCACGGTTGTGCCCCGCGCCGCCGACCCCGGCGCAGCTCGCCGCGCTCCAGGCCGCGCTCGTCCTGCTGGCCGACCACGAGCTCGCCGCCTCCACCCTCGCCGCCAGGGTCGCCGCGTCCGCCAAGGCCGACCCCTACGCCGTCGTCCTCACCGGCCTCGGCGTCCTCGGCGGCCCGCTGCACGGCGGAGCGTCCTACGACGCCGAGCGCCTCCTGGCAGAGGTGACGGACCCGGGCCGCGCCGCCCGCGTGATCGCCGACCGGGTACGGCGCGGCGAGCGCATCCCCGGCTACGGCCACAGCGTCTACAAGAACGGCGACGCCAGGGGCGCGTTCCTCATGGACCTGGTCGAGGCCGCGGCCCCCGGGCACGAAAGGCTGGAGGCGATCAGGGCCGTCACGACCGAGGTACGCCGCCGCAGGCTGCCCGAGCCCAACATCGACTTCGCCCTCGCCGGCCTCACCGCGGTCAGCGGCACGATCCCCGGCTCAGGAGAGGCGATCTTCGCGGTGGCCAGGATCGCGGGCTGGCTGGCCCACGCCATGGAGGAGTACGCCAAGGGCACGCTCCTCCGCCTCCGCGCGACACCCCGCTGAGCCGGTCATTCCAGACCCTGTTCCGGCGCACCCACCGGTCCCCGAAGACCGCCCGGTTGGGCGCCGCCCGTGAACCCGTGGACCTGTCGACCGGTGGACCGTACGGCTGCGCGAGCCGTACGGGCAGGCTGATCACCGCCGAGAGGGGAGGGCTCCGCGGGCTCAGTAGCCGCGGGTGCGGCGGGAGGCGGGGCGGATCCTTCGGGCCAGGCCGCGCCCGCGGACCGCGCGCAGGATCTCCGAGCCCAAGATCACCCCAGCGCCGATGCCGACCGCGATCGACAGCGCCTCGACCAGGTGCAGCGCCCCAGCCGACACGTTGTCGAGGCTCAGCTCCAGCATCCCCCTGTACAGCGCGGAGCCGGGCAGCAGCGGGCCGATCGACGGGATCACGAACACCGCCGCCGGTACCCGGACCCTGCGCGCGTACGCGGTGCCGAACAGGCCGACCACCGCGGCCGCGATCGTCGTCGCGCCGAGCGCGGGCACGCCGTGGGCGGTCAACGACACGAACGTGAGCCAGATCAGCCCCCCACCCACCGCGCCCGGCAGCAGGTGGCGGGGCGGGACCAGCAGCGCCACCGCGAACGTGAGGCTCAGCGCCAGCGCGCCCAGGAGCTGGGGCGGCGCCAGCGACAGCGGCGCGGACGGCACGCTGTCCACGGTGATCGGCACGCCGAGCCTGACCGCCACCGTCAGCGTCGTGCCGATGCCCGCGATGACCGCCGCCACGATGAACACCACCTCGGTCAGCCGCGCGGTCGCCGTGACGTACTCGCCCGCGATGCCGTCCTGCACGCACGCCACCAGCGGCCTGCCCGGCAGCAGCGCGACCACCGCGCCCACCACCGCGGCTGACGCCTCGACCGGGACGCGCTGCCAGATGAGCAGCACCGCCACCACCGAGCCGAACATCGCGGCCACCGCCGTCTGGAAGAACTCCGCCACACCGCGCCGCCCGAGCCACGCGGCCGCCCTGTCGCCGAGCACCGTCGCCACGAACGCCGCCCCCGCCACCGTCGGGCCGCCGCCGATCAGCACCGCCGCCGACGCCGAGATCAGCGCCGACGACGTCACCACCGCCCAGTCGGGGTAGACGCGCACCCGCCTGGTGATCTCCCTCAGCCGCTCCTCGGTCTCGCCGAGCGACAGGTCCCGCGCGTTCACCTCGCCGACGAGATGGTGCACGGCGATCAGCCGGTCGTAGTCGGGCTGGCGCCTGCGCACCCGCCGCTCGGCCGTGGCGGGCGGTCTGCCGTCGGAAGGCACGTGCGACAGCGTGATCGCCGACAGGTTGACGTCCGCCTCGACGTGGCGCATGCCGTACGACTCCAGGATCCTGCGCATGGCGCCCGCGACGTTCTCGGTCGCCTCGCCGCTGCCCAGCAACAGCTCGCCGACCCGCAACGCCAGCGCCATGGCGCGATGCCCTTCGGCATCAGAAGCGGAATACGTCATCGCATGGCGTCATACCCGCACGTCCGGCCTTTGATCGACATCCCGCGAACCCGCGCCACCCAGAATGCGGCAGGCGGCCGGTTCAGGGCGCGGGCTCCAGGGTGTGCGGGCGGCCCACGTAGGAGGCCAGCGCGCGGACCCGATCCGCGTGCTCGTCGTGGCCCACGATCACCGGCGGCTCGTTGTAGGCCATCGCGTCGGAGCTGCGCCGCAGCTTGATGTACTGCCCGCACGCGTCGATCGCGTAGGGCTCCATGTCGTCCTGCAGCGCGCCGATCACCGTGATCCCGTACGTCTCGCCGATCCTGCGGAACAGCGCCACCGCCTCCCTGCGGTGCTCCTTGCCCAGGTTGCGGCCCAGTTCGTCGAGCACCAGGCACAGGTGCCCGCCGCCCGAGGACGCGATCGCGGCCGCGCACACCAGCTTGACCGCCTTCTCGTCCATCAGCGCGGTGTTCGCCCTGCGGTTGTACGGCACGAAGCCCTGCCCCTCGCCGCGCCGCCACTTCGGCGTGACCCGCCACTGCCAGCGCTGCTCGGGATCGGCGGGAGCGGGCGGCACAGGGAACTCCAATGTCGCGCCGTAACCGCCGTAGGAGGTGTCGAGCTTCTCGAACTCCTCTGCCACCCTGCCCAGCCGCGCCCTGATCGCCGCCGTCAGCGCCGCCCGGTGCACGGCCGTCGACTGCGCCGCCTCCTCGGCCCCCTTCTGCGCCGCCGCCAGGTCGCGTTGCCGCGTCACGATCTGCGACTCGATCTGGCGGCGCTGGTGCTTCTCGTACTCCTCCTGCCCGCGCAGGTAGGAGGCCAGCGACCCGCACACCGCCGCGAACGTCGCCTGCTCCCTGCTCGCCCGCCCCGTGCGCTCGCCCATCAGGAAGCGCAGCTCCTCCGGCACCTCTTCCTCGTCGTCGCCGGGGAAGGTGTCGCGGAAGGCCCGGTCGAGGTGGCGTTCGGCGATCCGCCACCATTCCTCCGCGGTGCGCGGCCGGTCCTCCTCCGCCGGCGCCGAGATCCACGCCCTGGCCTCGTCGAGCGGGCCGCCCCACTCCCTGCCCAGCTCGTCGAGCCGCAGCGCCTGGCGCTCGGCCGCGACCTTGGCCGCCGCGTCGCGCGCCTGACCTCGCTCCGACTCGTGCCTGCTCCTGCGGCCCTCCAGCCGCTCGATCTCCATGTCGCGCGTGCGGGCCCTGAAGTCCAGCGCGCCCGCCTGCTGCTCGGCGACCGCCACCGTCGGCGTCAGCTCCTGGAGCGCCTCGGTCAACTCGGTCAGCTTGGCCCTGCGCTCGGCCAGTCGCTGCTCGATCTCCCGCAGCCGCACGCCCGCCTTGGCGCCGTCGAGCCGCCGCTGCGCCTCCGCGACCCGCTCCTCACCCGCCTTGACGGTCTGCGCCGCCTCCTCCTGCACGTCCCTGGCCCGGTTGAGCCGCTGCTCCGCTGCCTTGATGCGGGCTTCCCTGCCGGTGGCCACACCGTCGAACGCGCCGACCACGCTGACGCCTGCCGAACTGACCAGCACCGAGCCCGGCAGGTCCTTCAGCGCCTCAGCGGCGGCGTCGAGCAGGGCGGCGTCGACGACCACCGCGTGCTCGGTCGGCCAGCCCCGCAGATCGGTGTGGTCGCGGGCCTGCTCGGCCACGTCGAGGGCGTCGAGCAGGCCGGTCGCGCCCACGCCCGCCGCCGCCAGCGCGGTGAGCTGCGCGGCGGCGGGACCGCCCTCGGCGTCGTCGAGCGCGGCCTGCGCCGAGGACACCTCGCGGTCGGCCACGCCGAGCGCCTTCAGCGCCTCGTTCAGCTGCCCACGCGCCTCGGCCAGCTCCCGCTCCGCCGTCGGCACGTCGCGGCCGTCGGCCAGCCGCCGCCGCTCCTCCAGCGCGGGCACCATGCCGCGCAGCTCGTCGGCGGAGTTCTCCGCCACCGCCCTGTCGGCGTCGAGTTTCGCGGCCCTGGCCTGCAGCGCCGCCAGCTCCTTGCGCGCCTCGACCACCCTGCGGTCGAGGGTGTCGTCCTTCAGTGTGGCGATCTCGGCCTTGACCATCGCGATCGCCTCGGCGGCGGTCTCCTGCGCCGCCTCCAGCGTCTCGAGCTGGGCGGCGAACGCCTCGTCACGGTCGGCGGCGTCGGCCAGCCTGCGCGCCTGCCGTCCCCTCCAGCACCGCAACGCCTCCGCGAGCCGCACCCTGGCCTGGTCGCGCCGGTCGAACGTGGTCAGCAGCGCGCTCGACTCCGCCTCGAACTCGGCCAGCCGTTCGCCCGCCTGCGCGGCCTTGACCCGCCTGGCGTGCTCGTCGCGGCGGGCCTCCCGCTCCTGCTCCAGCTCGGCGTCGAGACCGGTCAGCGCGGCGATCGCCTCGAAGACCCGCTCGGGGGAGATCTCGTTCAGCGGCTGGGACAGCAGGTTGGTGGCCACCTTGCTGCGCACCGACGTGGACAGGAACGACACGCAGCGCACGCGGTCGCCGTAAAGGACCTTGGTGAGGTCCCTGGCGACCACGTCGCGGCGGCCCGCGGACCTGGGCAGCGCCGACCACACCTCGTCGGCCCTTGCCACCCGCTCGGCCTCGGAGCCGGCGGCGGCCAGGTGCACACCGTCCCGCCAGCGGATCTCCAGGTGCGGCGCCTCCTGGTTGACCCGCAACCAGACGGTGATCGGGCCGCCTGCGGTGTCGGGCTCGGGGAAGAGCGCCTCCCCGCCTTCATCCGGCCCGTCCACCTCGACCTGACCGCCACCCGCGGCCCCGGTGCCGGACCCGCCGCCGTCCTGGGGGCTCGCCTCGGCCACGGCCATGGTGAGAGCGTCGAGGGCGCTTCCCCCGGTCGCGACGGCGGCGCCGTTCGTCGTGTGGGCGGAGGGTCCGAAGACGCCGACGATGTAGCCGTGGTCGGCGCTGGCCCACTGCCGTCCACCGGCGCCGCTGGCCAGCTCGGCGTTGAACAGCAGCTCGGACACGGCCTTCGCCCCCGACGCGAACCGCCACTGCTCGTCCCCGAGCAGCGCCGTGATCGACGCGATGAACGACGACTTGCCCGCGCCGTTGGAGTCCTTCGGCCCCGCGCCCGCCACGACGATCAACGTGCCCGGCACGGTCGGCACCGGATGGGTGGACAACCGTGAGATGTTGACCGCCTGGACGGCTATCAGCACCCGATCCCCGACGACGTTCTCCGCCAAAGCCACTTACTCGTCCCCCGTCTTCCGCTGTGCTCGTACGGCCGCCGCGAGAGGCGTGTGCGGCCCCGCGGCGAGGATCAGCTCTTCCTGCAGGCGCCGTCGCGCCGCCTGCGTGAGCCGGTGGAACTGCGGGCCAGGCACGTACCCTCCGGCCTCCTCACCCGCCTTGACCTGCGAGAGCAGCCCTGCGTGCCGCAAGGCGCGCAGCGCGGACTCCAGCTCGCCGATGGGCAACTGGGTGTGGCGGCGCAACTCGTCGACGGGCGTGGCGTGCGGAGACAGCCACGTGTCCTCGGGCAGCAGGCCCTCCGCGCGCGGGATCGCCACCGAGTGCACCAGCACCAGCGTCAGCACCGCGCGCTCGCTCTCGCCCAGCGTCGTGCCCGCCTTCGCCGCCACGGCGTCGTCGTAGCCCGAGATCCACCGCTCGCGCTGCTGGATCAGCGTGCGCCCGCGCCTGGCGAGCATCTCGGCGAGCGTACGGCGCAGCGCCGGGTCGCGCAGCGCGGTGAAGCGCGCCTCCTGGACGGGTTCGGCGGCGAACTCGACCGCCATGAACGCCGCCACCAGCTCGGCCCTGCGGCGCTCGTCGAAGGCGTCGAGCAGGTCGTCGAACTCGGCCCGCGCCGTCTCGACCCTGCCGCCGAGCGCCTCGGCCTCCCGCGCGGCCTCGGCCGTGGCCGTAGCACTCGGGGAGACCGCCGCTGTCTCCTCGGGCGGGACCGCCGCGGTCTCGGGGGTGACGGGCGCGGTCGGCGCGGGGGTGGCGGCGGCGATCAGGTCGGCGTCGCGGAGCACGGTCAGCGCCGACCTGTCCGCCTCGGGCAGCCGCCTGACCAACTCCTTCAGCAGCCCGTACGACTCCACGGGCCACGTCGCGCACCGCGGCCCGAGCCGTACGAACCCGTCGGCCATCACCACCCACGACGAGTCGTGCAGCCGCCGCAGCGCCCCCACCGCCCAGTTGCGCATCAGGTCGTCGCTCCGCCCGATCAACGCGCGATACGTGTCGAGCACCAGCTCGACCGGCGCGGTCACTCCGGGCCATGGGTCGGCGGACAGGTCCGTCCAGCAGCATTTCAGGCAGGCCGCCAGCACCCGCCTGGTCTCGCCCGACCGCTCGACGTTCGGCGGGGCGACCTGGTGCTCCTCCAGCAGCGAAGGTGTCACCCCGTCGGGCCAGACGGGGACGGCGAGGTCCGCCAGCCGGACCATGCCCGCCGGGGTCGCCTCACCGAAGCCGAGCCGCAGCGGACCCTCCGCCCTGGCGCGGGCGTGGGCGTGGGATGCGGTCATGAAGTGCGCTCCAGGAAGCCGTGCGACAGCCACGCGGGCTCGTGAGAGGGGTCGGCCGTCAGCTCGTCGGACCAGACGAGCCGGTAGGGCAGCTCGGGACGCAGGTCGACGCTGGTCAGGTCGGCCAGCAGGCGCCGGGCGGAGGCCCAGTCGGAGCCCAGCAGACCGGCCAGCGCCACCCTGTCGGCCCCGCCGAGCACCGACTCGGCCACCTCGGCCAGCCGTTCGACGGCCGCGCCCGGCGACCGGTCGAGGGAGTCGGCGGGCCCAGGGTCGGGCAGGTCGGAGCGCGGGGGAGTGGGCTGGGCGGGGGCGGGCCTCGGGCTCTCGTCGACCGCGCGCACGATCGCCGCTGGATCGTGCCAGGGGGCGGGCGCGTCGAAGACGAACCCGTCGAGGACGGCCGCGAGCCGTTCCTTCGAGGCCGTCTGCGAGAAGGTGCGCCAGGTCTCGGACGGCAGCAGCGTCAGGTTGCGGGTGGTGCCCGCCGAGTCGGCCAGGCGGCCCGCCGCGCGGCGGGAGGCGTCGCTGTAGGCGTAGATGGCCGCGCGCAGATCCGTGCAGAGCCTGTCGAGCTCGGGCCAGCGGGTCAGGATGGTGCCGTGCAGGTTCTGCGCGCGGCGGGCGATCTCCTCGGTGCCCCACAGCTTGGGCGCCTGCTCGCGCAGCTCCTCGATCGTGCCGGTGGTGAGCGTGATCAGCTCGAGCGCCCACAGACGGAAGGCCCTCTCCAGGTTGGCCGCGCTCTGCCCGGCCTGCTCCATCGTGGTGCGTGGGTCGGCGACGTTGAGGTCCTCGAGGGCGAGCAGGCGGTGCATCTCCGACTGGCCGCCGTCGTCCATCATCCGCCTGATGAACATCAGCCCGACCACGCTGGTGAAGGAGGCCCGGTAACGCAGCTGGTTGGGCTTGGGGAACACCTCGCGGATCGCGCCGAGCCCCTTGAGCACGCGCAGCCTGTTGTCGAACTGGTCGGAGGGATAGGCGCGGCAGGCGAAGCGCATCTGCTCGTGCGTCAACCACTCCTCGCCCGCCTCCGCGAACGCGGCGAAGAGCGTCTCCGCGACGTCGACCATGGCGGGATCGTCGACCACCGCGCCGCTGTCGCGGGCCAGGGCCGCGAACATCCGGCGGTAGGTGGACAGCACCGCCTCCTCCGAGAGGGCGGCGTCGAGGGTCAGGGGCTGTTCGGACACGCGCTCTAAGGTAGAGGTTCCCACCGACAGTTCGCTCGGCCGACGACGCGGGGGCCCGTGCGTGGCGGCCCTGCCACGAAACGTCTCGACCAGTGCGGATCACGACATCTCAGGAACCCGCACCAAGACAGACGGCGCAGGAGGCGACCAAGGGGGCGGACACGCCGATCAGGCAGGCCTACCGATTGCAGAACTTCCTGCGGACCACCGCCAAGTACGACATCACGGCGCCGCCAGGGCACTCGCTCAAGGCGCTGGAGTTCTTCATGGACACGACCTACCGGGGCACCTCCGAGCAGTTCGCCTCCTCCTTCGCGCTGCTGGCCAGGACGCTGGGACTGCCCGCCAGGGTCGTCGTGGGGTTCAGGCCTGGGAAGGCGGAGAACGGCGTCTACCACGTGCGCTCGGGACATGTCCTGGCATGGGGCGGAGATCAAGTTCGAGAAGCTCGGATGGCGGTCGTTCTATCCCACGCCCGGCAAGAGCGGGGCCAAGGACGACCACGACGTGGTGTCGGCGGAGGTCCAGGAGAGTGAGCAGCTGGAGGGCGAGTTCGGCCGGGGCGGCACCTCGAAGGCCAAGCAGCCCTCCGCGAAGAAGACCCCCGTCGAGCCGGTGGCCTCCGGCGGGCCCGCCTGGTGGTGGGCCGTCGCCGCGCTCGCGCCGCTGTATCCGGCCGTGGCGGCGGTGCTGCCGTGGTGGCGGCGCCGTTCCCGCCGTCGCGACGGGGTGGCCGCTCACCGGGTGATGGGGGCGTGGCATCAGGCCTGCGACGACCTCGGGCTGCGGGGGGAGCGGACGCTGACGGCGGCCGAGGTGGTGGCCAGGCACCCCGGCGCGCACGAGCTGCGGCCGCTGGCCGACCTGGCCAACCATGTCAGGTACGCGCCGGACACGGTCGGCGCCGAGGCGGCGGACGCGGCTTGGCGATGCAGCGACGCGGTGCGCGCCCATGCCCGCCGTACGACGCCGGTCCATGTCCGCCTGCTCCACCGCTTCGACCCCCGCACCCTCGCCCGCCACTGACCCCGCCGATCCGGGCGGAGTTCTGTCGGTGCCTGCCCGTAGGCTCACCCTGTGCCGAACGACCCGCGCAGAGTCCGCCTGTCAGCCCAGCTGCTGCACCGCCCGCCCGGCCTCGGTGTCGACGACGTGGTCCGCCACCTGCTCGCCGTCCAGGCACAGGACGTCCCGTCAGCGCTGCTCGCCTTCCGCGCCAGGTCCGCCACGATCGCCGTCAAGGAGATCGAGGCCGCCTGGCAGGCCCGCGAGATCGTCAGGGCGTGGGGCCCGCGCGGCACCCTTCACTTCGTCCACCGTGACGACCTGCCGTGGCTGCTCGCCCTGACCCGCAACGACGCCGGCACCCTGCGCAGGCTCGCCCAGGAGGGCGTGACGGGCGACGACCTGCTCGCCCTGATCGACGGCGCGCTCGCCGGGCAGGGCCCGCTCACCAAGGCTCAGCTCGAAGCCAGACTGGCCGGCCGCGCCAAGGGGCAGGGGGTCGTCCACCTGGTCGGCCTCGCCGCCTTCCACGGTCTGGCCGTCCTCGGCCCGCTCGATCGCGGCAGACCCACCTACGTGCACACGGCCGACTGGCTCGGCGCGCCCGTCACCTTCGAGCCTGATCGTGACAGGGCGCTGGCCGAGCTGGCCCTGCGCTACCTGCGCGCGCACGCCCCCGCCACCCCCGGCGACCTCGCCGCCTGGTCGGGCCTCCCCCTCGGCACGGCCCGCACCGCCTTCGACCTGATCGCGACCTCCCTCGAAGCCGCGCCCCACGGCGGCTCCCGCCTCCGGACCGCCCCCGAGTCCGCGCTCCCTGATCCCGGCGCGGACGTACGGCTGGCGCCCGCCTTCGACGAGTACCTCCTCGGCTGGGCCGACCGCGCCCTCATCCTGGACGAGCGGCACCGGCGCGCGGTGTTCCCAGGCGGCGGGATCCTGCGCCCCGTCATGCTGGCCGACGGCGTCATCGAGGGCACGTGGTCGCGCAAGGGCGAAGAGGTGGCGCTCGCCCCGTTCGAGCCGGAGGAACCGAGCCGGTGGGAGGCGGAGGTGGCCGACGTCCGCGCCTTCCTCAGCGGGTCACCGCGCCCCTGATGCAGTAGGGCTTCGACCACGCGACCGTGCTCTTCTGGCTGATCTCCAACGCCGCGCCGACCAGGAAGCAGTAGCCGCTGTCGGGGTCCAGGCCCACGACCCTGACCATGGTGTCGCCCGCCTTGAGCGACGCGAGCTGCTGCCCGTCGGCGGGCTCGCGCTGCAGGATCAACGGGTAGCGGCGGGCGTGCGCGGGGAGCGTCCACCTGAGCGTGACGACCGCGCCCCTGTCGGCCACCAACCGCAGCCGGCGGGGAGCGAGGGCGTCGCGGGCCGCCTTGTCGATCTCGGCCGGCTTGGACTGCGGCTCCTTGGCGACAGGCACCCTGGCCACGCCGAAGTCGGCGATCGCGGGCTCGCCGTACCGGGAGATGAGGATGTTCTGCGGCTTGATGTCGCCGTGCAGCACCCCCGCCTCATGCACCGCGGCCAGCGCGGCGGCGAGCTTGACGCCGGTGCGCAGGACGTCGGCGACCGGCAGCGGTCCCTGCGCGCGCACCCTGTCGCGCAGCGAGCCGTTCTCGAAGAACTCCATCGCGATGTACGGCTTGCCGGAACGGGTCGTGCCGGTGTCGAACACGGTGACGACGTTCGGGTGTCCGGTCAGCCGCCCGGTGAGCTGCAGTTCGCGCTGGAACCTGCGCATGGTGCGCGCGTCGACCCTGTCCACGGTCAGGACCTTGAGCGCCACGACGCGGTCGAGGCGTTCCTGGTAGGCCTTGTAGACGACGCCGAAGCCGCCCTGACCCGCGGTGCCGAGCACCCGGTAGCCCGGCGCGTCCTCCCCTGACAGCACGTCCCCTCCCCTGTCCCGGGCGAGTTTAGTGTGGTTTCGGGTGACTCGCGGGGCGTAGGGGCATTTCAGCTCACCGCCAGGGGAAGTCGGCGGCCGGGATCATGAGCCAGGCCCCGCCGGCCACCGAGACACCCGCCACCAGCAGGAAGAACAGCACGTAGAAGCCGCCCGGCAGGAACGTCAGCCTGGCCAGCTGGTCGGCGTCGGAGTCGGGCGCGTGGCCCCTGCGCCGCTTGTGCTGCAGCTCGAGGATCGGCCTGACCCCGCCGAACAGCAGGAACCACACCGCGACGTGCGCCACGATCATCTGGATGTCGCCGGGCGCGTACATCGACAGGGCGAACACCGCACCGCCGGTGACCAGCAGGATCAGCGCGCCGTACAGGTTGCGGATCAGCAGCAGCATGCAGACCAGGAACCCCAGCACGCTCCACACCAGCAGCGTGACCCGCCCTTGGGCGGTCAGCCAGGCGCCGACCAGACCCAGCAGCGAGGGGGCGAGGTAGCCCGCGAGCGCGGTGAAGATCATGCCGGGGCCGGTGGGCCTGCCCCTGGTGAGGGTCACGCCCGAGGTGTCGGAGTGCAGGCGGATGCCCTGCAGTCGGCGGCGGCTGAGCAGTGCCACCAGCGCGTGGCCGCCCTCGTGGGCGATCGTGACGAGGCCTCGCGAAAGGTGCCACGCGGGGCGGTAGGCGACGATCGCGAAGGCGGCCAGTGCCGAGAGCGCCACGACCCACAGCGCGGGCGGCGTCTGAGCCTCGACCAGGTGGGCCCATAGCTTGTCCATCAAGGTCGACCCTATCCGGTTGCTCCCGCTCCTGTTGAGCGGATGATGATGGTCCGGAGGGTTGTGGGTAAGGTCGCCATGTGGCGATAGAACATGATTCTGCCGTTCGTGCCTGGTGGCAGGCGCTCGGCCTGCCCGGGATCATCGACCTGCACGTCCACTTCCTGCCCGAGCGCATGGAACGCCGGGTCTGGCACCACTTCGACCACGGTGGCCCGCTCATGGGCGGCGGCTGGCAGATCCGCTACCGGCTACCCGTCGAGGAGCGCGTCGCCCTGCTGGCCGCCATGGGCGTGCGTGCCTTCCCCGCCCTCACCTACGCGCACAAGCCCGGCATGGCCGCCGACCTCAACTCCTGGGCGCTCGACTTCGCCCGCAAGGTGCCCGAGTGCCTGCCGTCCGCCACCTTCTTCCCCGAGCCAGGAGTCCTCGGCTATGTACGGCAGGCACTGGACGACGGCGTCAAGATCTTCAAGATCCACCTGCAGGTCGGCGCCTTCGACCCCCGGCTGCCCGAGCTCGACCCCGTCTGGGGCCTGCTCGCCGAGGCCGGGACCCCGGTCGTCGTGCACGCCAGCTCCGTCCCCGTCCCCGGCGGCTGCGTCGGCGTCGAGCCCGTCGCCGAGGTGATGCGCCGCCATCCACACCTGCGCATGGTGGTCGCCCACCTCGGCATGCCCGAGTACGAGGACTTCTTCGCGCTCGCCGAACGTCACGAGCGCGTCGCCCTCGACACCACCATGGCGTTCACCGACTTCGCCGCCCTGCTCATGCCGTTCCCCGCCGAACTCAGGCCCAGGCTGCGTGAACTGGGGCTTGCGGGGAAGGTGCTGCTGGGCAGCGATTTCCCCACCATTCCGTACGCCTACGCCCACCAGCTGGACGGCCTGGACAGACTCGACCTGGGCGATGATTGGCTGCGCGCGGTCTGCTGGGAGAATGCGATACGCATGATCTGATGAGAGGGGGACGTCATGGACCACCGGCACATGGCCCTCTTCCAGGAGTGCTGTCCAGGGGAGGCGGCATCGAGGTGACCTGTCGCGACATCGTCGCCCCCTCCTACGCGGGTGGCGCCCACTGGACCGCTGGCTATACCTTCACCATGTTCGTCAAGACCATCCGCGATCGCGCCTGCCAGGCTCTCGACGAGTTTCAGCTGTCCTAGGAGGTCCGGGTATGGCACGAATGAAAGGCTTTCTGCGCAGCGGCGTGCGCGAACCCGCACCCGAGCACTCGATGGATCCGCGCGCCGACGAGGATTCGCCCTACCGGCCCACCGTCATCGACAACGCCCTCTACCTCGACGGCCACCGCATCGGCACGCCCGCTTCGCTCGCCGACGCCTTCGACAGCCTCAAGAAGACCCCTGGCAGCATGGCGTGGATCGGTCTCTACCGGCCGAAGGACTGGGAGCTGGCCAAGCTCGCGGAGGAGTTCGGCCTGCACGAGCTGGCTCTCGAGGACGCCATCGTCGGTCACCAGCGGCCCAAGGCCGACCGCTACGGCGAGATGCTGTTCGTGGTGCTGCGCGCCGCCAACTACCTCGACGACGTCGAGGAGGTCGCGTTCGGGGAGGTGCACGTCTTCGTCGGCACCAATTTCGTGATCACCGTACGGCACGCCGAATCGCCCGACCTGAGCGCCGTGCGCCGCCGCATGGAGTCCGACCCCGACCTGCTGCGCCAGGGACCCCAGGCCGTGCTCTACGCCATCCTCGACGCGGTGGTCGACGGCTACGCCCCCGTCGTGGCCGGGCTGCAGAAGGACATCGAGGAGATCGAGGTACAGGTCTTCGGCGGCGACCCCTCGGTCTCGCGCCGCGTCTACGAGCTGTCCGGCGAGGTCATCGAGTTCCAGCGGGCGACCAGGCCGCTGCTGCCGATGATCGACGGGTTCATCGCGGGGGCGTCGAAGTACGGGGTCAACCAGGAGCTGCAGAGCTACCTGCGCGACGTGGCCGACCACGCGATCACCGTCTCCGAGCGGGTGGCCGGGTTCCGCCAGCTCCTGCAGAACATCCTGGTGATCAACTCGACGATGGTGGCTCAGGAGCAGACCAGGGCGAGCTACGCGCAGAGCGAGGAGGTCAAGAAGATCTCCGCATGGGCGGCCATCCTGTTCGCGCCGACGCTGGTCGGCACGATCTACGGCATGAACTTCGACCACATGCCGGAGACGCACTGGGTGGCCGGGTACCCGTTCGCGCTGGTGCTGATGGCGGCGGTGTGTCTGGTCCTCTATCTGGTCTTCAAACGCCGCGACTGGCTCTGAGCCGGGGAACGACGGTCAGCTGAGCAGCTTCCTGGCCGCCTGCTCGATCTCCGCCTCCGACAGCAGCACGTGGTTGGCCGCCTCGCCGAGCGGGATGAAGCTGTCGGCCGACGTCACCCGGGCGATCTGCCCCGAGAACCCCGCGTCCAGCATCTCCGTCATGACCCCCTCGGAGACCCCGCCGGTCCGCCTGCTCTCGTCGGCGATCAGCACCTTGCCGGTCAGCTCCGCCGCCCGCATCAGGTCCTCCATCGGCAGCGGCGCCAGCCACCGCAGGTCGAGCACCCTGCAGCTCACCCCGTCCTGGGTGAGCCTGACCGCCGCCCGCAGGCTCATCCGCACGCCGTTGCCGTAGGTCACGATCGTCAGGTCGCGCCCGTCGCCGTAGCCGCGCGCCCGTCCGATCGGCACGTGCGTCTCCGCCCACCTGGACGGCGGCGCGTACGGCGCGAGCCACCCATTGTCCCCGTCGTCGAACAGGTCCTTGGTGTTGTAGAGGGCGATTGGTTCGAGGAACACGCACACCGATCCCTCGGTGCGCGCCGCCGCCAGGCAGGTGCGCAGCATCGCGGAGGCGTCGTCCGGCCTGGACGGCGAGGCGATGACCACGCCGGGGATGTCGCGCAGCGCCGCGACGGAGTTGTCGTTGTGGAAGTGCCCGCCGAACCCCTTCTGGTAGGCGTATCCGGCCACCCGCACCACCATCGGGTTGCGGTAGGCGCCGCGGGAGAAGAACGACATCGTCGCCGCCTCGCCGCGGATCTGGTCGAGCGCGTTGTGCAGGTAGGCGAGGTACTGGATCTCGGGGACCGGCAGCATCCGCGACACGCCCGAGCCGAGCGCGAGTCCGAGGACGGCCTGCTCGTCGAGGAGCGTGTCGAAGACCCTGCCCGCGCCGAACCGCTTCTGCAGGCCGCGGGTCACGCCGTAGACGCCGCCCTTCTTGGCGACGTCCTCGCCGAAGACCATCATCTCGGGGTAGACGGCCAGCGCGTCGGCCAGCGTGCGGTTGATCGCCTGCGACAGCGTGAGCGGTCTGTCCTCCCTCTCGGGGAGCTGGCCGGCGAAGGCCTTCTCCCTGGCGGAGGGCTCGGCGGCGACCGGGCTGATCTTCGCGATCAGGTCCGCCCTGCGCGGCGCGAGCGGTTCGGCGATCTCGCGGGCGGAGGTCAGCTTGGGGGTGCGGGTGGCCTCCATAGCCATCCGCAGCAGGTGCTCGCGCTCGGACTCGTAGCGCCTGAGCACCTCCTCGGGGGTGATGAGCCCCGCCTCGATGAGGAGGGCGGCGGTGCGCACCAGCGGGTCGCGGTCGTAGTCGGCGCGGATCTCTCGCTGGGTGCGGTAGGAGGACTCCACGTCCGAGCCCGCGTGCCCCATCAGCCGCACGGTGTCGAGGTGGAGGAAGGCGGGTGCGCGCCTCGAGCGGACGTGGTCGGCGGCACGGGTGGCGGCGTCGTAGGCGTCGGCCAGGTCGCAGCCGTCGGCGTGGAAGTACTCGATGCCGGGGCGGCGGGAGGCCGTCTCCACCCATCCCTTGGGCGTGCGGACCGAGATGCCGAGGCCGTTGTCCTCGCACACGAACAGGATGGGCAGCGGCTGGCCCTGGTAGGTGGCGTAGGAGGCGGTGTTGAACCCCGACAGCGCGCTGGCGTGGTTGGTCGAGGCGTCGCCGAAACTGCACACCGTGATCGCGTCGTCGGGCCACGGCGTCGGCACGCCGATCGCCTTGGCCCGCTCGATGGCCAGCGCGACGCCGACCGAGCGCGGCAGGTGACTGGCGATCGTGGAGGTCTGCGGGATGACCGCGAGATCGGGATGGCCGAAGACCTTGTGCCTGCCGCCCGCGATCGGCTCGTCGGCCGAGGCGGTCAGCCCCAGCAGCACGTCGCGCAGCCCCTGCTCGGGCAGGCGGCCGGCCATGGCCGAGCGGGTCAGGTAGAAGGCGCCGGAGCGGTAGTGGAGCAGGGCGGGGTCGGTGGTCCTGACGGCGGCCGCCACGGCGGCGTTGCCCTCGTGGCCCGCGGAGCCGATGGTGTAGAAGCCCTGGTTCTGCTCGCGCAGCCATCTGGCGGCGACGTCGAGCAGCCTGCTGCCCAGCTGGCGGTCGAACAGCTCGCGGCATTGTTGCCCGGTGAGCGTGGTGCCGTCTCTGACGGGCCTCCCCGGGTCTCTGGGGGCTCCCGCCCTGAACGTCGCAACCGATTCGGTGAAGTGAGTCTCAACAGTGTCGCGCGCCACAAGCCCGATTATGTCCCGCGCATGGCGCCTCCGTCTGCCCGAACGTGAGGACGACGTTTTTGTCTGACCGATCTGAATGACAGTTTGTCAGCTTTTCCAACTCTTTGCCTGTCCCAAACGTCTACTTTAAGTACGACGTGGCACCCTCATGCCGCGTTTCAACCACCGGGGAAAGGAACGGAGTACCCGAATGTTGCAACGCTTCCGAGCGACAGCTGTTGCACTCGCGGTTGGAGCAGGGGCCCTCGCCCTGACGCCTTCCGCGATGGCGGCGGCGGCACCGAGCATCTCGAAGGTGGATGTCTCACCATCACCGATCGTCGTGACCGGCGACCAGCAGGTCACCGCGACGTTCTCGTTCTCGACCAAGGGCGCGGGCAAGGCCGAGCTACAGCTCAAGCCCCCTGGCGACGTGAGCGTCGGCTCGCCGATCGACCTCACCGCCTCTTCGCACGGTCAGTGGACCAGGTGGACGGGCAAGAAGACCTTCGACGCCAAGAGCGAAGGCAGGTGGAGCTTCCTGGCGATCGCCCATGACGGTCAGGGCGGGGAGAAGTCCACCGACGGCACGTTCGCCGTGGATGTCAAGAAGACCGCGGCCGACAGCAGGATCGTCGATTTCGGCGCGCATCCCGACCTGGTCTCCAAGGGTGACCGCATCTCCGTGTCAGGCCGGCTCCAGGTGGAGCGCTCCGGCTGGCAGGGGTACGGCGGGCAGCGCGTCACCATCACCTTCCGCGAGCAGGGCACCGACGCCTACCGGCACATCACCACGGTCGACACCAGCCGCAGCGGCTGGTTCGCCACCAGGGTGACGGCCGAGGCCACCGGCTGGTGGCGGGCCGAGTTCGGCGGCAACGCCGACGCCAAGAGCTCGGTCAGCGACACCGACAGGGTCGACGTCAAGGCCAGGTCCCGCGACAGCAGGATCGTCGGCTTCGACGCCTACCCCGAGCCGGTCGACAAGGGCGACAGGCTCGCCTTCAGGGGAACCCTGCAGGCCGAGGGCTCCCACGGCTGGGAGGGCCTGTCGGGCGAGCGGGTGGCCATCCTGTTCAGGGCCGACGGTTCCAGCCGCTGGGAGCGGGTGACCGGTGACAGGACCGGCCGCGACGGCCGCTTCTGGGCCGGCGCCACCGCGCAGACCTCCGGCTGGTGGCGTGCGGTGTTCGAGGGCACCAGGGGCGTCGAGGGCTCCAGCAGCGACAGCGACAGGGTGAGGGTCGTCAAGCCGACCCCGCCGCCGTCGAAGGACAAGAGCAGGCTGGTCTCGTTCAACGCCTACCCCGAGCCCGTCAAGTACGGCAAGTACCTGCGGTTCAGGGGCGCTCTCCTGGTCGACGGCGGTGGCTACGAGGCCAAGGTCGCGCTGTACTTCCTGCCCAAGGGCTCGAGCAAGTGGAAGTACGTCAAGACGACCAACTCCACCGGCAGCGGCAAGCTGTACACCAAGGTGAAGGCCTACAAGTCGGGCTACTGGAAGTTCGTCTTCAGCGGTGACGAGGACACCTACGGCTCCCAGAGCGGTAGGGACTACGTCCGCGTCAAGAGGTAAGTGATCGAAGGAAAGGGGCCTGATCGACGATCAGGCCCCTTTTCACGGCCGCGCCCCTTCGTCGTCCTGCGGACGAGGGACCGCTATTCGGCCTTTCTGAACTGGGCTATCGCGATCCCGAGCAGGGCCAGCCCGAGCAGCGCCACCAGGGCGAGCTCCATGGACGGGGGCACCTGCCAGCCGAACCACTGCACGCCCGGGTTGAGCAGCGCGTTCACCTGCGGGGGCAGGTCCAGGTGGGAGAAGACCGCCTGCCGCATGGGGTCGACCGCGTAGGTCAGCGGGTTGACGGTGGTCAGTACGTGCAGCCACGAGGGCAGGTTCGCCAGGGGGAACATCGCGCCCGAAAGGAACATCATGGGCATGATCGCCATCTGCATCAGCCCGAAGAAGGTCTGCATGTTGCGCATGCGGGCCGCCAGCGTCACGCCGAAGGCGGTGATGGTGAACGCGGCGAGGAACATCTCCGCCAGGAGCGTCACCATCAGCCCCGGCGAGTACGGCACGCCCACCAGCCCGGCCATCGCCAGGATGATGACGCCCTGCCCGACGGCCACGACCGCGCCGCCCAGGCACTTGCCCACGACGATCGACCCGCGCGAGACCGGCGCGACGAGCATCTCCCTCAGGAAGCCGAACTCCCTGTCCCACACGATCGACCCCGCGGAGAACATCGCGGTCATGATGACCGTCATCGAGATCATGCCGGGGTACATGAACGTGCGGAAGTCGACGCCGGGGATCGAGCCGCGCACCAGCGTGCCGAGGCCGGTGCCCATCACGAACAGCCACAGGACCGGCTGGATGAGCATCGACAGCATGCGCGTGCGGTCGTTGACGAAGCGCAGCATCTCGCGGTGCAGCACCACCTTGACGGCGCGCAGGTCGTGCGCCATGCCGCGCGCGGGCATCCGCACGCTCACCACATCGGTCGCCATCATCGCCTCACCATCGCCTTCATCCACTCGTTGCCTGTGCCGGACTCGGCGTCCCTGATCGTCGAGCCCGTGTAGGACATGAACACGTCGTCGAGCGAGGGCCGCGACACGCTCACCGACCTGATGGGCAGCCCGAGCTCGGCGAACAGCCGCGGCACGAACTCCTCGCCCGAGGCCACCGCGAACGTCACCGCGCCCTCGTGGACGGCCGCCTCGAGGCCGAACCTGTCGCGCAGCGCCGTGATGGCCCTGGTGTCGTCACCGGTGTGGATCTGGACCCTGTCCTTGCCGACGCTCGCCTTCAGCGCCTCGGGGGAGTCGATGACGACGATCTCGCCGTGGTCGATGATCGCGATCCTGTCGCAGTACTCGGCCTCGTCCATGTAGTGCGTCGTCATGAAGATCGTGATGTCCTCCCTGTGACGCAGCTTGTTGATGTAGCCCCAGATGGCCGAGCGGGTCTGCGGGTCGAGGCCCACGGTGGGCTCGTCGAGGAAGAGCACGCGCGGCGAGTGCAGCAGGCCGCGTGCGATCTCCAGCCTGCGCTTCATGCCGCCGGAGAACGTCAGGACCTTGGCGTCCTTGCGGTCCCACAGCGCGACCATCTCCATGACCTGCTGGATGCGGTCGGAGACCACGTGCTTGGGCACGCCGTACAGCTCGGCGTGGAAGCGGAGGTTCTGCTCGGCGGTCAGGTAGCCGTCCAGCGTCGGGTCCTGGAAGACCAGGCCGATGTTCTGACGGACCTGGTCGCGTTCCCTGACCACGTCGTGGCCCGCCACGCTGGCGGTGCCGCCCGTGGGATTGACCAGCGTGCACAGCATGCTGATCGTGGTGGTCTTGCCGGCGCCGTTGGGACCGAGGAAACCGAACACCTCGCCCGCCCGCACCTCGAAGTCGACGCCCTTGACGGCCTCGACCTTGCCGTAGGTCTTGGTCAGGCCTTTCACCGTGACCGCGCTCATTCGCCCTCCGCCAGAATCTTGAAGATGGACCTGCGGGTGTGCTGGAGCAGTTTCTTGGCCGCGGCGACCTGGCGGTCGTCCGCGGTGCGCGCCAGATGCCCGAACGCCTCGCTGACCTGTCCCCACAGCAGCCGCAGTTCGTGCCTGTCCTCGGGCACCGAACCGGCCACTTCCTCCCATGGTGTCAGCGTTTCCACCCGCTCGCTGAGGAGTTTCCGTCCCTGCTCGGTGAGCCGATAGGTACGGCTGCCGCCTGCCTCCTCGCCGGCGAGCAGCCCCTCGTCCTCGAGCTGCTGGAGTGCGGGGTAGACCGAGCCGGGGCTGGGCCGCCACACCCCCCTGCTGCGCTCCTCGATGTCCTGGATCATCTGGTAGCCGTTCTTGGGCTCCTCGCCCAGCAGGCTGAGCAGCGCAGCCCGCACATCACCCTTGCGCACCCGAGGTGCGAAATCCGGCATGTCGCACTCCAACTATCGAGATAGCTGAAAGATATATCTAGATAGTTGGCACAACAAGCCGTTTTTCGGACATGACGGTGAGGGGGATGGCGGCCGGGGCGAGCAGCCGTCAACCGTTAATGTTCGTTAACCAAGGGTGGCGAAGGCTGCCATCGCCATCCCGCGCAGCAGGTCGCGCATCGCCTCGGCGGGCAGCTCTCCCGCGCTGTGCGGCGTGGAGTTGAGCAGCCCGAACACCGCGTGGGTGGCCGCCCGCAGGCGCGGCGGAGGGCAGGAGGGGTGCAGCTCGGCCAGCACGGTCACCCACTCCTCGACGTAGAGCCGCTGCAACCGCCTGATCTGCCGCCGGTGCGGCTCGGGCACGTTGCCCAGCTCCCTGTCGTGCACCGTGATCAGCGCGGCCTGCTCGAGCGCGAAGGTGATCTGCGCGTCGAGCAGCGCCTCCAGCGCGGACGCGGGGTCGTGGGCGGTGGTGACGACGGCGACCGCGGCCTCGCGCAGGCGGGTGCTGATGTCGGTGAGCATCTCCACCAGCAGCGCCTCCTTGCCGCTGAAGTGGCGATACAGCGCGGGTCCTGACACTCCGACCGCGCCGCCGAGGTCCTCGATGGAAACACCGTGGTAGCCGCGGGCGGCGAACAGCGTCGCGGCGGCCTCCAGGATCTCGCCCCGGCGATTGCGGGTAGGAGTGCTCACGTCCCACATTCTAGACACAGACGTTAATGATGATTAACCTTCAGGGCATGTTCAAGCGCAACGCCGAGGTCAACGAGCGGCTGGCGGCCGAGCTGCGCGAGCGCCTGGCCGAGGCCGCGAAGGGCGGCCCCGAGCGGTCCAGGCAACGCCATGTCGAGCGCGGCAAGCTGCTACCGCGCGACAGGGTGGACGGGCTGCTCGACCCCGGGTCCCGATTCCTGGAGCTGTCGCCGCTGGCGGCCAACGGCCTCTACGACGACCAGGCGCCCGCCGCGGGCATCATCACGGGAGTGGGCAGGGTGTCGGGCCGCGAGTGCGTGGTCGTCGCCAACGACGCGACGGTCAAGGGCGGCACGTACTACCCGCTGACCGTCAAGAAGCACCTGCGCGCGCAGGAGGTGGCGCTGCAGAACCACCTGCCCTGCCTCTACCTGGTCGACTCGGGCGGCGCGTTCCTTCCCAAGCAGGACGAGGTCTTCCCCGACCGCGAGCACTTCGGCCGCATCTTCTACAACCAGGCCACGATGTCGGCGCGCGGCATTCCGCAGATCGCCGCCGTCCTCGGCTCGTGCACGGCGGGCGGCGCCTACGTCCCCGCGATGAGCGACGAGGCCGTCATCGTGCGCAACCAGGGCACGATCTTCCTCGGCGGTCCCCCTCTGGTGAAGGCCGCGACAGGCGAGGAGGTCACCGCGGAGGAGCTCGGCGGGGGAGACCTGCACGCCCGCGTCAGCGGCGTCACCGACCACCTGGCCGAGGACGACGCCCACGCGCTGGCGATCGTCCGCGACATCGTCTCCACGCTCGCGCCCAGGTCGGCCCCGCCGTGGGAGCGCCAGGCCGCTCAGGAGCCCGACCTCGACCCGCAGGAGCTGTACGGCATCGTGCCGCCCGACACCCGCACGCCGTACGACGTGCGCGAGGTGGTGCGCAGGATCGTCGACGGCTCCCGCTTCCTCGAGTTCAAGGCCGAGTACGGCACGACGCTGGTCACCGGGTTCGCCCACATCCACGGCCACCCCGTCGGGATCATCGCCAACAACGGCATCCTGTTCGCCGAGTCGGCGCTGAAGGGCGCGCACTTCATCGAGCTGTGCGACCGGCGGCGCGTCCCCCTGGTCTTCCTGCAGAACATCAGCGGCTTCATGGTCGGCAAGGCCTACGAGGCGGGCGGCATCGCCAAGCACGGCGCGAAGATGGTGACCGCGGTGGCGTGCGCGCGCGTGCCCAAGTTCACCGTCGTCATCGGCGGCTCCTTCGGGGCGGGCAACTACGCGATGGCGGGCAGGGCCTACTCCCCGCGCTTCCTGTGGATGTGGCCGAACGCCCGCATCTCGGTCATGGGCGGCGAGCAGGCCGCCAACGTGCTCACCACCGTCGGCACCGCGGACGCCGACGCGATCAGGGCCCAGTACGAGGACCAGGGCAACCCCTACTACTCCACGGCCCGGCTGTGGGACGACGGCGTGATCGACCCGATCGACACCCGCACCGTCCTGGGGCTCGGCCTGTCCGCGGCGGCCAACGCGCCGCTCGAACCCGTCGGCTACGGCGTCTTCCGGATGTGATGATGTTCAGCACCGTACTGATCGCCAACCGGGGCGAGATCGCCGTCCGGATCATCAGGACGCTCCGCGCCATGGGGATCACCTCTGTCGCGGTCTATACCGAATCCGACGCTTCGGCGCTGCACGTGCGCCTGGCCGACCAAGCCCTCCAAGTCCCGAAATATCTGGACATAGAGGCATTGATCGCGACCGCCAGGGCGTCGGGCGCGCAGGCCGTCCACCCCGGCTACGGGTTCCTCGCCGAGAACGCCGCGTTCGCCCGCAGATGTGCGGCCGAGGGGCTGGTCTTCATCGGGCCGCCCGCCGAGGCGATCGAGGCCATGGGCGACAAGATCCGCGCCAAGCGGACCGTCGAGGGGGCGGGCGTGCCCGTCGTGCCCGGCGGGATCGGCGCCGACCTGGAGACGTGGACCGACTTCCCCGCGCTGATCAAGCCCTCGGCGGGCGGCGGCGGCAAAGGCATGGTGCTGGTGCGCGCGGCGGCCGAGCTGCCCGAGGCGCTCGCCTCGGCCCGCCGTACGGCGGAGGCGGCCTTCGGCGACGGCACCCTGCTCATCGAGCGCTACATCGAGAACCCCAGGCACATCGAGATCCAGGTGCTCGCCGACACCCACGGCACCGTCGTCCACCTCGGCGAGCGCGAGTGCAGCCTGCAGCGCAGGCACCAGAAGATCATCGAGGAGGCGCCCTCGCCCTTCGTCACCGACGCGATGCGCGAGGGCATGGGCGCCGCGGCCGTCGAGGCGGCCCGCTCGGTCGGCTACACGGGCGCGGGAACCGTCGAGTTCATCGTCGACGGAGTCTCCGGCGACTACCACTTCATGGAGATGAACACCCGCCTGCAGGTCGAGCACCCCGTCACCGAGCTGGTCACCGGGCTCGACCTCGTGGAGCTCCAGCTGCGGGTGGCCGCGGGCGAACCGCTCCCGTTCGGCCAGGACACGGTTCGGCTGCGCGGCCACGCCGTCGAGGCGCGCGTCTACGCCGAGGATCCCGCCCGCGGCTTCCTGCCCACCGGCGGCAGGGTGCTCGCCCTGCGCGAGCCCACGGCCGTCAGGGTCGACTCCTCGCTGGCCGAAGGCGTGGTCGTCGGCAGCGACTTCGACCCGATGCTGTCGAAGGTGGTCGCCTGGGGCGAGGACCGCGCCACGGCGCTGCGAGCACTGGACAGGGCGCTGGCCCAGACGGCGGTGCTGGGGGTGACGACGAACATCCCGTTCCTGCGGGCACTGGCCGCGCACCCCGACGTCGTCGCGGGCAGGCTCGACACCGGCCTGGTCGAGAGGGTCCTGCCGTCGCTCGAACCGACCGTCTCCGTCCCCGACGACGTGCTGGCCGCCGCGGCGCTGCTGTTCCACACCACGCCGCCCGCCACGGACCCGTGGGAGGTCGCCGACGGCTGGCGGGTGGGCGGGCGGGTGTGGACCACCTGGCGGCTGGAGTCCAGGGACGGCGTCCACGAGGTCGCGGTGCGCGGCCTGCCCGCCTCGGGCGCCGAGGTCCGCACGGAGACCGGGGCCACGCCCGCGAGAGCGGTCGTCGAGGGCGGCGAGCTCGCCGTCACCCTCGGCGGTCGCGTCCTGCGGTTCGTCATGTTCCGCGACGGCGACACGCTGTGGCTCGGGCGCGAAGGCATGGCGTGGACGCTCACCAGGCACCGCATCGGCGACCCGGGCGACAGGCCAGGAGGCACGGTCGGAGCCGACGGGATCGTGCGCAGTCCCATGCCCGGCACCGTGCTGCTGGTCAAGGTCGCGCCCGGCGACCAGGTGAGTGAAGGGCAGCCGCTGGTGGTCGTCGAGGCGATGAAGATGGAGCACACCGTCACCGCCCCCGTCCAGGGAACGGTCACCGAGCTGCCTGTCAGGGCGGGACAGCCCGTCGACATGGACGCGGTGCTCGCCGTCGTCTCTTCGGAGGATTGAGCCGCATGCCGTATCGGATGGATGGACTTCCCGAGAGGGTCACGGTCTACGAGGTGGGGCCGCGCGACGGCCTGCAGAACGAGAAGGCCGTCGTCCCCGTCGAGGTCAAGGCCGCCTTCATCGACAGGCTCGCCGACGCCGGGCACACCGTGATCGAGGCGACCAGCTTCGTCCACCCGAAGTGGGTGCCGCAGCTGGCCGACTCGGGCGAGCTGCTGGCCATGCTGGAGCGCCGCCCCGGCATCCGCTACCCGGTGCTGGTCCCCAACGAGCGCGGCCTGGACAGGGCGCTGGAGAGCGGCGCCGACGAGGTCGCCGTCTTCGCCAGCGCGACCGAGACCTTCGCCAACAAGAACCTCAACCGCGGCCTGGACAGCCAGTTCGAGATGTTCGAGCCGGTCATCGGCCGCGCCCTGGCCGCAGGGGTCAAGGTGCGCGCCTACGTGTCGATGGTCTTCGGCGACCCCTGGGAGGGGCCGACGCCGATCGAGCAGGTCGTGCGGGTCGGCACCAGGCTGCTCGACCTCGGCTGCCACGAGCTGTCGCTCGGCGACACGATCGGCGTGGGCACTCCCGGCCACGCCACCGCGCTCATCGAGGCCTTCGATTCGCCCGACCGGCTCGCGGTCCACTTCCACGACACCTACGGCCAGGCGCTGGCCAACACGCTTGCCGCGCTCAGGGCAGGCGTCACCGTCGTCGACGCCTCCACCGGCGGCATCGGCGGCTGCCCCTACGCCGAGTCCGCGACAGGCAACCTCGCCACCGAGGACCTGGTGTGGATGCTGCAAGGACTCGGCGTCGACACGGGACTCGACCTCGGCAAGCTCGTCGCCACCAGCGTCTGGCTCGCCGAACGGCTCGGCCGTCCCAGCCCGTCCCGGGTCGTCCAGGCCCTCTCGAAAGGCTGAAAACCATGCTCAACGACGAGTACGAAGAGCTGCGCAAGACCGTCGAGGGCTTCGCCCGCGACGTGGTCGCCCCCGTGATCGGCGACTTCTACGAGCGCGAGGAGTTCCCCTACGACATCGTCCGCCAGATGGGCGCCATGGGCCTGTTCGGCCTGCCCATCCCCGAGGAGTACGGCGGCATGGGCGGCGACTACTTCGCGCTCTGCCTCGCGCTGGAGGAGCTCGCGCGGGTCGACTCCAGCGTGTCGATCACCCTTGAGGCGGCCGTCTCCCTCGGTGCCATGCCGATCTACCGGTTCGGCACGGCCGAGCAGAAGGCCCAGTGGCTGCCCGAGCTGACCTCGGGACGGATGCTCGGCGCCTTCGGGCTGACCGAGCCTGGCGGCGGCAGCGACGTGCCTGGCGGCATGCGCACCACCGCCGTGCTCGACGGGGACGAGTGGGTGATCAACGGCACGAAGGCGTTCATCACCAACTCGGGCACCGACATCACCGGCGTGGTCGCCGTGGCCGCGCTGACCGGCGAGCGGGAGATCTCCACGATCCTGGTGCCCGCGGGCACGCCCGGCTTCACCGTGTCGAAGAAGTACTCCAAGGTCGGATGGAACGCCTCCGACACCCGCGAGCTGTCCTTCGCCGACTGCCGCGTGCCGTCCGCCAACCTGCTGGGACAGCGGGGCAGGGGCTACGCGCAGTTCCTGCAGACGCTCGACGAGGGGCGCATCGCGATCGCCGCGCTGAGTGTCGGCCTGGCGCAGGGCTGCGTGGACGAGTCGCTGCGCTACGTCCGCGACAGGCGCGCATTCGGCCACCCCATCGGCCACTACCAGGCCATCCAGTTCAAGGTCGCCGACATGGAGGCCCGCGCCCACACCGCCAGGCTGGCCTACTACCACGCCGCCTCGCTGATGATGGCCGGCAGGCCCTTCAAGAAGGAGGCGGCCATCGCCAAGCTGGTCTCGTCCAACGCGGCCATGGACAACGCCCGCGACGCGACGCAGATCTTCGGCGGCTACGGGTTCATGAACGAGTTCCCCGTCGGCCGCTTCTACCGCGACGCGAAGATCCTGGAGATCGGCGAGGGCACCAGCGAGGTGCAGCGGATGCTGATCGCCAGGCAGCTCGGCATGGCCGACCTCTGAGGCCCCGATAGAGGACATATGCTCCTGAGTCTGGAGTTCCGGATTGGACGACCCAGTGGGAACGATTTATGGTCCACCTCATGACCTCAGACGATCTGCACATTCGGAGGGCGGAGCCGAGCGACGCTGATGAGATCTTCGCGCTTGCGCGGGAGTTCGGGCTGACCTTCAGGCCCGAGCGTGCGGCCTTCGACCTGGCCTTCCCGCAACTGCTGCAGAACAAGGACGCGCTGGTGCTCACCGCGGTGGCCGAGGGCCGCGTCCACGGCTACCTGCTCGGCTACGTGCACCTGACGCTGTTCGCCAACGGGCCGGTCGCCTGGGTGGAGGAGGCCATGGTGCAGACCGGGTTCCGCAGGCAGGGCATAGGCCGCGGCCTGCTGGAGGAGTTCGAGGTCTGGGCGCGGGAGAAGCAGGCGGGCTACGTCGCCCTCGCCACCCGCCGCGCACCCGAGTTCTACCGGGCGCTGGGCTACGAGCAGTCGGCGAACTTCTACCGCAAGGTCCTGCGCTGAGTTCCGTCGGTGTCTGATGGCATCCTGTTGGGCGTGAGCATCAATATGGTGAGCCCGCAGTTCGTCGGCCGCGCCGACGAACTGGCCGCTCTTGAGTCGGCGCTGCGCCGTGCCCGCGAGGGGGCGTCCTCCACCGTCCTGGTCGGCGGGGAGGCCGGGGTCGGCAAGACCAGGCTGATCCACGAGTTCACCGAGCGCGTCACCGATGCCAGGGTGCTCATCGGCGGCTGCCTCGAGCTCGGCACCGACGGCCTGCCGTTCGCCCCCTTCACCGCGGTGCTCCGCAGGCTCGTGCGAGACCTCGGCCGCGACGAGATCGCCGCGCTGGTGCCAGGCGGCTCCACCAGGGGCCTCGGCCGGCTGCTCCCCGAGTTCGGCGAGCCCGAGGGTGACGGGCCCGAGGCGCGCGCCAGGCTGTTCGAGCAGGTTCTCGGCCTGCTGGAGGGGCTGGCCGAGCGGGAGCCCACCGTGCTCATCGTGGAGGACACCCACTGGGCCGACCGCTCCACCCGCGACCTGCTGTCCTTCCTCGTGCGCTACCAGCGCTCCGACCTGCCCCTGCTGATCATCGCCACCTACCGCGCCGACGACCTGCACCGCACCCACCCCCTTCGGCCGCTGCTGGCCGAGCTCGGGCGGGTCGCCTGGGTCAGGCGCTTCGAGCTGCGCAGGCTGAGCCGCCGCGAGGTCGTCGAGCAGGCCGTCGCCATCCTGGGCGGGCTGCCCGGCAGGCTCGACGTCGACGACATCTACTCCCGCAGCGAGGGCAACCCGCTGTTCGTCGAGGCGCTGCTGGCGGGCGACGGGCACGACAGCGTCCCCGAGTCGCTGCGCGACCTGCTGCTGGTCAGCGTCGAGCGGCTGCCCGACGACACCCAGGAGCTGCTGAGGGTGGCCAGCGCGGGCGGCGCGCGCATCGACCACGCGCTGCTGACCGCCGTCGCGGGGCTCGACGACGGCGCGCTGTCCAGGGCGCTGCGCCCGGCCGTGGCGGGAAACGTGCTGGTCGTCGATGGCGAGGGCTACTCCTTCAGGCACGCGCTGATCCGCGAGGCCGTCCATGACGACCTGCTGCCGGGCGAGCGCACCCGCCTCCACACCCGCTTCGCCAGGACGCTGGAGGACAATCCGCTGCTGCTCCCCGCCACCAGGGCCGCGATCGAGCTGGCCCACCACTGGCACGCCGCCCACGACGTCAGGCCCGCGCTCGTCAGCGCGTGGCGCGCGGCGGCCGCGGCACGCAAGGCCACCGCCTACGACGAGCAGCTCACCATGCTCACCAGGGTTCTGGAGCTGTGGGAGCAGGTGCCCGACGCCGCCGAGCTCATCGAGACCTCCTACATCGACGTGCTGCGCGCCAAGATCATGGTCTCCCACCTGGCGGGGGAGTTCGAACGGGCCATCTCGCTGTCCCGGGCGGCTCTGCGCCTGGTCGACGCCGACAGCGACCCGATCACCACCGCCAAGCTCCTCCGCCTCAGGGGCCTGGCCAGCTACGACCTCGGCCGCAAGGGATACGTCGACGACCTGCGCACGGCGGCGGGCCTGGTGCCAGCCGCGCCGCCGACGCCGCTGCGCGCCAAGATCCTCGAAGCCCTGGCCCGCATGCTCAACACGCCGGACGTCTGGGCGGAGAAGGAGGCGCACGCCGAGGAGGCGCTGCGCCTGGCCCGCCAGATCGGCGACCCCACCACGGAGGCGCACGCGCTCATCACGCTGACCTGGACCCACAGCCACAACGCCGAGGCCGACCAGCGGCAGCTCGGCGACTACACCGAGGCCAGGCGGGTCGCCGTCGCGGCGGGCGCCTACAACGCGTTGATGCGGGCGGCCATCTCAGAATCCGACACGCTGGAGGGATGGGGGCTCCACGAGGCGGCCACCGTCGTCGCCAGGCGAGGCATCGCCCAGGCCGAGGAGTACGGCCTGGCGCGCACCTCGGGCGCGTTCCTGGCGATCAACCTGGCGGAGCCGCTGGTCTCGCTCGGCCGGTGGGACGAAGCGCTGGAGGTCGTCGAGCACGCGCTCGACCTGTCGCCGCCGCCGCCGTACCGGGCCAGCCTGCTGGGGTTCAGCGCCGATATCGCGCTCGCGCGCGGCGACGCCGACCGGGCGGAGACGATGTTCAATGAGGCCGCGGGGCTGCTGTCCATAGGCTTCTACCGTGACCAGACCATCCTCCCCAACCTGGGCAGGGAGCTGGAGATCCAGCTGGCCAGAGGGCGGCAGGAGGACGCGCTCGAGGTGATCGCGCGGGCGCTGCGCACCCAGGACCTGCCGGCCAACCCGCGTTACGCCTGGCCGTTCATGGTGGCCGCGATCCACGCCCTCACCGCCGCCCCGCCGCGGGGCCTGGCCGGCTGCGCGGGCTCGAGCGCCGCGCCGCTTCCTGACGGTCGGTACGGCCTCGCCGACCCCGTCGAGCCGGTGCCGTCCGCCGACGAACTGGTGGCGGCGCTGCGCGCCGTGGCCGCCAAGGTCGACGTCAAGGGTGACCTGCAGCGGGCGCTGAGCCTCACCTTCGCGGCGTCCCTCGCGGGCGACATGGCGGCGTGGGACCAGGCGGCGGGGGCGTGGCAGGCATTGGACCAGCCGTACGAGCGGGCCATGGCGCTGCTCAGCGCGGCCCACGCCGCCGTCTCCGACCCTTCGGCCCTCACGGGCGGCACCTCGGGGCCCGGCGCCCCGGGCGGCTCTTCAGGCTTGGGCAGCTCTTCGGCCTCGGGTGGGTCCTCGGCCTCGGGTGGCTCTTCGGGCTCGGGGTCTTCCGGCTCGGGTGGCTCTTCGGGCTCGGGTGGGTCTTCGGGCTCGGGTGGGTCCTTGGGCTCGGGCGGCGCGGCGAGTGGCAGGGAGGCGGCGGCCGAGCGGTTGTCCGTGGCGCGGGCGCTGGCCGAGCGCCTGCTCGCCGCACCGCTGCTGGCGGAGATCGACTCGCTGGCCCGGCGGGCGCGCATCTCGCTGACGGGGGAGGCGCCGGTCGAGGACAGCAGGCTGGGGCTGACCGCGAGGGAGTTCGAGGTGCTCAAGCTGGTCACGGGCGGGCTGAGCAACAAGGAGATCGCGGGCGAGCTGTTCATCTCGGTGAAGACGGTCAGCGTCCACGTCTCCAACATCCTGGGCAAGCTGGGCGCCGCGTCCCGTGGCGAGGCGGCGGCCACCGCCCACCGCCTCCACCTGTTCGACATCCCCGCTCCCTGAACCTCCGCCCCTCGTGCGCGCGGGGGGAGGGGAGAGGGCTCTTGAGGAGTCGAGGGCCCCGGAGGGGTCAGCTGGTGAGCTGGGCGTCGAGGCGGTAGCCGTCGACGGTGACGTAGACCTGGTCGCCCGGCCTGGCGTTCAGGCGCATCAGGACCGGCTGCAACGAGTCGAAGACCGGCTGCTGGTCGCGCCATACGAGGACGACCGCGTTGTCGCCTGGGCCGGTCACCGACAGCAGGGTGCCCGGCCGCATGCCGAGCTGGGCCGCGTACCCCTCGGGGACGGCCACGGGGCCGCCGCGCAGGTGTTCGGGGGTCACGTCGATGCGCTGCCAGCGGCGCGGGTCGGAGGAGGGGCTCGGCGGCGGAGGCGGCGGTGAGGATGGGGCGCCCGCCAGCAGCGGGGGCGGCGCGGAACCTCCGGCCAGCAGCGGCGAGCGCCCGCCCGACAGCGCCGACAGCGTCGCCAGGGCGGCGCTTGGGTCGATCTGCCCCTGGGGCGTGGGCGGGACGGGCTGCCCGCCTCTGCGCTGGTGGCCGTTGGCCCCCGGCGTACGGCGCGGCAGCGGCTGCTGGACGTCGGGCTGGGCGGAGGCCATCTCCATGGGCGTCTCGGTGGGCAGGGCGTCGAGCCACGCCTTGGCGGAGTGCCGTCTGATACCGAGCTCGCCGAGCAGCTCCTCCACGTCGGCGTCGGCCGGATGGGCGGCGAGCAGCTGCCTGGTACGCGCCTGCAACCCGGTCAGGTCGCCGACGACGAGCCAGCCGTCCTGCAGTCGGCGGTCGGGCATGAGCGTGACCAGCACGCGCCACAGCGGGCTGCGCAGGGTGGGCACGATGACGGGGTGCGCGGGGTCGGCGCCGATCAGCTGTTCCTCGGTGGCCGCGGTGCCGAGCCACTCGGTGAGGCGGAACATGTGCCCGGTGACGGGCGCGGACTCCGAGGAGCGCAGCCAGTGCAGCACGCGTTCCTCGGCGTTGCGCTGGGCCTGGGACAGCACGTCCCTGTCGACCAGGAGTTTGTGGGCGAGGGTGCGCAGGGTGTCGGGCTCGGCCGCGAACAGGCGGTTGACCGCGACCGCCAGCTCCAGGCGATCGAAGGAGCGGAACAGGCCGTCGACCACGCGGACCATCGGGTAGTCGTCGTCGGGCGCGCCCGCGGGAGCCGACGCGGCCGGTGCGGCGAGGGGCTGGCTCGGGTAGGAGCCGCCCTGCGCCTGCGCGGCGAACGGCGACGTCTGGCTCGGCGGGGGAGTGGCCGCCCCTGGCCGGCCTGGCAGGGGAGCACCCGCGCCCTGCCCTGGCGCGCCCGGCTGACCGGGAGCTCCACCGTGCTGGCCTGGCGCGTCGGCAGGCTGGCCCGGCACGCCTGGCTGGCCTGGCGCGCCGGAGGGCCCGGAAACGGGCTGCCCTGGGGCGCTGGAGGGTTGACCGGGCGCGCCGCCGGGCTGACCAGGCTGGCCGCCCCCGGGCTGGGCGGGGAAGGAGCCCGTGGAGGTCCTGCCTGGCACGGCGGGGAAGGAGCCGGTCGAGGGCCCGCCGCCAGGCTGGGCGGGGGAGGAGCCGGTGGAGGTCCTGCCTGGCACGGCGGGGAAGGAGCCGGTCGAGGGCCCGCCCGGCACGGCGGGGAAGGAGCCGGTAGAGGGGCCGCCAGGGGCCGGCGATCCGGGGGCGCCTGGGCGCGCGGCGGTGGGGTCCTGCGCGCCGGGTCGCTGGGGAAGCCCTGGAGCCTGGGCGCCCGGCCGCTGGGGCTGACCGGCGGGCTGCTGGCCCTGCTGAGGGGCGAAGAACCCGCCCTCAGGCGGCTGCGAGGGAGTCTGCGGGCGCTCCGCCGGTCGCTGAGGGAGCGCTCCCGCGGGACGTACGGCTGAAGCGTCCGACGTCGCGGGGATCCGCCCCAGAACTTCTCTGAACACCGATTCCACCACGACCTCGGTCGAGGCCGACGTGGTGGGCGAGCCCAGATCTCCGGTGCTCAACCGGCGCAGCACCCGCCAGCCGCCGAGGTCGGCGATCACCGTCCTGGCGGGTTCGGGCCAGCCGGGCAGTGAGGGATCGACGTGATGCACGTGCAGCGCGGGCAGCACGTCGGCCAGCGGCAGATGGTCCCACCGGGAGGCGGCGAGCCGCGCGAGCCGCTCGCACATCCACTCCACGCCGGTGGTGCCGAGCGCCCGCGACAGTGAGAGCGAGCCCCACCAGCCGGCGGGGAGGCGAGGGTCGGCCAGGGCTTCGGCGACCTGCTGAGGACGACTCCAGCGCAGCGCTGGGACCAGGTCGCTCAGGCAGATCGATGACTCGACGTCCATCGGCGGACCGCATCCTCCCCAGAAAGTTGTGACGCGTGTGGCTAATGGTGCAGCCTACGTCGCAAGCTATCAATCGGTGTGAATAGGGTAAAGACGGTTGGAACCCAAACCGTACCGTGGGCGGCCTCCGACGATGGCCACAGCGTCGGCCCCCGCGTCGCACCCTGCCTCGAGAGATGCCAGGTCATCGGCACCGGCGAGCATCGCCGTGAGAAAACCCGCGGCGAACGCGTCTCCCGCTCCTGTGGAGTCGACCACGGCGCGTTCCCTGCCCTTGGTCGTGGCGGTCACACGTCCGTCCCTGGCCAGGATCGCGCCGTTCGCGCCGAGCTTGACCACCGCGGTGCCGTACCGGCCGCTGAGACGCTCGGCGGCGGCCTCGGGGGAGTCGGCGCCGCTCAGCAGGAGCGCCTCATCCCTGTTGGGGATGACCAGTCCCGCATGCGCGGTCTCGGTGAGGAAGCGCTCGACGCCGAACTCGCGGAGAGGGCCGGTCGAGGCGGGGTCCACGCTGATCGAGAGGTCCAGCGCCGCCGCCGACCTCATGGCCAGCCTGGCGAGCTGGAGCCCTGGCTCGGCGAACAGCGTGTAGCCGGAGATGTGCAGGTGGCGCACGCCGTCCAGCAGGTCGGGCGACCAGTCGTCGGCGGAGATGTGGCCGCCGGCGCCGCGGTTGGTGAGCATGGAGCGCTCGCCCGTGACGTCGACCATCGCGATGACCACGGCGGTCGGGTGGTCGGGATCCACGCGCACGTGCGGGCGCACGCCCACCTTGGTCAGCTCGGCGGTGTGCCACTCGCCGGTGTCGAAGCCCACCCTGGTCAGCAGGCGCGAGTCGGCGCCCAGGTGGGCGGCCCACGAGGCGGTGTTCGCGCCCGAGCCGCCAGGCCGCAGCACGATGTCGGCCGCGGTGTCGGTGCCCGTGCTGACCGGGGCGCCGTGGATGGCGACGACGTCGGTGACGACGTCGCCGATCACCAGGAGTCCGGTGTTCATCCCCGTGCCCACGCGACCGCGATGTCGCTGGCGACGCGGACGTTGCCGCGGACGGCGGCGAGGTTGGCCTCCAGGGAGGCGCCGTCGGTGCCGCGCACCAGGTAGGACAGCAGGAACGGGGTGATGGCCTGGCCGGTCACGCCCTCACGCTCGGCGGCGGCCAGCGCCTCGGCCAGCACGCGGTCGTGCAGCGCGGGGTCGAGCTGCTCGGCCACCGGCACGGGGTTGGCGACGATCAGCGCGGTCTCGGGCCCGCCGAAGGCGTCCTGGCCGCGCATGATGGCGGCGGCCTGCTCCGGCGACTCGATCCGCCAGTCGATCGGCTCGCCGGAGCTGTGGAGGTAGAAGCCGGGGAAGGTGTCGGTGCGCAGGCCGGCGATGGTGACGCCGCGCGTCTCCAGCCGCTGCAGCGTGGCGGGCACGTCGAGGATCGACTTCACGCCCGCGCAGACGATGGTGATGCGGGTGCGGGCGAGGGTGTCGAGGTCGGCCGACTCGTCCTGCTCCTGCGTCCAGCCGCGGTGCACGCCGCCGAGACCGCCGGTGGCGAAGATCCGGACGCCGGCGCGGGCGGCGAGGAACGAGGTCGCCGACACGGTGGTCGCGCCGCTGGCCCCGAGGGCGGCGGCGACGGGGAGGTCACGCTGACCCAGCTTGCGCAGGCCCGGCTCGGTGGCGATGCGCACCAGCTCGTCCTCGTCCAGACCGATCTTCGCCACTCCGTCCAGCACGGCGATCGTCGCGGGCACCGCGCCCGCCTTGCGGACGATGTCCTCCAGCTCCCTGGCGACCTCCAGGTTCCGGGGCTGGGGCAGGCCGTGGGAGATGATCGTGGACTCCAGGGCCACCACGGGCGCTCCGGAGGCGAGCGCCTCCGCGACCTCGGCGGACGGGCGGAGGATGGGGTCAGTCGTGCTGGGCATGAGGTGGTTCGTGCTCCTTGGACGCGTGGTGCTGGTTCTTCTGGAACGGGCCAATCGCCGGGAAATGTTCCAAAAGGAGCAGGTTACCCCTGGTCAGACCAGCAGCGCCACGCCGCCCAGCGAGAGCGTGACGATCATGGCGGTCGCGATGCCGCCGAGCAGCAGCGCCCTGCCGCCCTTGGCGAGTTTGCGCACGTCGATGCCGGTGCCGAGACCGAACAGCGCGGCGGCCAGCAGCAGGCCGCTGACCTGGGGCGCGACGTCGGTGATCGGCTGCGGGACCAGTCCCGTGGCACGTACCGCGACCATGAGCAGGAAGCCGAGCACGAACAGCGGGACGAGCGGCGTGGACCGCCTCCCGGAGACGCCCACGCCCTGGCCGCGCAGGCGCAGCGAGGTCAGCGCCACCAGCGGCGCGAGCAGCACCACCCTGGCCAGCTTCACCGTGACCGCCACGGTGAGCACGGCGGCGCCGCCCGCCGCGCCGATCGCGGCGACCTGGGCGACCTCGTGCACCGACGCGCCCGCCCACACGCCCAGCTGGTGCGCGGTCAGGCCGAGCCACGAGCCCATGAGGGGCAGCAGCGCGATCAGCGCCGTGCCGTACAGGACGACCACGCTCAGCGCGCTGGCCACGTCGTCGTCGTCGCTGACGCCGCCCTCGCCGCCCGTGGCCTCGTGCATGCCCGCCACCGCGGCGGCGCCGCAGATGGAGACGCCGGTGGCGACCAGCAGGGAGGTGCCCTGCGACAGGCCGAGCCGCCGGCCGATCAGGGGGGTGAGGGTGAAGGTGACGCCGGTGGCGAGCGCGATGACCGCCAGGGGCTGCCAGCCCAGCGCCAGCACGTCCGGCACCGCGATCTGCACGCCGAGGACGACGATCGCGACGCGCAGGACCGTCCGGGCGGCGAACCTGACGCCCGGCGCGAGCGCGGATCCCACGCCGACGGTGTTGGCCAGCGCCGCACCCGTGATCACCGCCACGATGGCCGGGCTGACCACCGGCACCAGCCTGTTCACCACCAGTGCCACGACGACCGCGGCGGCGGTCAGGCCCAGCCCGGGCAGCAGCGCGCGCACGGTGCCCGAGGCGGGGGCGGTCGGCGCGTTGGCGGTGAGAGTCATGCTCCCAGTCTTCGGGGCGGCGGGGCCCGCCAGTAGACCGATCTTGACTGGGAGGTCATAGCCTAAGGCTATGAGTGAATTGCCCGACTTGGAGTCACTGCGGCTCCTGGTCGACGTCGGCGAGCTGGGCAGCCTCGGGCAGGCGGCCAGGGCCGCGGGCGTCGCGCAGCCCTCGGCCAGCAAGCGCATCGCCAGGCTCGAACGCCGCCTCGGCGTGCCGCTGCTCGAACGCACGCCCCGCGGCTCGGCGCTGACCGCCGAGGGTCGCATGGTCGCGGGCTGGGCGGCGCAGGTGCTGGACGCGGCGCACGAGTTGATGCGCGCGGTCGAGGCGGTACGGCAGGGCGAGGCCGCGCAGCTCCACGTCGCCGCCAGCATGACGGTGGCGGAGTACCTCGTGCCACGCTGGCTGGGCGAGTTGCAGAGCCGCGAGCCCGACATCCAGGTGGGGCTCGACGTGATGAACTCCGCCGACGTGGCGGCACGGGTGCTCGGCGAGAAGGTCGAGCTGGGCTTCGTGGAAGGGCCCGCGGTGCCGGACGGGCTGGCCAGCAGGGTGGTGGCCACCGATCGGCTGGTGGTCGTGGTCGCGCCGGGGCATCCGTGGGCGCGCCGCCGTACGGCGCTGCGGGTGGCGGAGCTGGCGGGCACCCCGCTGGTGGTGCGCGAGCCCGGCTCGGGCACCAGGGAGACGCTGGACCGCGCCTTCGCGGGCCAGCGCGTCGCCAGCCCCCGCCTCGAGCTCGGCTCGAACGCGGCCGTGAAGGGCGCGGCCCAGGCGGGGGCGGCGCCCGCGGTGCTGAGCGGGCACGCGGTGGAGGCCGAGGTGGCCACGGGACGGCTGATCGAGGTGCCGCTGGCGGGGCTCAACCTGGTGCGCAACCTGCGGGCGGTGTGGCGGCGCGGCAGGTCGCTGACCGGACCCGCCGCCACTCTGCTGGCGATCGCCTCCCGCCCGTGACACCTTGACGATATGGTCAATTTCAGGACAAATAGGTCGCATGTCATATGACGTCGTGATCGCAGGCGCCGGGCACAACGGCCTGGTCGCCGCCGCCTATCTGGCCAGGGCAGGGCGCAGCGTCCTCGTCCTCGAACGGCAGGACCACGTGGGCGGCCTGGCCATCTCCACCAAGGCCTTCCCCGGCGTGGACGCCCGGCTGTCGCGTTATTCCTATCTCGTCAGCCTGCTCCCCACGAAGATCGTCAAGGATCTGGGACTCCGCCTCGAACTGCGCAGACGGCGCTACGCGTCCTACACGCCCGTCGGGGACGGCGGGCTCCTCGTCGACAACGCCGACGAGGAACGCACGGCCGCCTCGTTCAGGCGCGTCACCGGCGGCGAGTCCGACTACCGGGCATGGCAGGAGTTCTACGCCATGACGGCGCGCGTCGCCGAGCGGGTCGCGCCCACCCTCCTCGAGCCGCTGCGCTCCGCGGACGAGCTGCGCGAGGTGGTCGGGGACGAGGTGGCCTGGCGCGACCTGTTCGAGCGGCCGATCGGGCAGGTCGTCGACGAGCGGTTCGCCGACGACACCGTGCGGGGGGTGGTGCTGACCGACTCGCTCATCGGCACGTTCGCCGACCCGGCGGAGGATCTGCTGGCCAACAGGTGCTTCCTCTATCACGTGATCGGCGACGGCACGGGCGAGTGGAACGTGCCGGTCGGCGGGATGGGCGCGGTCACCGGGGCGCTGGAGGAGTCCGCGAGGCAGGCGGGCGCCACCATCAGGACGGGCGCGGAGATCGTGGGGATCGACCCCTCGGGCGAGGTCACCTTCCGCGACGCGGAGGGGGAGCACGCGGTCAACGGCGAGAGGGTGCTGGTCAACCTGCCGCCCGCCGTACTCGACCGGCTGATGGGACGCTCGCCGGTGACCCCCGAAGGCGCGCAGCTCAAGGTCAACATGGTGCTGAGCAGGCTGCCCAGGCTCAAGGACCAGGACGTCGACCCGCGCGCGGCCTTCAGCGGCACCTTCCACATCAACGAGAGCCGCGAGCAGCTCGCGCGCGCCTACGCGCAGGCCGCGGGCGGTGCGGTGCCCGACCTGCCGCCGGCGGAGGTCTACTGCCACTCGCTCACCGACCCCTCCATCCTGGGGCCGGGGCTGAAGGCGGAGACGATGACGCTGTTCGGCCTGCACATGCCCGCCAGGCTGTTCCCGAAGCATCGGGACGAGGCGGTGGCCGCGACGCTGCGGTCGATCAACTCCGTCCTCGCCGAGCCGCTGGAGGACTGCCTGCTCACAGGACCCGACGGCGAGCCGTGCATCGAGGCCAAGACCCCGCACGACCTGGAGACCGAGGCGGGGCTGCCCGGCGGGCACATCTTCCACCGGGACCTCACCTGGCCGTACGGTGAGGCCGGTACCTGGGGCGTCGAGACCGAGCACCCGCGCATCCTGCTCTGCGGCGCGGGCGCCAGGCGCGGCGGCGGCGTCAGCGGCATTCCAGGACACAACGCCGCGATGGCGCTTCTGACCGGTCCTTCATGACGTTCTCATGAAGGCGGTCTACCGTTGGTGACCATGAGTGATGGCGCGCGGTTGCTGGTGGTGGACGACGAGCCCGCCCTGCGGGAGGCGCTGCAGTCCAGCCTGGAGTTCGAGGGGTACCAGGTCTTCGCCGTCTCCGACGGCCAGGCCGCGCTCGACGAGCTGGCCCGCGAGAGCTACGACGCCGTGCTGCTCGACGTGATGATGCCACGCCTGGACGGCCTGACCGCGTGCCGCAGGCTGCGCGCGGGCGGCGACCACGTGCCCGTGCTCATGCTCACCGCCCGCGACGCCGTCGGCGACCGCGTCTCGGGTCTCGACGCGGGGGCCGACGACTACCTCGTCAAGCCCTTCGAGCTGGACGAGCTGCTGGCCAGGGTCCGGGCGCTGCTGCGCCGCAGCTCGCTCGGCGGGCAGGCCGCGGACGACGCGCTGACCTTCGGCGACCTGCGCATGGACGGCTCCACGCGCGAGGTCACCAGGGGCGGGCGCCGTCTCGACCTGACCAGGACCGAGTACCTGCTGCTCGAACTGCTGCTCACCCACCCGCGCCAGGTGCTGACCAGGGAGCAGATCCTGACCGAGGTGTGGGGCTTCGACTTCGAGCCGACCTCGAACTCGTTGGACGTCTACGTGATGTACCTGCGGCGCAAGCTGGAGGCCGAGGGCGAGCCCCGGCTGATCCACACCGTTCGAGGAGTGGGGTACGTGCTGCGGGCCACCACGTGAGACGACGCAGCCTGCGCTCGCGACTGACACTGCTGGTGACACTGGCGGTGGCGGCCGCGATCGCCGTTTCGGCGATCGGCTGCTACCTGATCGTCCAGCACGAGCTGTACGTGCAGCTCGACCGCACCTTCGACGAGCAGAGCAGGAAACGACCCGAGGCGAAGCTGCACGACGTCGACTGGCTGCTCGAAGAGTGCCAGTCGTTCCCCCAGGACACAGGGCACTACGGCCGTCCGCAGGCGGCGACCCAGGTGGTCTACGCCGACGGGCGGCCGAACTGCTACTACGGCGCCGCGCTCACCATCACCCCCGAGGTGCGTCAGGTCGCCGCCCACGGGGGCTCGGCCCTCTTCAACGGCACCACCGTTGCGGGCAAGCCGGTACGCGTCTTCGTCGAGAGCCCCGTGCGGGGGATGGCCATCATGGACACCAGGCCGCTCGGTGAGCTCCTGGGCACCCTGCGCACGCTGACGGTCCTGCTGACCACTGTCGCCGCCATCGGCGTGCTCGGGGCGGCCTCCGCGGGCCTGCTCATCTCCCGTACGGCCCTGCGCCCCGTCGGCCGCCTCACCAAGGCCGTCGAGCACATCGCCAAGACCGAGGACCTCAACACCACCATCCCCGTCGACGGCACCGACGAGATCGCCAGGCTCAGCCGCTCCTTCAACGCCATGACCGCCGCCCTCGCCGGGTCCCGCGAGCGCCAGCAGCAGCTGGTCGCCGACGCGGGACACGAGCTGCGCACCCCGCTCACCAGCCTGCGCACCAACATCGACCTGCTGCTGCGCAGCGAGCACACCGGCAGGCCCATCGAGCCCAAGGCCAAGGAGCGCCTGCTCGTCAACCTCAAGGCGCAGTTCGAGGAGCTGTCCACGCTGGTCGGCGACCTGCTGCAGCTCTCGCGCGGCGAGTCCGACCACGAGCCGCACGTCAAGCTGGCCTTCCACGACGTCGTCGACGCCGCCGTCGCCCGCGCCAGGCTGCGCGGTGCCGACGTGACCACCGACCTCGATCCCTGGTACGTCGAGGGCCACCCCTCCTCGCTCGAACGCGCCGTCATGAACCTGCTCGACAACGCCGCCAAGTTCAGCCCAGGCGGCAAGGTCGAGGTGGAGCTGCGCCGAGGCGATCTGACGGTCCGCGACCACGGTCCCGGCATCCCCGCCGAGGAGCTGCCGCACGTCTTCGAGCGGTTCTGGCGCTCGCCCTCGGCCCGCAGCCTGCCCGGCTCGGGGCTCGGGCTCGCCATCGTGGCGCAGGCCGTACAGGAGGCCGCGGGAGAGGTACGGCTGGACAACGCCCCCGGTGGCGGCGCGGTCGCGCGGATCAGCCTGCCCGGATCGCCCGTTCTCACCCAGTCTTAAGAGCGACCTCAGTCATGTCCAAGGCGAGATCGCGACCTTGTACGCATGAAGACAGCAATCAGGACGCGCCTGGTCGAGGTGGTCGTCCCGGTCCACAATGAGCAGCGGGCGTTGCCGGTGTGCGTGGCCAGACTGCACGAGCACCTCACGACGTCCTTCCCCTACGGCTTCCGCATCACGATCGCCGACAACGCCAGCTCGGACGCCACCTGGCCGATCGCGCAGGAGCTGGCCGCGCACTACCCCGGGGTGCGGGCCGTCCACCTCGAGGAGAAGGGGCGCGGCAGGGCGCTGCGCAGCGTGTGGGCGGGCAGCGACGCCGACGTCGTGAGCTACATGGACGTCGACCTGTCGACCGACTTGGGCGCCTTCCTGCCGCTGGTCGCGCCGCTGCTGTCGGGCCACAGCGACCTGGCGATCGGCACCAGGCTGGCCAGGACGGCCAACGTGGTGCGCGGGCCCAAGCGCGAGTTCGTCTCCAGGGTCTACAACCTGCTGCTGCGCGGCGTCATGGGCGCCGGGTTCTCCGACGCGCAGTGCGGCTTCAAGGCCGCGCGCACCGAGATCGCGCAGGCGCTGCTGCCCGCTGTCGAGGACCAGGAGTGGTTCTTCGACACCGAGCTGCTGCTCCTGGCCGAGCGGCACGGACTGCGCATCCACGAGGTGCCCGTCGACTGGGTGGACGACCCCGACAGCAGGGTCGACATCGTGAAGACGGCCATGGACGATCTGAGGGGCATGGCGCGGGTCGCCCGCAAGGCGCTGTCGGGGGCGGCCAGCATCCCGGTCCCGCCGCGCGTCCAGCAGGCTGAGCTGCCCAAGGGCATGGCGCGCCAACTGTCCAGCTTCGCCGTCATCGGCGTGGTCAGCACGGTCAGCTACCTGTCGCTCTACTCGCTGCTGCGCCTGCTCGTGCCCGCCCTCGTCGCCAACGCCGTCGCACTGTTCACGACGGCCGTGGCCAACACCGCCGCCAACCGCCGCTTCACCTTCGGCGTGAAGGGAAGCACGGGCGCGCTGCGCCACCAGGTCGAGGGGCTGGTCGCGTTCTTCGTCGGGCTCGCGCTGACCACGGGCGGACTGGCCATGGTGCCCGAGGGCGCCCCGCACTGGGCGGAGCTGATGGCCGTCATCGTCGCCAACGCTCTCGCCACGCTGGTGCGCTTCCTGCTGCTGCGGGTGTGGGTCTTCAACCCGAAGCGGAGGAACGGCCGATGACCGTCACCACGCCACCCGCCCGCGGGGCCGAGGCCAGGAGGGGACGGCCCGCGCGCGCCTTCCTCGGCTCCGGCGACGATCCGCGCTGGTCGCGGCCGGCGCTGTGGGGCGTGCTCGCGGTCGCCTTCGTCCTGTACGCGTGGGCGTCGAGCGGCATGGCCAACGAGTACTACTCCGCCGCGATCCTGTCGGGCACCAAGGGCTGGAAGGCCTTCTTCTTCGGCGCCCTCGACCCGGGCTCGTTCATCACTGTCGACAAGCCGCCGCTCGCGCTCTGGGTGATGGGCCTGTCGGCGCGGATCTTCGGGTTCGGCACGTGGAGCATGCTGCTGCCCCAGGCCGTGGCGGGCGTGGCCGCGGTCGCCGTCGTCTTCTCCGCGGTACGGCGCAGCGCGGGCCACGCCGCGGCGCTGGTCGCGGCGGTCGTCATGACGCTGACGCCGATCACGGTGGCCATCAACCGCGACAACAACCCCGACACCGTCCTCGTGCTGCTCCTGGTGAGCGCCGCGTGGTTCGCCCTGGAGGCGATCAGGAGGGGACGGCTACGCCTGCTGCTGTGCGCGCTGCTGGTGGGCCTGGCGTTCAACGCCAAGATGCTGCAGGCCTACCTGGTGGTGCCCGCCTTCGTCGTGGCGTACGCGGTGTGCGCGCCGGCGCCGTTCCTTCGGCGGATCCGGCACCTGCTGGCGGCGGGGGTCGTGCTGGCGGTCTCCAGCGCGTGGTGGATGGTGGTCGTCGACCTGTGGCCCGCCGCGTCACGGCCGTACGTGGGCGGATCGACGGACAACTCGGTGTGGGACCTGGTCATCGGCTACAACGGGCTTGGCCGGATCTTCGGTCAGGGCGGCGGGCGGGGCGGCCCCTCCTTCGGCGGCGAGTCGGGGGCGGGGCGGCTGTTCAACGACGTCATGGCGGGGCAGATCTCGTGGCTGCTGCCGTTCTGCGCCGTGGCGCTGGTGTTCGCGGCCCTCAACCGGCGGACGCTGCGGGAGCACGGCGCGGCCTGGCTCGTATGGGGCGGCTGGCTGCTGGTCCACTACGCGGTGTTCAGCTTCTCCAGCGGGACCTTCCACCCGTACTACGCCACCGCGCTGGCTCCGGCCGTGGCCGCGGTGACGGGGATGGGCGGCGTGCTGATGTGGCGGGGCTACAGGGAGTCGAGGGCGTGGGCGTGGGTGCTGCCGGCGGCGGTGGCGCTGACCGGGGCGTGGGCGTTCGTGGTGCTGCGCCGTACGAACGAGTTCGTGCCGTGGCTGGCGTGGGCGGTGGCCGTCGCGGCGGCGCTCGCGGTCGCCGGGCTGGTGGTCGCGAGGCTGAGGGCCGGTCGGCTGCGCGCCGGCGGAGCGGGGCGGCGGACGGCGTGGTGGCCGGCCGCGGGGGCGGTGGTCGTGGCGCTGTTCGCCGGGCTGGCGGGGCCCGCGGCGTACGCGGTGACGACGCTGGGCTCGCCGGTCAACGGGACCAACCCGACCGCGGGGCCTTCGAGCGGCATGGGTCGCTTCGGCCAGGGCAGCCCCGGCGGGTTCCCCGGCCGGCCCCCGGGGCAGCAGGGCCAGGACGGCCCGCCTCTCACGGGCCAGCCCAGCCCGCCTCTCACGGGCCAGCCCGGCCAGGACGGCCAGGACGGCCAGCCCGGCCAGGACGGCGACCGGATGCGGGGTGGCGGTGGTCCAGGGCGGGAGGTCGACGCCGAGCTGACCGCCTACCTGGAGCAGCACCAGGAGGGCGCCACCTGGCTCGTCGCGGTCGGGAGCGCGGGACAGGCCTCCTCGCTCATCCTCGAGACCGGAAAGCCCGTGATCGCGATGGGCGGCTTCACCGGCTCCGACCCGGCGATGAGCGTCGACCGGCTTCGGGAGCTCGTCGCCTCGGGACGGCTGAAGTACGTCCTGAGCGGCGGCGGGCAGGACAGGGGCAGCGCCGAGGTCACCGCGTGGGTGCGGGAGAACTGCGCGCCGGTGGACGGCCACGAGGGCCTGTACCGCTGCGCCTCGTGACGCCACGTGAGCGCCCATGACCCATGGCGGCCTCGGGCGCCGACCGTTCCTGGCCATCGGCTACTCTTGGCCGGTGCGACGTGCGGACGGTGCCCGAGGCAGCAGGGCGGACCAGGCTGACCAGCGCAGGGCCGAGCTGCTGGAGGCCACCCGCAAGGTCGTGCTCGAACGCGGCCTGGCCAACACGCGAGTCGCTGACATCGCCAAGGCGGTCAACGTCAGCGGCGGGCTCATCCACTACCATTTCGCCACCAAGGACGAGCTGATCACCGCCATGCTGCGGGCCACGCTCGACATCGAGAGCGCCCGGCTCGACCAGCTCGTCACCGGCGAGGGCGGCGCCGTCGAACGCCTCGACAGGGTGCTGCGCTTCTACATCCCGCAGTCGCGGTCCGACCAGAGCTGGCTGCTGTGGATCGACGCGTGGAACGCCGCGCTCAGGGAGCCCGCGGTCCGCACGATCGTGCTGGAGCTGGAGACGACGTGGCTGCGCGCCCTGGAGCAGGTGATCTCCGAAGGGGCCGACACGGGTGAGTTCACCTGCGAGGACCCCGCGGGGGCGGCCGAGCGCATCGACGCGATGCTGGACGGGCTCATCATCCGCTACACGCTGCACCCGAACGTGCTGTCGCGGCCCCGGCTGCTCGAACACGCGCACATGGCCGCCGCCCGAGAGGTCGGCATCTCCCCAGGCGCCTTCGCCTCCCGGCCCTGACTCCTCCCGGCCCTGACGCCCCTCCCGGCCCTGACTCCTCCCGGCCCTGACGCCTCCAGCCGTGATCCCGCCGACTGCGATCCCACCGGCCGTGAACAGGACCGCCCCGGAACGCGCGGGCCTGGCCTGCGCGGTGCTCGGGGCCCTGCCGTCGGTCGGCGGGTAGGACGCCAGGTCGGCCTCCCCGCTCCTGACGGCCGGCGTCCGCGCCTGCCCGTCGGGCACGAACCGCACCTCGACCCCTGCCAGCCACACCTCGCCTCCCCAGTAGCCGGGATCCATGGCCAGGACCAGCCTCCGGGAGTCGAGGGCTCTTCACCTCGAACGGCCCGGTGACCCTCGAAGGGCGGCCCTGGAGGGAGGTGGGGCAGAGCTGCCTGTTGAGCGCGGTGAGAATGGGCTCTGGCTCACTTTTGATGATCAGTGACGCAGGGTGAGTCAGGCGGAGGATCCGGGGCAGCGTACGGTGCGTCGCGATCTTGTAACTAGGTC